>DATKLC010000077.1:0-7130 GCA_035542635.1 Candidatus Krumholzibacteriaceae bacterium | reverse complement strand
TTTGGCACTTTTTAGGCGTTAGAGTATTAAAGGTACGCTATTATTCTTATGGATGAAAACACATTTACATTAGGATGTCATGTATCTATGTAAATGGGGCTGCAAAAGTTGGTCACCTGTCCGAAGTGCGGAACAAACGTGGAAACTCCGATGAAGTCATGGCCACTGCCGCGGAAAACATCAAAATCAGGCGACGGGTCTAAGATGAATGTCGGGATGTTCGCGTGCCCCAACTGTCAAACACGGTTTAGAGCATCGTTTGAAAAGATGACAGAAACAACAAGCGTTAAAGGTATTGTGGAAAATTTAAGAGGCATTGAGGGAGAATTCGTGAACACGCTGAAAAACCTACGTGAAAAACTTCAAAAACTGGAAAGCGAAAGGTCTGGCCTTCTTTTAGAAATCGATGAGTTGAAGAAGGCAGCTGAGTCGAAGGCAAACGCGATAGAGAACGAGATAACTATGCTCCGAGACGAGGTGAAGTCGCTGAAAGACTTGCTCGGCTATTCAGAAGACGAAAAAGAGTAACCAATGAAGACAAACTGAAAGTCATGATGCCCCAATGCACATAGAAGTTTTTTCTAGAACAAATCTCTCTAATAGCGAAGAAAATCTGATTTAGAGTTCACTTTAATGCTTAAATAAAAGTGCATGATGTTTTATGTGATTCTTTCAGGGTGACTGCGATGGCAGCAGTGCTTGAAGTTAAGGACGTGAAGAAAACTTATCGAATGGGCAGAGTTTCAGTGCCAGCCCTGCGTGGCGTGAGTTTTGATGTTGAAGAAGGTGAGTTCCTTACAATTTTCGGGCCTTCCGGTAGTGGCAAGTCAACTCTTCTCCATCTGATAGGAGGCTTAGACCGCCCAGACGGAGGAGAAATAATCGTCGACGGCTCAAACCTTCTCCAACTCAGCGACGATAAACGGGCAAGACTCCGCTTAACAAAAATCGGCTTCGTCTTCCAATTCTTCAACCTATTACCCAGAATAACCGCCTTGGAAAACGTGGAATTGCCACTGAACATCGCCGATGTGCCTGAAAAAGAGGCAAGAGAAAGAGCGAAGGAAATGCTGAAACTTGTAGGTCTGGACACTCGGATAGACCATCGTCCTTTTGAACTCAGCGGCGGAGAGCAACAGCGCGTGGCAATCGCGAGAGCCCTGGTAAACAACCCAAAAATCATCCTTGCAGACGAGCCTACGGGTAACCTTGACACCAAAATAGGCGGAGAAATAGTCCAACTGATGCGAAGGCTGAACAAAGAAAAGGGACAAACCTTCGTGATAATCACCCACGACCCCACAATCTCCGAAAACGCAGACCGTATCATTTACTTAAAGGACGGCCTAATCGAAGGCGTGAAAGAAGCGCCAAGGAGGAGCAAGCGATGAAAACGGGTAAAATGTTCGGAATGGCTTGGGAAAACCTGAAAAAAAGAAAACTCAGAACCTCACTTACTACGCTCGGCGTGGTCATTGGAATCACAACGATAATCGGACTCGCCTCACTAGGTGAAGGACTACGGTTCAGCGTTAATCAGAGACTGCAACAAGGGTTTGAACTAAACGTCTTAATAGTCATTCCAGGAAGCTTTACAAGCGGACTAAGAGGATTTGGGTTTTCGCCAAGCGACGTTTCCAACCTCACAAAGATAGAGAACGTGACTCTCGTGACACCAATGATAACGTTGCCAACAGCCACAGTCAACAAAACAACAAACCATGAAGGGTTGGGAGCTTTCACAGTTGGAGCCATTAACTTCACCCAAATGCAAGAAATGCTGCCCCAAAGATTTCACCTCTTACCAGGAGGACATTTTCCAAATGCAACAGAGACTAACGGCATGGTTCTCGGTTACAGGGCAGCCACCGTGAATGACACACTAATCGCAAGCGTTGGTGAAAACGTGACCCTGCAAATGCAGATCAACCTGTTTACTAACCCGCCGTCCCATTACACCTACAACGAAACGTACACTATCACTGGCATCCTTGCAGAAGGCGGGACGTCAGGATTAACCAACTTCGACTACTGGGCATTCATCCCTCTTGACACAGCAGCTAATATACAAGGAATCGGCGAAAGCTACCAAATAATACTCGTTAAAATCACTGACCCACAGATTTCAGAGGACGTGAGCAAAGCAATTGAAAATTATTTTAAGAATTCGGTTACCGTCTTCGTTCCTTCATCGTTGGTGCGTCAGGTGGACAACATCATAAACTTGATAACGATTTTTATCCTGGCCGTCGCTTCGATTTCGCTCATAGTTGCCGGGGTTGGCATTATGAATATCATGACCGTTTCTGTCATGGAGAGAACACGGGAAATCGGAATTCTGAAAGCAATCGGAGCGAGAAGTCGAACAGTTCTCTCAATGTTTCTAACGGAGACAATGCTAATAGGCATCATTGGCGGCATCATCGGCATAGCCACAGGATACGGGCTCTCCTACGTACTGGCATTCGCAGTGTCTGGTCTTGTGCAGTCTTCACAGCAAGGTTCAGGTTTCAGTTCCGCTGGTAACCAAAGCCAGAATCTAACGATTACTCCGATATTCTCGCCTGAATGGACAATCATCGCCTTAGTATTTGCGGTAGTCGTTTGCGTCATTTTTGGGCTTTACCCAGCGCGAAAAGCGGCAAAACTGGACCCAGTGCAGGCGTTGAGGTACGAATGACAAACCTTATATCTTCGCATGGTTAATCCTCTCTCTCGCTAGCCTGAACTCGAACGAAGAAACCGCCAGAGTCGTTTTATTCGACAAAGCCTGCTTCGTTCCGTGGCTGGTTTCGCAAAAAGGACGAACCGATAGATGCAGAAGACGAACGACAAAAAACCACAATTAAAACGTCAATTCGTTTTTAACACAGCAAAAAGGAAAAACGCTTAATGGGAGGAAAAAATTGCAGATAAAAGACCTGAAGAACGGCATGAGAGACGTCAGTATAGAAGCGAAAGTGATTGAGAAATCGGCGCCGCGCCAGGTTTTGTCGCGGTACAAGGACGAAATGTACAATGTTGCCACTGCTGTTATAAGCGACGGCACGGGCTCCATAAAACTCACGCTTTGGAACGAACAAATCAACAACGTAGACATAAACGACACGGTCAAAATCAATAAAGGCTACGTGACAAGCTTCAAGGGAGAAGTCCAACTGAACGTAGGCAAATACGGCACGCTTGACGTGACCAAGGCAAAATAAACACGTTGCGAGGTGAAAAACGAATGAGTGAAGAAAGAAGAGAGAGACGCGGCGGATACGGGCAAGGATACGGACAAAGACGAGGAGGATACGGCGAAAGACGAGGCTTCGGCGGTCCACGAAGAGGATTCCCACCAAAACCAGTTGAGGTCGGTAAGGAATACGACGTGGAGATTCTAGAGACAAGCCGACGAGGCGAAGGAATAGCGCGTATAAAAGGTTTAGTGTGCTTTGTGCCTAACACGAAGCCAGGTGACAAGGTGAAGATACGCATAACCCGCGTGAGTCGACGTGCGGCAGAGGCAGAAGTCGTCGGCAAGAGCGAGGGTCCGACAGAAGCAGCAGAGGAAGAAACTGAAGAAACTGAAGAGACCGAAGAGACCGAAGAGACGACAGAGACGGAAACGCAATCAACAGACGAAGAGACAGAGGAAACCGAATAAACAATCGGCATTAGTTTTTCATTTTTTCAATTTGTTTTATTCAACGCAAAAAACTAGGACACAAAATAAACCTCTTTACAAAAAAGAGCCAATTTTAGTCTCTAAAATTAGTTCCTCTTATAGGGAAAACTTTTTCTTTCTTAACACGGAATATGCACACTAAAACGTCGTGTGAAAAATGAAGCGAGAAGACTTTCTCAGAGAATACGTTTCGCACATAAAAATCGACTCCGTTATGACTGTGGATCAGCTTATCCAAAAATTCGATGCGTCAGGCTGCTTCGGCGCTGGAAGAGTGGCAACTGCCTGCGACATTTTCGAAAAAATGGTGCGCGACAAAAACTGTACTGTATTTCTAACAGTGGCCGGCGCTATCGTTCCCGCTGGGCTTCGGACGGTTATTGCTGATTTAATCCGCAAAAGACGAGTAGACGTGGTCGTGAGTACGGCAGCAAACATGGTGCACGATTTGATCGAAGCCTTCGGCGGCCACCACTACAAAGGTCACTACTTAGTGGACGATTTTACGCTCTACAAGTACCATATTTACCGCATCTACGACATTTTCGTGACCGAAGACGACTACCTGAAACTCGACTCTGGGTTGTCGGACATGTTTGACGAAATCGCCAGAGACACTAAAAATCAGCCTTTGGCCACGCACGAGTTTGTGTGGGAAATCGGCAAACGACTGAAAGACCCGAATTCCATAGTAAGAGCGGCATACGAAACCAAAACGCCTCTGTTTCTTCCAGCCATCCGCGATTCTGAATTTGGCTTCATCTACTGGCTCTATCAGCAACGCACTAAATCAAAGCAGCTATTACAGGTGGACGCTTTCAAAGAAGTCTCAGAAATAATGAATATCGCCTCAAACTCTGACCGTTTAGGTATGGTGGTTCTGGGTGGCGGTGTGCCGCGCAACACGGTTCAGCACGCGGCAGTCACAGCGAAGAGAGGATTAGACTATGCTGTGATAATTACTATGGACAGACCCGAAACGGGCGGGCTCTCGGGTTCCACCTTGGAAGAAACCATAAGTTGGGGCAAAGTGAAGCGTGCAGCTGAGAAGGTCATGGTCATCGGCGACGTGTTAATCGTCTTCCCCCTGATGGTTGCCTCGTTGGAGGAACGCCTTAATAAAAAGCCGTTGTAAGTCGTATATGGAGGAAAAAAATGCGAATGAAAGAAAAAAGCGCGGAAAAACGGTATTGTGGCAACTGTAGTTCGCACAACACTTACGACTATCCAGACATCGTGTTCTGCATGAGACGATACTTAAGGGGCGACAAAGCCCTCACGCCCACCCTTAGCGTCTGCGACGAGTGGCGAACTCACGTCCAAAAATGCTTCTGCGTAGAAGACGCCTTAAAAAAGAAGGCAGAGAAGTAGTCAGTTTTTTGGTGAAATACACTACTAAAATACAAAATGAAGTTTAGAAGAGAAGGTTTTAAGCAGTTCTCTTTCTTTCTCTTCGCTTTCTTACAGGCTTTGTTTCAGGTGGCGATGTTTCGGGCTGTGGTGCTTCTTCTGCTTTCTCAGGTTCAGACATCGGCGTTGGTTCTGGCGTGGGCGCAGGCGTAGGTTCTGGCTCTGGTTCAGGCATTGGCGTTGGTGGTGCCGTGGTTGGTTGTTCTTCTTCTATTACTGGCTTAGTGGGCGGCATGGTAGTTTCTGTGCGTGTCACTTTTGTTGTTGATGGTCGTAGAGAGTAACCGCCCCAGATGAATATGATTCCGATGATGGCTAGAACTATTACTATGGCTGTGTTTGCCGTGTCTCCTGTGAATGGATAGGCAGCGCCGTAACCTGCGGCGATGATGAAGCAAATCACTGCAACGATGTATAAGATGTAATCCGTTCTCATTTTTTAACCTCTTCTAATGGTTCACCGTATCCTTTTTTCGTACGATATAGTTTAAATAACTTTCTAACACTTTAGACGCTAAGCAGCTTATGAATCGTTTGAAAACCATTTTTCCAGGCGCACCTGTCTTTGGTGAGCGTAGAATTCTTTCATTCTCTCCACAATCACTTCCACACGTTCTCTGGAGAAGTCTCTTTCTTCGTACAGGAAGCGGTAAAGCGCTTCTTCTTGTAATACGCCGAAATCTAAAGCGTAATCATCTGTTACAGAAGGCTGTAAGAAGATACTTCGAATCTCGTCAAAATTTCCAGTTAAGCGGGATTTTGTTCCTGCAGGTAGGTTTTCTATGCTGCCATACTCTTTTACGAGTTTCAGGGCTGTTTTCGGTCCTATTCCTTTTACCCCTTGATTGAAGTCTGTGCCGACGAGTATGGCGATGTCGATTAACTGTTGCCGGGTTATGCCGTTGTGTGTTAGTATTTTTTCCAGTTCCATGAGTTCGGGCTTTAAGGGCTTCGACGTGCCTTTGCTCGGGTAGAATTCGCGTCCGTAGATTGTTAGGTACCGCAGTAGTCGTGGTGCACCGAAGAGTAGGCTGTCGTAGTCTTTGCTGCTTGCCGCCCACACGTCGCCCTTTTTCGCCATGTACGCTGTTTGTGCTTCGGCTTCGCTTGGCGCCTGTACAAATGGGATTCCCAGAAGTGAGAGTAAGCGTTTGGCGTCCTCTATTAAGGGTGTGGTTAATCGGCTTGTCATCACAGCCTTAGACCATGCGGTGGCAAGGTCGCCTTTTTCAATGGCTTGCTTATATTCGTTCAGTGCCTTCTCTCGCAGTTGGCGTCTTTTGCTTATCTCTTGCTCTTTCTGTTTGGGTGGTTTGCCGTCGAAGGCGAAGATGAGTTTTATTTGGTAGTCGTGGATTAATCGCGTGGAGCGAAACATTAGCCCCGCCAAGTGCGAAGTGATGTTGCCTTTCTTGTCTTTTAACGGCGTCCCGTCTCTCGTGCGGATGAGTGCCAAGAATTGATAGAGATAGTTATTCGCGTCGACGGCTAGGCTCTTGCCTCGTAAATCGTCTAGGCTGAGCACTTTTTTGATTATTATGGGTGTAAGGTTGACGCCCAATTTGGTTTCATGTGCTTATGGTTAAAGTTATTATTTAGGAGTATTGTAAAAGTTTGCCTTGAAGCCCGGTGGTGTAGTGGACAAGCATAGTGGCCTTTGGAGCCATTGACGAGAGTTCGAATCTCTCCCGGGCTACCAACTTCTTTGCCTTTAATTTGAAAGGTTCTTGTTATTAAATAGGGTGGTGTTGATTGTTATTCGTGATTATTCGGAGTCGAAATTAGAATTTGATGCAGCCAAACTAGTAATTCATAATTAATTTATACAGTTACGGTAGATTTACGTTTTAATTTCATTATGTCAAATTAGGTTCGAGGGTTGAAATTGTCCTCATGGGAATTCAATCGGCTTCTCCTTGAAGCAGTTGATGAAGGATTATCTACGTTAGGAGAATCTTCCAAGCAGTCAATCTACTTTCATTTGGAGAAAAGGTTCGCTATTAAAAAACAGGAAATCCCTGAGAAGATTGAGGTTTTTGCGTATGCTCTT
>DATKLC010000076.1:0-5460 GCA_035542635.1 Candidatus Krumholzibacteriaceae bacterium | reverse complement strand
TCCGCTGCCACGTTCAAGCCTACGTGTTTCATGGCGGTGAGCGCGCGGACTTTGCAGATGGCTGCGCCTGCTGCGGTTTCTAATGCTACGATTTCGTTGGTGGAGTATTCCATGTACATGTCAGCATCTTTGGCAACGAGGGCGATTGAATCTGCGATTTCTGAGGCTGGTGTGCCTGGATATGTGGTCATGACACCTATTCCTGTTTCCAGTATGCCGCGGGCGATGGCTTCGTTGCCCAAAAGTAAGACGCGTTTTCCAGTGGTGTTGTCGAGTAGTTTGTTTTTTAGGTCTGTCAGACGCGAATTCCTCCAGTAAAGGATTAGAGAGAATAGAGAAGGTTTCCTTGGATACATATAGATTTTGTAATTTTCTATTCCTATGTGTCTCTGCTCAGCGTTTGCTAGATTGGTTCATTGTATGATGCTACTAGGCTCCAAATCGTGAGAGGTGTAAAATTCTATAAGCAGATATGTTCTAATACGCTGTGGAAGGTGTTTATCATGGTCACTGCAGGGAAAGTCTTCAAGTTCGTTGAACCCATGCCCATAGAAGAAGTGGCGGCAAAGCTAGATGGATATCGCACGGAAGAAGAATTCGAAGAAGGTGACTACAAGTTTACGCTAATCACCGAGGTTACTAATCTTTTAGCCAAGGAAAATACGCTAAGAGGCGTGTATTCGCACGATTATGCTGTGCACGTGTTTCATCGCGGCAAGATTGTTCCGTTCCCGCGTACTGTGGAGGCTGTGTTCAGTTTCACAATAGCGAAGGGCACTGTGTTCTTAACCGTGGTGGAGAAGAAACGCTTAGCCAACTTCATAGCCAACAAACTCAGCGAAACAATATTCGAAAAAGTCGGAGGCATTATTGAAGCCCGAATAGCGCCTGAGACTCTGCGTGAGTTTCACTTAAAAAACCCAGAGGACACGAAGATAACCTTCTTCGACAACGTGGACATTCCCAACGTGAACAAACTATCGCTGTATGGGCCTGATTTAGTCGGCACTTCGCTTTTTGACGATTATTCCAAGCATGGCGATTTATGGTACATTGTCGCGCGAGCGGGAAAGTACGGTTACGTGGTGGGCGTTACACGCGATGCTTCAGTGACCATTTTCAACCTGTCCAACAAGGACAAATATTTAGAGTACGTGGAAAACGAGATATACCCAATAATCGTATGAACGTGAGGCGAGTTTCATGAAAGCCCTGATTTCAGTCGATTTGGAAGGCATGCCCTACATCGTAATTCCCGGACAGTTAGGGTTGAAGGGCACCTTATACACGGAAGCGAGAAGAATAGCCACCAAAGTAACACTCACAGTGGCTGAAGAGTTAAACAAAAACGGCTTCGACCAAGTCGTCATCGCCGACAGCCATGGACCCATGGTCAACCTTCTCATAGACGATTTGCCAGAATACATAGAGATTATCAGGGGCTATCCACGACCCTTAAGCATGATGGCAGGCATAGAAGGCTGCGACACCACGCTTCTCTTGGGATACCACGCAAAGTTTGGCACGGCAAAATCCACATTTGACCACACCATAAGCGGCGGCATCATACACAGGATTGAAGTCAACGGAATTCCATGCAGCGAATTCCTCCTAAATGCATACTTAGCAGGCGAATTCAAAGTACCCGTGATTATGGTTGCCGGCGAAGCGCAACTCCTCAAGGACGATGTCAAAAAATACGCACCATGGGTTGAAACCGTCGCGTTGAAACAATCTCTGAGCAGACTCTCGGCAAGAAGCCCCGCCATGAAAACCATTGAAAAAGACCTACAAAAAGCGGTTAGAAAAGCAGTCCAAAAATATCAGAAGCACGAAGCTGAGCTTTTAGTGGCTAAGAATCCGATTAAGATGGGTGTCACCTTTCAGCGGACACAGTTTGCCGACGCTGCAGAACTGTTGCCACTTGTGAAGAGAGTAGAGGGACTAAAAGTCGAATTCACAGCCAAGAACATGACCGCGGCGTCAGGAACACTAGACCTGCTCATTCTCGCAGCATGGGGGGTCGAATGGCTACTGCAAAGCCTCGGATAACACGAAGCATGCATTTTCTACAAACAAATGGCGACGTACATTCTTAAGCCCAAAAAGTGCCAAAACGTGCTGAAAAGTGCTAATCATATTTGTATCATATAGTGAACCGGGTCTAGAAGCGCGCAGAGCAGATACACACAGTCAAGAAAACTCAATACTCAATTCCTTTCCTCGGCTTTACCCCTTTGGCGTATGGGTGCTTAATCTCCCGCATCTCGGTGACCAAATCCGCAACTTCAACAATTTCTTTTGGCGCGTACCGACCTGTAAAAACAAGTTCAACATGCTTAGGCTTGACTTTGACCAAGTTAACAACTTCCTCAACGCTTAGTAATCCCAAATGAATCGCAACATTAACCTCATCCAATATCACCACATCATACTCGCCACTCTCCACAACACGCTTAGCCAGTGTCAATGCTTCTTTCGCAAGTTCAACATCCTTCTCGCCAGCTGGAACCTGAGTAACAAATTTGCCCTGCCCAAAAGCCTTCAGCTCTAAATTAGGAAGCCGCTTCACCACGTAAAGCTCGCCATAATCAAACCCGCCCTTGATAAACTGAATCACAAAAACCTGAAGCCCTCTCCCAACAGCGCGTAAAGCCAGCCCAAAAGCCGCAGAAGTTTTTCCCTTTCCCTCGCCTGTGTAAACCTGCACCAAACCCTTTTCCAAACGTTCTCTCAATCTTATTACACCCTAAGCCTAATTACGCCCAGTTTTTCCAAATTTCTCGGCAATAATCTTATCTGCTGCAGAATAAGGATCAACTTCACGCGCCAAAATCTTCTTAAGCAATGAATCCAGCTCGCCCTTTCTCAACAAATCATCCAGCAACTGCTGCGCAATCTTCTGCTTAAGCACTTCCAACAATTCAGCTTCAACATGCGCTTTGTACCTAGAAGCAGACACGCCCGATTCCAGATACTTCTTGTGCTCCAAAATCTTTTCGAGAAGCTCACTCACACCATCACCTTTAATCGCAACTGTTTTAATTATCGGAGGCTTCCACGCCTGATTCTTCCCACCAGTTTCCAACATTGCTTGAATATCAATCACAGCTTTGTCAGCGTTTTCTCTATCAGCCTTATTCACTACAAAAATATCCCCAATCTCCATGATGCCCGCCTTAATCGCCTGAATCTCATCACCCAAACCAGGCGCAGAAACAACAAGAATCGTGTAGGCAACCTTGATTATTTCAACTTCTGACTGTCCAGCGCCTGCGGTTTCAACTATAATCACGTCTTTGCCAGAAGCATCCAAGACATGCACAGCATCCTTCGTAGCTCTTGCCAATCCTCCCGGAGTGTTGCGAGTAGCCATGCTTCTAATAAAAACGCCCTCGTCAGTGCTGAGCTCTTGCATACGTATGCGGTCGCCGAGAAAAGCGCCGCCAGTAAATGGGCTTGTAGGGTCAACGGCAACAACACCAACCGTTTTTCCTCTGTGTCTCAATTCTTTAACCAGCTTTTCAACCAAAGTGCTCTTGCCGCAGCCGCCGGGTCCTGTGATGCCAATTATGTGAGCTTTCCCTGTGCGCGGATAAAGTAAAGAAATGATTCCCTGCGCTTCTGGCTGTTCATTTTCTATCTGGCTGATGGCTCTTGCTATGGAACGCTTGTCGCCTTTGAGCACTCGTTGAGCGATTATTTTGGCAGAAGTCAACATGCATCAATCGTTTTAGGTTCTTTTCGGCACGTTTTGCTTGACAAACTTCACCAAAGTTTCGGTTGGCGTGCCTGGACCGAAAATCTCCTTTATGCCCAGTTTCTTCATCTGTGTGATATCTTCTTCGGGGATTATTCCTCCGGCGAAAACCATTACGTCATTTAATCCTTTTTCTCTTACGAGTCCCATTATTCTGGGAAACAGTGTTGTGTGTGCGCCTGAAAGGATGCTTAAGCCGATAACATCAACATCTTCTTGAAGCGCTGTTTCGGCGATTTGTTCTGGTGTCTGTCTTAGCCCTGTGTATATCACTTCCATTCCAGCGTCTCTCAAAGCACGCGCAACGATTTTGGCGCCTCTGTCGTGGCTATCCAAGCCGGGTTTTGCGATTAAAACTCTGATTTTTCGTTCTTTGCTCATGTATATTCCTTCTTTTATATTATTATTAATTCTTTGTATTCGCCGTACACGCCTCTTAGCACGTCGCAGATTTCGCCTAGTGTCACGTATGTTTTTACGGCTCCTATTATGGTAGGCATTAGGTTTTTGTCTTTAACCGCGTCATCGTGGAGTTCTGCAAGAATTTTCTTCACTTTGGTGTTGTCGCGTTTTTTTCGAAGCTTCTGCAGCCTTGAAATTTGCTCGTGTTCCACTTTGGGGTCAATGCGTAGTAAAGGTATGGTTATGCATTCGTTGGCGATTGTGTAATCGTTTACTCCGACGATTTTTCTTTCACAGGTGTCGATTTCTCTTTGGTATTTGAATGCGCTGTCGGCGATTTCCTTTTGGAAAAATCCTTTTTCGATTGCTGGGTATGCGCCGCCCATGTTGTCGATTTTTTCGATGTATTCAGTTGCCTCTTCTTCCATCTGATTTGTTAAGGCTTCCACGTAATATCCGCCTGCAACGGGGTCGACGGTTTTGGTTACGCCGCTTTCATGGGCGATTATCTGTTGAGTTCGCAGAGCCACGCGTACTGCATCTTCGGATGGTAGGCATAAGGCTTCATCGAATGAGTTTGTGTGTAACGATTGTGTGCCTCCCAGAATTGCGGCGAGGGATTGTATTGTCACGCGGATAAGGTTATTCAATGGTTGCTGTGCGGTCAAGGTGCATCCTGAAGTTTGTACGTGCATCCGCATCCACATCGAACGCGGGTTCTTGGTGTGGAATCTTTCCTTCATCAGTTTCGCCCACAGCCTGCGGGCTGCTCGGAATTTGGCGATTTCTTCAAACAAGTCGTTATGCGAGGCAAAGAAGAAGGACAAACGCGGTGCGAATTCATCAACTTTTAAGCCGCGTTCCATGGTGGATTCAACGTAGGAAATTCCATCGTATAACGTGAAAGCGAGTTCCTGCACGGCGTTGGCGCCTGCTTCGCGGATGTGGTAGCCGCTGATGCTGATTGGGTTCCATCTTGGGAGGTTCTTTGTGCAGTATTCGATTATGTCTGTAACGAGCTTCACTGAAGGTTTTGGTGGAAAGATGCAGAGCTTTTGGGCGAAGAATTCTTTTAGCATGTCGTTTTGGGTTGTTCCGCCGAGCATTGTGCGAGGCACGCCTTGCTGGTCGCCGATGGCGACGTACATGGCTAATAGTATGGCTGCGGGGCCGTTGATTGTCATGCTTGTTGTGACTTTGTTGAGTGGGATTCCGTTGAAGAGTGTTTCGAAATCTTGCAGTGATGATACTGCCACGCCGCATCTGCCTACTTCGCCGCGTGCTTTTGTGTGGTCTGC
>DATKLC010000075.1:0-15387 GCA_035542635.1 Candidatus Krumholzibacteriaceae bacterium | reverse complement strand
AAACGGCGATTAGGCGTTTCTTGCTCGGCAGCGTGACGGAAAGTGTCGTGCATCATGCGCATTGTCCAGTGTTGGTGGTTCGTTAGGTTTCTGTTCTATGAGACAGTGTGCACGCTTCTCTAGACCTCTTCCATATATGCTGCTACTAGGATCCAAATATGATCCAAATGCCAACCTCGAAGATGAGAAATATGAACACTGACTACATAATCTATATCACAACCAAGAAAGGGCGAACATGGAGATACGTCAAGGAAAAGAAAGGTTGGGTACAAACTGCCCCAACAGGAAAAGTCAGACAAATAACTGCTGAGCAATTATTATCACATCTTCTGCCTCCACTTGCATTCGATCAGCCCAATCTTAATATCAAAATAGAACGAAGAGGTAGAACCAATGAGAAAGAATGAGAAGATGTTGGACAATTTAAGAGAGAAAGCGCCTCCCAGAAGAATTCGACGAAGATCTGGGTATGATCCAAATATGAATAGAGAACATGTGATTGGATTACGGCTGGAAATACATAAATGGCTTTAGCTTGGAGCTAGTCTGGCGTTTTTTGTCATTTGCCTGTAGTTTTCTGGGATTTTTGCTGTTTCAGCGTTGTGGAATTTCATAAAATCTCCTAAGACTAGAGGAAATTGCTCCTTGAATTCTCTGGTTGGCTTGAAGCCTTTTTTGAGTTCAAGTGTCTTGATTTCGAGTGTTGCCTTGTCGCGGTGCATTTTAGGGTCTAATCTGCCGACTAGCTGGTTGTTGTGGAGTATGTTGAGCGTGTAGTAGCCGAATTTTCTGGTTGCCTTGGGAATGTATGTCTCTAGCGTTGTGTGAAAATCGAATAGTTTGTGCATGCGCGGCTTGCCCCATGTGAGGTTGTCGAATGGTGAAACGAAACTTATGATGTTTTTCTGTTCTTTTGTATCCACAATTCTCTCTAGATTCTCCAATTCTCGACTCAGTATTAGACAAGGACTTTTGTAACCTTCAATGTGCACCTGCATGATGATGCCTTCTTTCTCTAATTCTCTTACCAGACTGCTGAGTGCCTTGACACCTACGTTTGTTTTGGTGGACCATGTGTAGAAATAATAGCCGATGTCCTTTGGTTCGGCTGTTCCCCATGCTTGAAGTGTCTTTTCTAAGAAGAAGCGTTGCCTTTCCTTTTCTGTAGGCTCGCTCGTATCTGCGCCCGAAGGCAGCACGTTTTCTGTTAAATCATAGTATTTCTGAAACTTTTCGCGGCGAGCGACCATCAAAACGCCGGCATTGTAGAGCAATTCTAAGGCGATTTTGGCGGGTTTCCAGTTCCACCATCCATTTGCTTCTTTTTTCTTCTGTTTATCTTCCGTTCTGAAATTCTTCGAGCATAATGGTCCTTCGCGTTTGATTTCGCGCAGAACTGTGTCGAGCAGGCTGGCTTTTTCTTTGAGCCAACGTTTCGCCTTTGCATGCATTTCTTTTTGTCTCTCTTTCATGGCGTGAAGGAAGTAACGGTAGTATTCTATGGGAATTATTGAAGCCGCGTGCGCCCAGTATTCAAACACTCTTCGGTCGGGATAGAGCAGCTGGTCTAAGAACTCTTTTCTGTAGTTGCCGAGTCTGCTCCAAATGACAAGATAGTGGCTTCGCTCAACCACGCTGATCGTGTCGATCTGAACGCAGCCTAACGCTTCGAGAACACGAAAAACCTGTTCCTTGGAGACATCATCTAACTGTGGAAACTGGAAACATTGCTTGCTAATGACGAATCTTCGGGCATCTTCCTTTGTAATCCTCAAACCTTATCGAAAAACATGAGACGAGAGAGAACTATTAAAGGTTAAGCCGAATCCTCACTATTTTCCGGCTTTCAGATTTTGGACTTTTTGTTTGAAGTCCTGCAGGGGCATGGTTGAGACTTTGCTTAAAGCCTCGGCGATGCAGACTATGACCACGTCTCTGATGTCGGTTTCAGCTAGCGTATTTTTGTTTAGTTCCTCCTGTTGAAAACGCCTCACTGCCTGTTTCACTCTGTCACGGAGGTTTTTGGGCATGTACAAGACCTCGCGTATCATCACTGTTCATCGACGCCTCTTATTGTCTTCATTTTTCTCACATGTTACGCATGTATGGAACAGGTATATGCTATCAGGTCTGAGCCGTTGGGGTTTCCAGAGTGATTGGTAAGTTAGTGGCGTCTTATCCACCGTCATACTCGCGCTCACCTGCACTTGATTCTTTAGGCCATATTCCAACTTCTTTAAGAGGAAATCATAAAGGCAGAAACGCCCATCTGCCAGTTTCCCGAAGTAGCGTCTCCCGCTGTCGGTTTGACGTATAAATCAATTTTGTCGTCTTCACTGACGACAACGTCAACGGCAACATCATAAACCGTGTTATTAGCATCGCTCTGTGTCATGGTGCGTTGCAGAGAAGATGAAGAGCCATTTACTCTGATGGCGACAAGACAAGTAGAAGTCGTGCCGTTCGGCTTATTAACCAGACGAATTTTGAGTTTCTTTAATGTTCCTGCCACGCACGGAATTTCCACATAATTCTCAGTAGATTGACTTCCCCCACCCCAATCATAGTAACTACCCACAGCACTGTAACCGATAGAAAGGTAAAAGCCAAAGAGAGAGAACGGCACGGCAGAACCACCCGAAGCCGCTACAGTAATGTCTATTTCCTCATCCGTCGGGTCATCCGCAATTGTTAATGTAATATTAGAGCCCTCAATCAAATTCAAACGTCGCCGAGCACCAACATCAGATGCGCCGCTGTTCTTCCTCACTCTCACTCGCGAAACTGCATCCAACAAGTCATTCGCTGCGAAGGCATCGACGCCTCCAGCTTTATGCGAATCTTTGTGAAGTTTCGGCGTGTGCTTCTCGGCTTCAGCAACATTCACATGTCGCACTGCGTTGGGCAAGTTTGCCGTTTCATCGTTCACGGTGATGTACGTCGCCGTCGTGGGTGCACCATCACTTCCCTCGCTGCCTCCGCCAGAAGCCCCGGCTACTCCACTTGGTCCGGCTTTGTTGCGTGCTAGGCTTTCGGTTTTCGAGCGTAAATCAGACATGACGCTGGCTAACTGTGGCGGCTCTTTCCCGAGTTCCAGGGTGATTTCGAGTGTTTGTTCTTTGGCGATTAGGCTGTACTCGACTGTTAGTATGCGGTAGCCGGTGTCAATGTTTTCGTTAGGCAAAGAAACATGAACCACATCTCCAGGCATCAGGCGTCCGTCTGGAAGCACTATAGCGTCGCTTCTGAGTGTTATGTACTCTGCTGGGTCTTTCAAGTACGAAAGCTCCGCCTGGGCTCTTAGGCTGCACTCGTTGTCGCTGTGGAGTTCTTCGTCCACTTCCACGAGCTCTCTCAAACCATAAGCCTGCTGACTTGCGCTGTCTTCTTGCGTGCTTTCCCAGCGTTTGCTGTTGAAGAAAAGATTGTCCATCCAGAAGCTTCCTGAGCCATTGCCGTTGAAATAAGCCTCAAACCGTATACGCCTAATCTCTGACCAGTTGAATGCTTGCGTGTTGAACTCATCATGCGTCCAATCGCTGTCCTGTTTTTCGCCTACGCTGAAACTCTGCAGGTCCCACTTGTCAGGCTCGGTACGGAAAATGCGCCTCACTTTCTGACCGCTGCTGTCAAAGAGTTCGATCTTGACGCCCACTTCTCCAGGAGCGTTCTCGCGGCGCAATTGAAAAGTCAAACTCGGGTACTTGTTCGCGTCGAAAAGGTGCCCAGTGGCGAAGTACCAGTCTAAAACCGAAGACCCGACGGCTTGAGTCGTCGAAAGCCTGACACTATAGCTGCCGACTATTCGCGTCGAAGCATCCTTCGCGACACTGCAATAACCGACGGGCTCCCACCAGCCGAAGAGCTCACCGTCTTCGTAGTAAATCAGCTGACCCGAACCAACCGTCAAGTCCTCTGTCCACGCGTCTCTGTTGCCGGGGTTTGCTTTTTCCGCCGCGCCATAAGCTGTAACCCTGTTGCGGATACGGTGAATGTCCTTCCTATATTCGGCGACTTCTATTCGATCCGTTAGACTAACTGGTGAAGTTTTGCTGTTGCGTTTGAAAAACTCGAACTTGCCGTCCCATGCCATTCTGAAATCAAACCCGATAACGCTATCCTTCGCGGCGCTTTGGGCTATGTCTTTGAGTATATCAAAGAGGGGTGTGTTTTCATACTCGAGCTGAGCGTAGGTGGTGTCGCTGTTTTCAACGAGTTCGGTTGTGCCTCTAACGTGCTTCAGGCTTGTGAAATTGTCGATTAAATCCTTGGCAACGTCTTCGGCTTTGGCGTTTACATATGTTTTTGTTACCGTACGACGGAAGAGCTCTTCTCCGCGGTCTCTACCCCGCAGTGTTACGTAGTTCTCGGTTGCGGACGCGTCGAATTCCACCTCCTCCACTCGGCCAGTGAATACTTTAAGCACAGTAGCATCTGCTCTGCTGGCCCAGATTTTTATCCAATTGCCCGCCGTCACTTGTTCAGTGTATTTTGCGTCGAAATTCTGCATGGTCAACTCGAAACTGCCGACTTCGTCCACCAAGCCCAAATGCACACGCATGTCCAAGACATCTTTGTCCTCGGTGGGCACGAGCATGGTTTGACTGGCAATGATGACGTAATCATACTGCGCAGATTGTCCCGCACTGCCTGAAGCGCTGATGCCTATCATGTCCACCTGGCCAGAATAAACTTGGGAGATGTCAACAGTTTTTATGCCTGCGCTGGTGAAGGTGTCAATGGTAATCCAAACTTGGTCGCTTGCCCGTCGCACTTTGAACTGCCACTGCGATGCCGATAACGCTGCGCAGTTTATGATTCCATACTTGTACGTCGCCGTGTCGAAACCGCAGGGTTTGGAAATCGAAACCATGTCCACGTTTATGACCAGTGTGACGTTTTCTCCGTCAGTTGTCATTGTTCCGCCTGCAACCGTCCAGCCGTCTTGAAAGTCATCGTCGTTCAGCCACAGGCCACGCAGAATCTCAACTCTGGCAACTGGAAGGGCAACAGTCATCATTCAACGCCTCTTCTGCGGAGTTCCTCCAAACTCACGCTGCCACCGCCCGTTGAGTTGCTTTGTCTGGGTGTTCTGGCCAGTTCAGCGTTGTAGTCACCCATGGCCGACGCCGCGTCACGCGTTGAAGAAGCCAGCCAACCCATGTACGCCGCCGTAGCCACGATCAAGCCAATCCCAAGCGTTAGCAGTGCTATTTTCATGGCGAGCGCGGAGTTTAGAATCCACGTAACATTCGCTGACAAAATTGTCGCTGCTGTGTACACCTTCTGCGCTATAGCGACGCCCCAACTGGTGCGCAGGAACAAACCCAAAGCAGTGACCACGGACAAAACGCTGTTAGCCACCTTAGCTTGTTGTGCGTCAAGAAAACCAAACTCGCTGGCGATGTGCGTGATGGCCACGCCCGTGGCGCCTAGACCCGTTATAGTTGCGCCCAAAGACCTGACACGCGCAGATAAACTGGTGACATCGGTGTTTATCCGTGCAAACTCGTTACTCGCACGGTTCACGGCTCGAACGACAATGCTAACCTCATGAAAACTCACGTCCTCGACGCCTCCGCAACCGCCACATCAACAGCATCGTCTAGCATTTTCCCAAGCTTGGGAATATGTTCCTCTAGCGCTCTGGACAAGAATCTAAAGGCGCGGATTCGTCGCGTGCCAAATTCCAGAAAAGCCGCGTAAGGCGCAGTCGCGCACACTTTGACAGTCCAATCGCTGGTTTGGGTGGAAATTGTGGAGCGAAGGTAGCCAGTTTTTGTCGGTGCCAGTTGTTTGGCTGTGGTTTCGATGGAGGAAGCCAAATCCTCAAGGCTCTGCTGTACTTGAGACTTTAACGAACCTTCTAAGCGTTGCAACTTGCTCGCCATCTGATCCATGCCTTCCCACTCCATTTGCACTTCAACGGACATGGCTTAAGCCTCCTCTATCACGCTTGGCTCTCTCCACTTCAGCTTCGGTTTGGCGGTCGATTTCGTTGAGAATAACGATGAACTCTTCAATTGTCTTGGCAGATTGACATTCGAGTTGCGTTGGTGTCCAGCCGAATTCCTTGCAAAGCCGAAACTTGGACAGGCTCGGATGTGGTTTTCCACGTCTCATCGCCCTCACGAGTTTTTTGCGTCTTCCACGCTGACGCCGCACAAACGGTTTACCACTTGACTGAACAGCTCGCCCAAGGCTGTGGGAACGCCGTCTTCACCTTCGCTCAACAGTTTTTCCAAACTCAACGGTTTAGTCTGCGGTTGTTCCCTCAAGCTCGCCCACACGGTTTCGGCTTGAATGGCCACATAATCGCTGTTCTGAATCTGTCCTGTCACGGGGTGATATTGCGTGTGTTTTTGTATGATATGGCTTCGTCGAGCCCAGCTTATTTCGCCGAACACGTACTTGCCCGCGTATTCTCCGCCGAAACGTTCGTCAACTGTCACTTCTTCCTTCTGCATCGTTAACTCTCTCCATAACCATGATGCGGCTCTCTATAGCCACACGAAAATCCTCAAGCAAGATGTCCTGCTCGCGTTTGGGCAGACGCAGCATGCGTTCACCTATCTGGTCCCAGAGCCGCAACCACTTCTTCTTCAGACAAGCCTCGCGGCCAAAGTTTCTCAAAGGCTTCAGTTCCATGCGCATCAGCCTCAGCTTATCGTCATGGTTTTCGCCGTGAATGGCAGCTTCTGTGCGACCAGTTCACTTGCACGCGTGGACAACGTGCTCGAATCCCACTTGCAGCCGCTAAAGACAGCCTTATTCGAACCGCCTAGTCCAAATTCCAAACTGAATTCTGTATCGTTCAACAACGTGTCGAGTTCGTCTTTGTTTTCGAAGTCGCAGATCAGTTCGCCGCTGATTTCGCGGTGTCTTCCAGGCAGGTACTTGAGCAAGTGTCCATTTGCAGAGCGTATGACGGCGATTTTTTTCAGGTTGTTCTTGATGTTAAAGCTGTAGTCGGTGACGCGTTCCAAAGGCGCTCCGTCTTTTTTCACGTAAGTGTCGTGCCATGCCACTGGCGTGTTGGAATAATCGCCATAGTTTGCGCCAATTTTTGCCGTGCCGACAGCAATATTCTGCCCGACCAGCTCGACTGTGACTTTCATCATTTCCTCAGCCGAGACTTCAATATTCAGACTCTCTATACGGCAGCCCTTGTGCAAAACGCTGATGATGTTGCTGGGTTTTTCGTAGAAAACCTCGACGCTCAAAGAAGTCAATGTGGCAACGTGCTGAAGCAGGTTGATGTTCTGCGGGTTGTAGGTTATTTTCAGTTCGGCTTGTCGCAGTCCCTTGCGAAGAAATTGCAAGTCACGCGAGCCTATCCCGCGAAGTTTGACCAAATTCGCGTCCAGAGTGGGTTCGGCTTCTTGAACGACGCCGATTGCTGCCATCGTCGGGTTCGCAGGCGTCTCGCCATACGTGGTTTCTTCTATGAAGTAGGCTTTGGCTTCGTGTCCTCCAAACATTGGTGTGCTCATTTTTCTGTTTTCTCCTATACATTTTCCATGCGATGCGTTTCAACAAGAATGTCAGAGTGATAAAGCACGGGTTTTAGATCGGTCCTGTCAGCGTCCGTGCAAGACGCCAACCGCATCCAGTTGAGGATGCCGCCGGGCGATTTCATTTGAGCATTCACTATCTGCGTGACTCCCTGAACC
Source organism: Candidatus Krumholzibacteriaceae bacterium (assembly GCA_035542635.1). GTDB lineage: Archaea > Thermoproteota > Bathyarchaeia > Bathyarchaeales > SOJC01 > DATHCB01. The sequence goes on along the minus strand of DATKLC010000075.1, from coordinate 7,711 downwards.
GTTTTCCACCGCATTTTTTGACCAGTGATTCCTGCTGTATCTCTGGTCCAGACTCCGACGCGGTAGTCTGCGATTACTTGGCGCAGTGTTCCGCCCAGGTTGGCTAGCTGTTCGCGCGTGTTGACGAGTCCGCATGTGATGATTACATCGTATTTTTTCCAGAATTCCTCGTTAAACTCGTCACAAACTAGAACAGTCGCGGGAGTGAGTTCATCGTCTTTAAGGAGTGTTAAATTGTCGTGGAGCAAGGTTTTCAGGGTCTCTTTCGGGTCTTCTGGCGTGCTCATTGAATCAGCCTCCTACAAACCGCCGTGCGGTACATGAGTTGATTCTGAAAACGAAACTCTTCGATAGGACCGACCTCGTACTCTTTAGCGTCAAAGGTTATCTTATCCCTGTGCGCAATGCTGGAAACTGTGTAAACGCGGATGACATCGCTTGAGGCATAGCCAGGCTGAATCAGCGTTTCCGAAGCTTGGGCAGGGTTGACTATAGCCATTATTTCAGCCGCCTCAGAATAGCTCACGTTGCCGTTTGTTTCTTGACGACAGTAGAGCATAACGGACATACCGTGTACGCGGAGGATTCTAGTGAAAATCAAAGTCAAAGGGCTATAGTTCAGCAGTAGATGCGCCAGCCAAGCAACTGTGACCGTGGATTTTTTGCGTTCAACGGATGTGTAATCAACAAATTTTACGCCCCAGAACATGAAATTGTCGGGTTTAGCCAAGAGTGCTTTGACGCTTTGGTCTAAGGCTATGGAGTCGTAGGCGTTTCTTATTTCGCAAAGGATGCCTGCTGTGACGCAGTCGTAGTATTCGCAGGCGGGTTTGCGGTTTACGACGTCTACGTAGCCCGACCAACAAACCATCGGATTATAATTCGGATACTCTGTGCAGCTGCCTATACTGTTTACGGCTTCATACACTTTCTTAACTGATGGGCTCCAACCTTCGTAACTGAAAAGCCCCTGTAAAGCGTAGCCGAAATCGTCATCGTAAATGAAACCGTCGCCTACACCAGTGCGGTGCCAGTTGCCGTCGCCGTAAGGCTTGGGCGAATACTTCAGGTACAGGTTTTCGAAGCCGCCGCGATAGAAGCCCAAAGCATCGTTTATCATGCTCTGATATTTCGCTTCACCCGTGCGCGCGTAAAGCTCTTTCAAAGCGATCGTTCCATACAGGTCTGCGACGTACATGTCGACGAGCCACGCTTCGCTCAAGGTGACCGCCTGCGCAAAACCACCATAATACGTGTCGTGCACACCCAGGAGCGAGGGCTTATGTTGCATGTTGTAGAGGAACGTGCCTCCAGCCAGCTTAGCAGCGTCTAAATAACTCAGGCTACCCGTCAAATCGTAAGCATTCAAAAGCGCTGGAATTGCACGCGTAGCGTCTACGCTGTAATAATAGGTGCTGTCGTCTTTGCTCTTGAACCCACCATAAGCCAGCTTAGCATCGTCGGCGCATTGAATGAAAAGCAGATAGTCAGCCAACTCTATAATTTTGGCGTAAATGGCGGTTTTTTCGTTTTCGAACTCCTTCGACTGATACGCCTCGCTTAAAAACTGGATGGCGAAACTCGCTGGCACCGGTCCTCTTCCCCATTCAGGATCAACTGTTCCCGTGTCGGGTAGGTAGTAGAAGTACGGCGCGTAATTCATCAGAAAGTCAAAGTAGCTTCTGACAACGCTCATCCTAAGTCATCTCCACACGAGGATAACGCAGGCGAAGAAGCAGACGCTCCAGCTCACGGTACAAAATCTCAACACTCGGCACCTTGCCCAAAGCGTCCACACGCAAATCGCCCACAGAGAAATTGAGCCCAGCCATTGAGCCGCCAGACATGTGGCAAATTAGATAAATGGCCGCCAGGTTCTTCACGGCAGCCGCCTCGACATCACTACAATTATTATAATCGATATTTCTACCAATCTCCAACGCGATAGTTGCCGAGGCGTCTTGAATCATCTCGTTCAGCCTGCTATCATCCGCGTCTTCCAACGTCAGGTTCAAACGACTACGAACTGTATCTGCAGTGACCGAAGCCAATCCTTAACACTCCATGTTCCAAGCATAATTTCATACACAAAGCGTTATTTAAGCAGTTTTTAACAAAAAAAGCATGAATTATTCTTATTTCAAAAAAACAGTTTCAAAAAATGGAATAAACCAACTTTATCTCTCTTTGAACGGCTTTGTTAAAGCCAGAAGGATAACGGGTACGGCAGCAAAAAGCGAGATGACGAACGGCATGTAAGGCGAGATTTCATAGAGGTATCCACTCAGGTATGGAGCGACGACCGCGGCCATCATAGAAGCCGTCATAGGAATCGAGATCCATTTCGCTCTGGAGGCTTCTGGAGCTATGGCGCCTATTGCAGAGTTTATCAATGCACCGTACGTTATCGCGCCGCCCCAGAAGAAGGCTACAAGCAGCAGGAAAGCCGAGTTCGAAACAAACAGCATCGCCTCGACGGTTAACACGTGCATCAAGACGCACAATAAGATGCCCTCAATTTTGCCCCATCGGTCGCCTATTCTAGCCACTAGCAAGCCGAGAAACGCCGTGCCTGCAAAGTTGACCGAGCCGAAAATTCCCACGTAAAACCTGTCCGCTGAAATGGCGGCGGTCAAGAAGGGCGCGATTAGGGTGCGAGCCGTTTGTACGGTAAACAGTAGGGCGGCGTAGAACAGAGACCACGCCACGAGTCGTTTTTTGATGTCGCTGGATATCTCCTTGGGCATTGGCTTGTGCTCCGTTTTTTTTGGTGCGTGTTGGCTGCTTATGAAGAGGTATATGCTCGTGCAGACCGCCGAGAATAGAGTGGTTATGAGCAGGACTTGTTTCATGCCTATCGTGTCTGTTAGGTAGCCGCCTATGGCTGGAGAGAAAATGTAGCCCAAAGACCATGTGGAAATGAACGTGGCGAGAAGCGTGGCGGTCTTGGTCTTGTCCTTCGCCGAGGTGACTATGTAAGCGTTTATAGCAGGTGCGCCGAGCATGGATGCGCCCCAGAGAATCCCGCCGGGAATCATCTCTATCCAATCGTTGGAGAAATAGTAAACCAGCGGAGTTAAAACCCACAGACCCCAGGAGAAGAAGATGACCATTTTTCTGTCGTATTTGTCTGCCAGGAAGCCACCTAGAATGGGCGCCAATGCGCTGAAGAGGTACATTATGGAGAAGAAGGCGCCGACTTCGACTATGGTGGCGTGCAAGTCTAGCAGATAAAGCGAAAGCGTGAATATGTAGAGTCCTTCGCCGAAGGCGCCGATGAAGTTGGAGAGACAGATCAGTTTAATGTCTCGCGTGAGGGCTTCGGACGGAAAGCCAAAGCTTAAGATTCGCCTTAGACCCACACGAGCCAAACCGAGCGCTCCTTGGTTAGTGAAGGTTAAACAAGAGCGCAATAGGAGTTTATAGCTTTCACCATGCTAAAGCTAAAATATCAGTTTTCCAAAACAAGACTATTCTCTTAAGAGAGGCACAGTCTATGGCAAAACTTGACGAAGACGTAGTCGCACTGCTAAAAAACTCTCCTCCCATGACCTTGGCGGAAATCGCAGAAAAACTTGGAAAACCCGAAAAAACCGTCTACAGAGCCCTAAAAAGACTCTTCGAAAAAGAGTTAATCGGCTGCGTAAACCGAAAATACGCGCTAGTCAAGAAATAGTCTTCACTCGGAAAGAACCACCAGCAACGCCTTGCCTTTCTCGGTGATTTTCCAGTGAAGTTTTCCCTCTAGGCTTTCATGCGTCACGAAGGCTTTTTTCTCCAAGAATTTGAGAATGTAATAGATTCTGGGTGCGCTTCCGCAGACTTGAATCGTCGCCTTCACTAAGGGTGTCCAGCGTAGGGGTTGCCGTGAAAGCTTCGTGAGAATGAAGCGTATTTGTTCTAGGCGTTTTTCGAAGGACATTTTGCGTGTTTCCTTTTCTTTAAAAAATGGGAAATTGTGCGCTGAGGGCTGAGGGTTTAGCATCCTGTTACTTTGCCTATGGCTTCTGTGCGCAGTGTGGTGTACGCCCATCGTGAGGTTATGGCTACGCCTGCCAAGTCCTTCACGGGGTCTTCGTAGTCTTCGGCTGTTATGTCGCGACGAATGAACAGTACGCCTGCGTGTTTGCTGTCAACCACCAACGCCGTTCCACTAGTTACTTTTGTGGAGACCAACACCTGCATGCCCAGCAACCGTGCGATTTGTCCGCTCGGCGCCACGGCTTCTCCGCCCCATTCCATGGCTTTCTGTATAGCTGTGTCCTTGAGCAAGTCGGCGAGTTCGCTGGGATGAATGGCTATGGCGTCAGGCGTAAAGCCGTCGATTAGGCATTCTTTGACAATGTTTACCACATCACTGTAAGCCAATGTGCCTCCTGTGCCAGCCCCTAAGCTGTTGCCCGCATCAGATATCATCTGACCAACTATCGTCTCAGTCTCTAAGTCCGCCATGGCTCTGCCCGCTTCTGTAAGCTGATACTCGATGACGTCCCATTCGGCGTCTTCGACCATCTCGCGACTGATTAGCGGTCTTACGCCGTATTTTTTGGGTGTCAAGGTCACGCTGTCGTAGTCTTCGGTGCCCACTGGAATCTCGGCGCCTTCGGCCACTTCGAACGCTTTGCTAATCTTCGCCCGTGGAACCTTTATGAGCGGCGCGTCCTGTGCGATGACTACTGCGAGTTCTCTGCCGATTAGTTGTGGCTTTGCGGCTTCCCAAACAGTGTCCAAAACCTTAGCCGTGGCTTGACTCGCGTCCGAGAGCAGAATCTCATGGAGTCTGTTGTTCTTCAGTGCCTCGCCTATTTTCTGTCTTAGCTCCGTCTGCATGACCGTTATCGGGCGTCCGTTGAAAGATACGTTGAGTTTTTCTTCAAGCCTCTTCACAGCCAAATCTGTTTTGCTCATTTCATGTGCCTCCTACTTGCAGACGAACACGAGAATCCAATCGTCGGCCACCGAAGCAGCCTGCAACGCAACTCCTGCTTTTCGGGCGTAGTATATGGTGTATGTGTTCGTGCCGCCCTCGTTAACCGCCTGATCAGACAGCACAACCGCTCTGGCGCTGTCGTCGCTTTTCACCGCTTTTCCAACCGTAATAGCGCCGCCTGCTTTGACCTTGCAGACGCCGTGTTCACAGACTGGTACAATTTCGCCAGTTGCTCCGTCTTTCAACACAACGCCGATGGGGTCACTGCTGGCTGTGGCGGGTTGAACTTCCAAATCGCCCGTGAGCCTCACCAATGTGCCTTTTGAAACTGCCGCGGTTGCTTTGAAAAGCGACACTATTTCGCCTTCGCTGATGAATCCTTCCTCGCTTGGCCACTTGTCCGTCATTTTGTTTTTTCACTCCTTTTTTCATGTGCTTGTTTTGTTACCCTTCATGGTAACTATGAAAACCGTCGCATCACGTCGCGCAACGGCGCCTTGAAAAAATCCGTATTCGCCTCGGTTGACTGTTCAACGGCTTCGGGTGCTACTACCGCGCGTCTTGCCGCAGTGTGTGTTTTGTTTTCCTGCAAATTGTTCAAATCAAAGGTTTCAGGTTTAGAACTTTCATCCATTACTTGGATGTTAGTCTGAGGCATACCAGGCACGGCAACGAGGCTGAGTTCAGCGTTGTGCAAGCTATAAGGAACCTGGCCATCCACGACATCCAACTTCTCGTAATCGGCGGCCACGCTAACGTGTTGAATCAAGCCGTGTTTGATTTTTTCCTGAGTTTCATCGTCGAAGATTTCGGCTTCGTAAAAAATCGCCTTTGAAGACGGGTTCCAAGCAGCGCTGGTAACTTTGCCGATGGCATCAAGTGCTGAGACGTGTTCGAGATAAACGGGCGCGCCGACGAGTTTTGTGGCGAATTTTTGCAGTTCTTCTTCTAGGTAGATGTTGAAGTTTCGGCTCATGCCAGCGCTTATGGCTATGCCACGGATGCGTAATGGTTTGTCTACGACTTTTTCGAGGATGGGCGCGATGAAAAGAAAGTGTTCTCGTCCCGTGTTGAAGCTACTGTCTTGTTTGTGTTGTTCAAACCACGCTTGGGCTTTTTCCACAGTCCAATCTTTTGATGTGTCGAAGAGAAAACTGAAAATCTCCATACCGCGGTTTCCTTTTGGCTTGCCCACAATCGCCTTTATCCCTTCCTCTTGGCTTATCCAAATAGTACGAAAACTGTGAGGCTTAAACTCATCCGCGCTACGATGACCCGAACGAATGTAACCCGCAGATTGTTCCCAAGGCATATTTTGTAACACCTACATGAAATGCACCCTTGCGAGTTAAAACTCAAAATTGCCCGTCAAAACAATATTGCCGTTTAGAGAATGCTTACATGAAAATAGTTCAAATTTAATTTATCCGTGCATAGAATAAGCAATTTTACAATTTTGCAGATTGCATGGTGTTGTTTAGTAGGTCTAGCATTTCTTGTCCTTGTTGTGTGAGGCGGTATTTTTTGGTAGGGATGCCCCAGCGTTTTTCTATGCTTTCGAGTTCGATTAGGCGGTTGTTGAGGCAGAAGCGGAGTTGGCGGTAGAAGCTGTGATGGTTTCTGAAACCCGTGTTTTGGTGTAGTTCGCGGTATATGGCTAACGTGTTTTTTGGAGTTTTTTTGAGGGTTTTTAGGATTTTGTGGATCTGTTGTGTTTCGTGTGGTCTTAGTTTGGATTGTTTTGTTGTGGACATAATTCATTTTCACCGCATATTCCTAAGTCGTATACGCTCTAACAATATGCGCACAAAATCCTTATAAGCCTTACGCATATACGCATAAGTCTTAGACGAGAAAGAAAACCATGCAGCCCATAGATAAACTAGACGAGGGTAAGGCCACGCTCAGAATACTGCTCTACCTTCACAGAAAAGGACAGATCAAACTGACCGCAATCATACAAGACATGCCCATAGGACAAAAAGCCGTCTACACAGCCCTAAACACCCTACGCGAACTAACACTGCTAACAGAAGAAACAAGTCGAGAATTCCCCTTCACAAGAAAATTCAAACTTACCCCGAAAGGCGAAAAAATCGCCCAACAAATCGCTCAAATCGAGAACCTGCTAGGCACCTAAACGAATTATAAGCATGTTTTTATCGTTTCTGTGTCGAAGAGTGAGCAACACAAAGTATATGTGCCTCTAATTCGATACACCATAGAACCACAAAACCGAGGAGAAGCCAGAATTGGAGAGAAAACGGTTAATCGCCATCATAATAATCGCAATAGTAGTTGTGGGTGGTTTAGGCTGGTACTATTTCTTCGGAACGTCATCAACGCCACCTCCGCCTGCAGCAGTGCTGTATGTGGACGGAAGACTCTATAACAGCACTTCGATAACATGGAATCTTAACGCGACGCCTGGCGCAACTTTCTACTCGCTGCACAACGCAAGCAACCCTACCTTGGGAAATGCCTCGGCGAATGCACTTTTCAAATATACGGCGTCTTTCTATAACGTTTCGAGTTCTCAGTGGATGCAGATTTACAACGGTACGAACTGGTTAATAAGCAACCCAAACGTCACGGTAACAATGGTCTTGACCAGTGGTACGCTAGCAACATTGATGCCTTCGGCTTTTAGCAGAAACGTAAGCGAACAATCCACATACTTTGTGTATATTATCTACACAGACCTCGCGCTTGTTATAAAGTTTCAATACCCAGGAACTCAGCCTGCCGTGGACGGACATACGGTTTTCACTTACTTGGGCT
>DATKLC010000074.1:0-1332 GCA_035542635.1 Candidatus Krumholzibacteriaceae bacterium | reverse complement strand
TAATTGCTCTCCTTTTTGTCGTCGCTTAAGAATCGCCACCAAATCCTTCGGGTTCTGGTCGTAGCGTGTCTGCGCTAAGAGTCCGCTTCCGCATTTTTCGCACAGTGGCTTTTCAGGCAATTCTCGAATGCGTTTTTCTGCCGTCCAATCGCCTTTTTCTATGCATAAGAGAGTGACCATCCTGGCGTTCAACTCTTTCTTCATTCTGTCAATGTTAGTCAAAAGCATCCGTTCGGGCGCCATAAGTTCAGGCGTCTGCAAAAACTTCGCCAGAATACCATACGCCAAAGGCGATGGTTTCTCCGACCGAAGCAGTGTGTTAATCTTGATTTTTCCTTCTTCGACTTCTCGCATGATGCGCTTTACTGTGGGAATGTCCACTTTCTCCATCATAGCTTCACGTATGGTCTCCTCAAAAACTGGCGTTTTCTCAAAGCGTCTGGCTAATTCTTCCTGTCTTTCAGGTCCCATTGTTTTTCCGCGCGATAATGCGCCGAATCTCTCGGCTACAAACTTCATTTTGTACGCAAACGGAAAGTGGGATTTTAGGTATTCATTGAAGGCTTTGTCCACTTCCTCGTCTGATATGTGAAACAGTGTTCTAGCCATTCTCTCAAGGTCTTGAGGCGTCACTTTTCTGGGTGCTTCTATTAGTATGCGGTATCCATCGTTCCACCAGCCAGTAACGAGTTCTTGGTCGGAAAGAACAGGGTCAAAAACGCTGCCTAAGGTGCGGTTAACCGTTTCTCCGAAGCACGCGTGAATAACTACATACTTGTCAAAGCCTTCAATAAGAATCTCGTCATCAGTCGGCACTGGTACATTCTGTTTTAATTGCTCACTAATCTCTTCCGCTGCTTTAGTGATTGTGGCTTTGTCGACAGAGAGTTTCTCAGCCAATTCCTCTGGCGCCTTCTGTGCATCAAACTCTCGGCGCAAAATCTCTGCTACTTCCTTACGTAATCTGCCCGTTTCCTGCGCGAGGTCAAACGGCACTGGTAGCATTTCGCCGTCCCAGCCTGGAATGGCTGCGAACGGGTCTTCGGATGGAACCACGTAAACTGTGCCTGTCTCATCTTCTATTTGGACTATTCTCCAGACTTTACCCTTGACGATGAAGTTTAAGCCTATTCGTGCCCTTAGAGCCATGAACTCGTCGCCTAAGGTGCCGATTGTATGGTCAGAGATGATGTCTATGATTGGGTAGCGTTTCTCGTCAGGTATCATCGACAAGTTTTCATAGTAGTACGTTCGTGTTCTCCGTGTTTTCCGCAACGTGTCTCCTTCTATCTGCAATTCTCTGAGTATACTTAGGTAGTCCGCAACGTCTAA
>DATKLC010000073.1:0-2305 GCA_035542635.1 Candidatus Krumholzibacteriaceae bacterium | reverse complement strand
TGTCCATCTTGCGGTGGCCAGAAAATTGACGCAAAGACGTGGATTTGTGAGGTTTGCTTGGAGACCACGAAGAAAGAAACTGTAAAACTCTTGGATATACTGACGAACGATTTTGGGTTCTCGAAAAGTGAGGTTAGAGTGTTCTTTTCTGGGCATAGGGGTTATCATGTGCATGTCGAAAACGAAGTCATACGAAGTCTTGACCAATCGGCGCGAAAGGAAATCGTCGATTACGTGGTGGGCATTGGACTTGACGAGAGTTTTCACGGAGTTAAAGAAACAGGCGGAACGCTTACTGGTCCGAGTTTGGCTGACGGAGGTTGGAATGGAAGAATAGCGCGTGGAGCTTATGACCTATTTTTGACGGCTTCTGCGAGTGAATTGGAAAGTTGGGGGTTGTCTAAGAGAACAGGCGAGTCTATCGTTAAGCGCAGGAGTGAGATTTTGGAGAACTGGAAAGACAAGGGTCCTTGGGGCGGGGTGAAAGGCGTGGGAGCAGCGAGTTGGAAGAGGCTTATTGGTCGAGGTGTTGAGTTGCAGTCGCCAAGAATAGACACGGTGGTCACTACGGATGTTCATCGTTTAATCAGGCTAAACAACACGTTGCACGGAAAAACTGGCCTGAAGAAAGCTGAGGTTTCTGCTGGTTTGATTGAAGATTTTGACCCGCTCAAGAAAGCGGTTGCATTTGAAAAGGGCATAGTGGAGGTTTTTGTTCACGAGAGCCCTGAGTTCAGGGTGGGTGATTCGAGGTTTGAGGCTTTTAGGGAGCGTAAGGTGGAGTTGCCGACGGCGGCGGCGTTGTTTTTGTTGTGTAAGGGCGTTGCAGAGCTTGCAGAGGTGACAGGGTAGTATGTACGATACGGTTTATGACGCGTGGAAGAAGGAACGCGAAAGCTTGGAGCTTCAGCCTTTGGCTAAGGATTTTTATGTTCTTTTGGCTGATTACGTGAAAAAAATTCGCGAAGAAACGCGGATGTTGGATGAGAAAACTGCTAAAGCGAGGCTTATAAAGGGTGAGCTGCGGAATGTGCGGAGGCTTATTCGGGCTTTGGTGCAGTTGCGTTTGGAGAAGATTTTCAGGGCGACTACTCAGGGTAAAACAGTCTTGGTTGAGGTGCTTACGGCTGAGGAGGAAAAACTGTGCCAGGAGATGCTGCCTTTAGCGGGGTCTTTTCAGGAGTTTTTGAAGGGTATTCTTCATGGGAGGGCGCCGAAAGTTGATGTGGCTAAGGAGAGGTCGAGGCGTGTGCTCGTGCGGTTTTTGAAGGATACGCCTGCGATTATCGGTGCTGATATGAAGACTTATGGTCCGTTCAGAGCCGAGGACATTGGCACCGTGCCTGTTGAGAATGCGGATGTGCTCGTTAAGCAGGGTCTTGCAGCAAAAATAGACTTAGAATAGGGGTTGTCAGGCTGGTGTGGCTGGGGCTACTGCGGTTTCGGTTTGGGTTTGGACTCGTCTGAGTTTGCGCCTGTAGTAGCCTAGTGGATGTCTTACTGGGTAGCGTGATTTGCATAGTTCGTCTGGCTCTATGCAGACGCCGTGTGTGCGCAGCGTGTCGCATCTGGGCGGGATGTATTTTGTGCCTGAGCCTCTTGCGCCCGCGATGTGTTCCACCTGGTAGCGTGTGAGGCGTTCGTTGTAGTCGCTGAGCGACTGGTACAAAGCTATGGTTTCTTCTGGTGTCATGCCGATGTTGACCAGGAATGTAGTTAGTGTGAAGCGTCCGATGTGTGATAGGTGGTGTCCAGATTGTATGGCTGTGTAGAGCGCTTTTATGCACGGTGGAAAGGCGGCGATGACGATTTGTTTGGGCATTTCTTCTGTTTTGAGTTTTCCCTTCTTCAGTGCGAGCATCTGCTTTAAGCGTTCGACGCGTACTGCGAGAGCGTCAGGGAGCGCTACATCTTGGGTTTGGAGGCGTTTTTCTATGTGTTTTTTTACTTCTTCTTCTAGGAGACGGGTGGCTTCGTTTTTTGTGAGTGTGACTTCGCCGTTTGTGAGTTTTCTGTTTACTAGTTTCCATTCTTTTTCGTGAAAGACCGCGGCGTTCCTGAGGTAGTCCGTGAAGTGCAGTGTGAAGGCGTCTTTTTGTGGTTTTATTTTCCATTTGAAGAAGGCTGCGATTTTCATGACTGTGTCGATGGGTTCTTCTTTCAGCGTTTCTGAGACGCGTTTTGCTTCGAGGAGTGCGTATCTTTTTTTGAGGTATGAGTCGTCTATGGCTGCTACGAGCATCACTGCGATGGGAAAAGACGGTATTTCTACTTCGTATTTTGTTGAGGGCTGTCCTGTGTTGTC
>DATKLC010000072.1:0-4418 GCA_035542635.1 Candidatus Krumholzibacteriaceae bacterium | reverse complement strand
ATCAAGTAGGCGCCGTGTCTATGGGCGATTTCACTCACGGCTTTCAAGTCAAACCTAAAACCATTCGCATACTCAACGTGACTAATGATTACTGCCACGGTTTTGTCATCTACTGCTTTCTTCAGGTCTTCGAGAAGAATTTTTCCAGCTTTGTTGCCGACGTAACGGAGGGTTACGCCGAGTTTTTTCTTCATCCACGGGTAAACTGCTGCGGGATACTCGAGGTCTGTTGTGACGACATTCGAGCCTGAAGGATAATCAAGCATGTTAGCGGTTATGTTTAAACCCATGGAGGTGTTTTCCACCAACGCAACCTCATCCTCTGCAGCGTTAACGAGTCTAGCGAAACATGATTTTCCGTCGTCCAAATCCGTGGCTTCTCCGTACTCTGAAAAGTCTTCAACATACTTCCACATCGCATCTCTCACAGGTTTAGGCAAGGGAGAATGCGCCGCGTGATTAAGGTAGATTTTGTGCTTTGTCACTGGAAAATCTCGCCGAAGTTCTTCCAAGTCTTCCATTTTCATCTCACTTCAGAGAAGAAATAATGATTCAACTCATTACTTAAAGAGTTAATCGTCCAGACACACCTTCCGTCAGCACGGAAAAAGAGAATCGCAGGTTCACTCGTCATATTTGCAGTATATTTGGATCCTAATAGTATCATATAGTGAACCGGGTCTAGACCCGCGCCGAGCAGATACGCACAGAGAAAGTTTCTAAAGCAAAATTCAATAGAAATACACGAGCCAAACTGGGGGCTTCACAAAATGCGCCAAACACAAAAAATCGCATCAATAGCCATCTTCGCCGCCCTCCACACTGTGCTTTCACTGTTTCCAGGCCCCGTGGGCTTCAGAAGCTGGATAATCCTAATTACACCCCTCGAAGGCATAATCCTCGGGCCATTACTGGGCTTCTCCTCAGCTTCCATTGGCTATTTGCTCGGCTGGTTCATCCGCCCAAGAGCAGAGCCAATCATCTTCGGCATCGGCGAACCCGTCGGCGCTTTAACCGCAGGCTTAATCGCGCAGAAGAAATGGCCACACGCTCTGTTGCTCTACGCGGGCATGCTGCTCGCCTTCTTCACTTATCCGTTAACCGCTACCATTCCACTCTGGACATTATGGGATACATACATCGCCTTCGTGTGCATCTTCATCTTCGCCATAATAAGCAGAACGCGAATCATGCGGAAGCTTCCAGTTTTCTTGGGCTTTGCAGCATTAATCGGCACAGAAGCCGACGTGCTAACGAGAATATTCATACTCATCCCGCTCAGCGGTTACCAATGGTGGGGCATACCACCGCAGCTTCTTCCGTACATTTTCGTTCTCGGCGCCTTCCAAACACCCGTCGAAGCCATAATCAGTGTGGTAGCAACCATCATAATAGGCGCACCACTAATCAAAACTCTCCAGAAAAGCAAAATGCTCAATTTTTGAAACTCAAGAAAATCAATTTCCCAACTACTGCTTCCACGCGATGAACAAGCGATTTGGGATCGATTTTACTAAACTTTTATATCTAAAGATAATGTCTTACCATTTCTCTCACAATGTTCGAGAGGCCCTTCGAGACATGCACAAGATTATTTCGAAAAAGGAACTAGCACCAAAAATCAAACGAGTAGAAATCCACGCGCCAGACATAGCCGACAAAGCCCAGCCAGGACAATTTGTCATTCTACGCGTGAACAAAGTAGGCGAACGCATCCCCCTCACACTCGTCGACTGGGACAAAGAAAAAGGAACGATTACACTCATTTTTCTGGAAGTAGGCGTTTCAACCGAGAAGCTTGGCGCACTGGAAGCAGGAGATTTCATCCTTGACATTGCTGGCCCGCTGGGAAACCCAACCGAAATCAAACATTACGGCACGGTTTGCGTGGTTGGCGGAGGAGTAGGCACGGCATCTGCTTTTCCGATTGCGCGGGCATTCAAGCAGGCAGGCAACAAGGTGGTTTCAATTATTGGCGCTAGGACGGCGAGTTTGCTCATCCTTGAGGAGGATATGAAGAAGGTTTCGGACGAGGTTTACATTTCCACCGATGACGGAACAAAAGGGTACAAGGGTTTCGTCAGCGATGTGGTGAAAATGTTGATTGACAAGGGCTACGCTTTCGACAGAGTGTACGCCATTGGACCCACGGTTATGATGCGCGCCGTGGCCAACACCACCAAACCCTACAACATCCGCACTATCGTTAGCCTGAACCCAATCATGGTCGACGGCATGGGCATGTGCGGAGCGTGCCGTGTCACAGTGGCTGGCAAAACAAGATTTGCGTGTGTGGAAGGACCAGAGTTTGACGCGCATGAGGTTGACTTTGGAGAATTGCTGAAGAGGCAGATAGCATACACGACTGAAGAGAAGATGGCTTTGCAACGTTTACTGGAAGGGAGATGTAGCTGTCATGAGTGAACCCAAGCCAAAGCTTCAGAAACAATCAGTACCGATTCCAAAACAGGCGCCTGAAGTTCGCAGAAAAAACTTTAACGAAGTCGCATTGGGCTACACCGAAGAGCAAGCCCTCACCGAGGCGAACCGTTGCCTACAGTGCAAAGACCCAAAATGTGTGACGGGTTGTCCTGTTGAAATCGACATTCCAAGCTTCATCAAGTTAATGAGAGAGAAGAATTTTGCGGCTGCGATTCAAAAGATTAAAGAGAAGAATTGTCTGCCAGCCATTTGCGGGCGTGTTTGTCCGCAAGAGGAACAGTGTCAGCAGTTTTGCTTGCTCAGCAAAGTCGGCGACGCAGTAAGTATTGGGCGGTTAGAGCGGTTCTTAGCTGATTGGGAGCGATTGAGTGGGATTGATGTTCCAGTTAGAGCGACATCTACTGGTAAGCGGGTGGCAATTATCGGTGCAGGTCCAGCTGGGCTTACGGCAGCGGCTGATTTGGTGAAACTTGGGCATGGGGTGGTTATTTTTGAGGCGTTGCATCTACCCGGCGGAGTGCTTATCTATGGAATCCCAGAGTTTCGCCTGCCCAAGGTGATTGTTGAGGCTGAGGCGGATTTTGTTAAGAAACTTGGAGTTGAAATTCGCACAGATAGTCTTATAGGAAGGACATTTACGATTCCTGAGCTTTTGGAGAAGGGTTTTGACGCGATCTTCATAGGCACTGGTGCTGGCCTGCCTCAGTTCTTGGGAGTTCCTGGAGAGAATTTGGGTGGGATTTATTCGTCGAACGAGTTTTTGATTAGAGTTAATTTGATGAAGGCTTACGAGTTTCCCAATGTAGACACGCCCATACGCATCGGCAAACATGTTGCGGTTATCGGTGGAGGAAACGTCGCTATGGACTCTGCCCGTTCAGCCCTGCGTTTAGGTGCCGAGGAAGTTTGCATCGTTTATCGTCGTTCAAGGGAGGAGTTGCCCGCGAGGAAGGAAGAGGTTGAAAACGCCGAGGAAGAAGGAATCGGTTGCAAATTCTTGGCTACCCCAACAAAATTCATTGGCGATGAGAAAGGCTGGGTGAAAGCAATGGAGTGCGTGTGTATGGAACTCGGCGCGCCAGATGAATCTGGAAGAAGAAGACCAGCGCCCGTGAAGGGTTCAGAATTCATAATGGACGTTGACGCTGTAATCGTAGCCATTGGGAGGACGCCAAACCCTATAATCCAAAGTACAACAAAGGGACTCGAAACCACCAAATGGGGCACAATTGTTGCTGACGAGAAAACCGGACAAACCAGCATTCCAGGCGTCTTCGCGGGTGGCGACATAGTAACCGGAGAAGCAACAGTAATCAGCGCTATGGGTGCTGGAAAGCGTGCTGCACGCGCGATTCACGAGTATCTCATGAAAAAATAGTCTTAAGCCTTGTAGTAGTATGGACGGCGAATATAACCGAACACGTCCGTCGCAGCGACAATAGCCTGTCCGACCGCAGTTCCGATTTGTTTCACGGGGTTCGTGGTCACGTCTCCAGCTGCGTAGACGCCTGGAATGTTGGTTCTTTGCTGGGAATCCACAATAATGTAGCCGTAGTCATCCACGTTAACACCTGCGTTTTTGGCAAAATCGCTGTTGGGTATTTCGCCGACTTGGACAAAAACTCCGTCTACTTCGATTTCATTCTGCTCGCCCGTTTTGTTGTTGATGACTGTTACGCTTTTTACGGTTTTGTTGCCCTTGATTTCCTTCACTTCTGTATTCCAAATGAACTCGACTTTCGATTTTTGCAGGTCTTCCATGAGTATCTCTTCTGCCCTGACACCCTCTTTTCGATGAATTAACTTGACGTTTGGGGTTAAGTGTGCAAGAATCAGCGCCGAGGTTGCAGCGTTATTTCCACCACCGACGACGATGATTTTTTTCCCTTTAAAAAACGCGCCATCGCAGAGTGCACAGTAGCTCACGCCTCTTCCGCTGTATTCTTTTTCGCCGGGCACTCCGAGCTCTCTGTGGT
>DATKLC010000071.1:0-21590 GCA_035542635.1 Candidatus Krumholzibacteriaceae bacterium | reverse complement strand
TGGAAACAGCCACAAAACAACTCCGCCCAGAAATCCCACAAGAACCCATACCCATCCCAAACGCAACACCTTCAACGCCGTCAACGCAGCAGATTCAGGAATCCAAAAGAGCATTCCACCCCATGGCGAAGGACATTCAACCTGAATTTACAGTAATCGAAGACCCCACCACAAAAATCTGCGGAACAGGCTCAATCGAAGATTATCTTGAATACTTCCGCGACCGCTACGAAAAACTCCAAAAACTCCTCAAACAACGCATAGACGCAAGAGACGCATCGACAATAAAAAACGCGTTCAGAAACCCACCACACACAAAACTCAAAATCATAGGCATGATAACAGAAAAACGCGAGTCCAAGGGCAAGATAATACTCAGAATCGAAGACCCCGAAACAAACACCACTGTTTTAGTTCCACAAAACGCCAAACCAGAACTCACAGAAAAAGCACGCTTATTGTTACTTGATCAAGTAATCTGCATAGCCTGCATCAAGGGAAGAAACAACCTACTCATCGCCGAAGATTTCATTTGGCCAGACACACCACAAAAAACCCCACACAAAGCCACCACACCAGTTTGCGCAGCATTAATATCCGACCTACACACGGGAAGCAAACTATTCATGCGCGAAGCCTTCAACCGCTTCTTGTTATGGCTTAATGGCAAATACGGAAACCAAAAACACCAAGAACTCGCCGGAGCCGTAAAATACGTCATAATCGCCGGCGACATCGTAGATGGCGTTGGCATCTACCCCAAACAAGCTAAAGAACTCGCCATAAAAGACATAAACAAACAGTACCAAGCTGCAGCACGATACATCGAACAAATCCCCGACTACATCGAAACCATAATAATCCCAGGCAACCACGACGCCGCCAGAAAAGCCCTACCACAACCAGCCATACCCAAAGATTATGCAGAAGCCCTCTACGAATCAAGAAAAATAACCTCGCTCGGCAACCCCAGCAGAATAAGCCTGCATCAAGTGGAATTTCTCCTGTATCATGGAAGAAGCTTGGATGACATCGTAGGATTCATACCCGACATAACATACGACACACCCGAAAAAGCCATGAAACTACTCATACAATGCAGACACCTCGCACCCATGTACGGAGGCAAAACACCCATAGCACCAGAAAAAAAAGACTACATGGTAATCGAAAAAACACCCGACGTTTTCCACGCGGGACATGTACACGTGGTAAAACACGACTACTACAGAGGCACACTACTCGTAAACTCAGGCGCCTGGCAAACACAAACAGACTTCATGAAAGGACTCGGATTCGTCCCAATACCAGGCGTTGCACCAATCGTGAATCTCCAAAGCTTGCAAGTGACGCCTTTGAGCTTTGCCGCTTAGATTTACATAGTCAACCTTTATGACCACCGACATTAGCTAGGCATTTGGGCGAATAATCAATCAGGCACCGAAAAGACTCATCCTCAGAAAAAACCTTAGAAACAACCCCACGCGAGACGCTCAACCTAATCTTCTTAGTACGCCCATAACGCCCCATACTCACAACCCTAGAGTTCAACAAACCAATAATGTCCAATTCACTAATCAACCCACTCACTCTACGCTGCGTCAGCGCGGTATAAGCGGTCAAATCACAAAGTTCTTGATAAATCTCGTAGATGTCACCAGTTATTGCACTGTTAATGTTTGCTTTGTTAAGCAGATAGACACTGGCCAGAACAAGTTTAGAATGCGGCGTAAGATTTTTCATCGCGTCAATAATCCGATCATGCTCTATTCTTTTTTCCGCGCTCCTTATGTGCTCATCCGTTATCTTTACTGCAGCTTCGCGCTCAACCAGCTCTCCGGCAACACGCAGCATATCCAAAGCACGTCGCGCATCACCATGCTCCGCCGCCGCAAGCGCAGCGCACAAGCTAAGAGCACCTTCAGAAAATGCTTGCTCGAAAAACGCGATACCGCAACGTTCAAAAAGGATATCATACAACTCGGCCGCGTTATAGGGTCTAAAAACAATCTCTTCTTCGCTTAATGAGCTTAGGACCCGCGGATCAAGCAGTTCTTTAAACCTCAGGTCGTTTGAAATTCCAACTAGTGATACCTTACTTTGAGAAAGCGACTCATTCATTCTGGTAAGCTCATAAAGCAGCATGTCACCTTTTGTTTTCACCAGCTCATCAATCTCATCCAAGACCACAATCAACAGTGAAGCATGCGTGTCGAGAGCAATTTTGAAGCGATCGAATATTTCGCCAACCGCGAGACCCGTGAAGGGCACTTTCACACTCAAAGAGTTGCATACACTCGCTAGAACACGATACTCAGTGCCGGCCAACCGACAGTTTACGTAGCAAATTTTGAAAGGGATGCCAAAACTCTGTGCCTTGTCGAATAACTTTGTCAAAACGTACTTTACAACTGCTGTTTTCCCAGTACCTGTCTTGCCGTAAATAAAAATGTTCGAGCAACGCTCGCTTTTCAGGACAGGAGCAACAATTTCTCCCAAGTAATGGATTTGTTCTTCTCTATGGGGTAGATTTTCTGGGATATAGTCATGGCGGAGTACATCCTTATTTTTGAATACCCGCGTGGTCTTAATCGCTCGTTCGAAGAGCTCATCAAGCGTACTAACGTTCTGCACATATCTCCCCTCAGCAAGTCATTGAACGAACCGCTTTCCACTGCAACCGAATAAAAATCTCTTGTACAAAAGAATCAACTTAAACATCGAAAAAATTGCGCACTGCAAGATCCACAAGATAAAAGCACTGCAGAGAAATAAGCTGACCGCCACCCCTCTCTTTCTTCTGGAAAAGAAATATTCTGAGGAAAAAAGTATGTTATATAAAAAAAGAAAATACTCTGAGTTATGACTTACTCATTGACTTTAAGAAGTTTTACCTAACTTTTTTAGACGCATTGGTTTTAAAAATTAACGAACACCTAAAATTAGTAAGCACAATTCATACTACGAATAAGTAATGTAGGTTGTCTTTACTCCAGTGGAAAGCTAGGGGTCTCTCGCAGTGAATTTGTTTCGCAACTTGTGAATAAACAGATTGTGACATGTTTTTAGACTGTTTTGCGAAGGAAGAATAATAAAAGCGGTCATTTTTTGCTCTGTTCTTTTGTAAACAGCGCACCCCTCAGCTTCCACTGGAAAACAAGTTAGAAAAACTGTATCTTTCCTTTTTAGCCGTACTCTAATCCTGTGAACTCCAAAATAATTAAACACTACGTTTTAGCTGCTATTTTCAAAAAGACCTGCACAATGAGCGTCTTCGCATGCTAGTTTCTCACCATAAGAGATTTAACTTGTGAAGTTGTAGAGAGAGAGAGAATGCTATGCCAGCTAGGAAACTGCGCTTTGAGGTCTTCGACTCGCAGGGAAACCGCTACACAATAACATGCGAGGGCAGTGTGAACAAGGAAAAAGTGTTACGTCTGTTGGACTTTGTTGAGCTAGTAGGAGGCACGGCAGATGAAAACGACAAATGGCGACGTACATCCCTTGCTAACACAAAATTCGAGAAGATACGTACTATTGTCGAACAGCATTTCCCTTTTGAATGGTTTTCCTCGCAAGATGCCAAAAAGGCTTGTGAGCAGACATTGCGTGAGCATTTGAGCCTGAGTACAGTGTCTACGTATCTATCACGATTGGCCGACCGAGGCTTCCTCATGCGCAAGGGATCTTCAAATCAAAGGAAATATAAAATCTTGGCAGTGACCCTTGATAATAAACCAGATATAATAAAATGACAATAGATAGGTGGTATCTTAGACATAATGTACTCCGCCAAGAGTAATTTAGCCTGAGGGGGTTGTTATGAACGAAAAGATGATTAAAGACTTAAGTCTTATGAAAGAAAAACTAAGAGATTATGTGGAAAAAGGCAGAGCGATAAGTTTTGGCGATGTCAGAGAAGAACCCGTTATTGCTGTGAAGCCTGAAAAATCAAGAATTCGCCCTCTCGAGAAAATGTCCAGTTGCGACGTACATTTCATAGCAGTGGATTGTTCTACTCGCACTTTGAGACGAGCAAACAACTGGGGTATATACCTTTTGCGTGTGTCTTCTGCAGGAGTAAAAGGGCGCAACGTAGATTGGAGTTTTGAAGAGCGAATGTTCACTCTCCTGGGTGAGGCGTATGTACGTCGCCGACTACTACAAGATGCACGGCTCGAGCTGGAAAGTGAAATGGCACTAAGACTTGTGGCTGATGCAGATGACTATACTTATCTGCTCTTGGACGGAGCTAGCTACTTTGGTGGGGAGAGGAAGTTTCGTGCCTCGCTGTATGAAAAATGTGAGAAAAACGCGATAAAGCTTTTAACTATCAGCAAACAGTCGCCTACTCTGCGAGATGAAAAGGGCAGGGATTTTGCAGCTGCGGCGTACGCACTCGCTGAAGGTTCTACCTGGGTGTATCACCCTGTTGTTAGAGCAGATATACATGAACATCTTTATGGCGACGTATCTCTGGTGAAGCTCTCCGGAGAAAGCCCGCGTGTCTTCCGTTGCGACATCATGAATTATCTCGTAAACCAGTCGGTTGACGATTTGCTTTCCCCGCTTACAACCATCGCAGAGGACCCTCGGTGCATAGGTTATCCTATTGTGCTATGGCTGGCACATGATTTTTCGGCACCTTCAGAATCTCAGCTCTTGAATTATTACGACCTTGCAGAAACAAAACTAAAAGACGCAGGGGTCTTAGATACACTACGAAGTGAAGAGTTATCCTGTAATTTCACGGACGAATTGCATGGTAACAGGTATGCATTCAACCGGGAGTGGATAGATTATACCTAACCATTTTTTAGGCTCCATAAATAGAGTCCAAGGTGACCGTGTATCCTTCTACTTAAGCAAAGAGGCTGAAGTATTCTTCGGGCAGATGGTGAAGATAACTTCGGGGACGAGGAGCTTTTATGCAAGGATCGTGAACGCGCAGAGCAGTTCCACGCTTGACACTGGAGAGCAACTTCGCGAAGCGCAAGGAAAAGAAACCTACGGACCCTACTCCAGTTATAAAAGCATTGAGGCGATTCTTTTTCTTGAGGCGTGCAAAGGGAGAATCCGGTCGCCTACGTTTAATCCGAACTATATGGATAAAGTGGCATCAACAACAATCGAGGATTGCGAGGCGTTAAAACTTGAGGGCGAGTTAGAGATTGGTCGTTTGCGCTCGGGTGAAGAAGTGACTGGGAGTGTCGGTGTAAACATTGACGCGATACCTTACATGGTGGGCATGTTCGGTATGACTGGCTCGGGAAAGACAAATTGTGAGCTCACTTTGAATGCGCAAATTATTGATCACAGCCCGAAGACTGTTGCCATTATATTCGATTTCGCAGGCCAGCTTCTGGAAGGAAAGGGAATAAAACCACAAAAGGGACTCAGGGACCATCCGCTGTTTCATACGAAAGTCCGTTACTATTCTACAAAAGAAGATAAAATGAAGATTGGCTTGTACACGCTGACACCCGGGAAACTTCTAACGTTATTTCCAGAGATTGGATATCCACAATTCAGGTTGGCTCAGAGAATATCAAAAACCTTTGGGAGCGCTTGGATCGAACGAACTCTCGAAATTTCTGCGAGTGGTGGCTACAAGGAACTGGGCAGCCGCATTGGCTATGGCAATAAGAGCGTGATTGAGGCATTGCTGATGAAACTGCAGCATCTTTCTCCGGATATTTACCCCCCTTCAGACTACAACTTCATTGACGATGTGACTGAAAACGTCAGTCAGGGCATAACCTGCCTGGTCGACATTTCTGGGCTTACCGCAGAGGAACAGCATAGTATTGTCACGTTAACTGCGCAAAACGTGGCGTATCATTACAAGCAGATGTGGGAATCAGACCACGAGAATTGGCAAAAACTGCCTACCTTACTCATAACCTTAGAAGAGGCTCACGAATTTCTTGATCCAGCAAAGCCAAAGACAATCTTCTCTGATATCGCTCTGACTTATCGAAAGTACCATGTTGGATTGAACGCTGTTACTCCTCGGCCCTCAAAGATAAATTTCGACGTTTTCGCCGAACTTTGGACAAAGGTTATCATGAAAACCGAACTCAGCCAAGATAGACGTTATCTGACAGAAAACACACCTTACTTGGAATACAGTGACACTGAGATAAAAATGCTTGACATTGGCGAGGCACTGCTGATTTCTGAACCGAAAATTCGTTTTGCCGTTCCTATCAAAGTTACACATTACCCTGAGTACCTAGAGCATAGTACGCCGGCGAACTACGATCTTCCTTCATCAGAGACTTTTTCCAAAATGGATGAGCAACTCAAACGACTGCATAATGCTTCAAGCGAGCTTTCTAAGCCTTAGCTTCTGGCTTTTTCAAGATTTTACTCATTTCTTCTTTGATACGATAAGCGAAGGGGATTTTTCCCGTTGTTCTCTCCAAGTATCCTTCTTCATAGAGTTTCTTCATAAGGCGCGCAGTGTGTTCTCTTGTCAAGTTTACACGAGTTTTGATTTCAGGAGCAGTTTTCTCGCCTTCGTTTGCGAGGGTTTCGAGAACAGACAATTCCGTTGGTGTGAGAGACGCCAATGCTTTATCTTGCTTGATTGGAATCACAGATTCTATGTTGATTTCTGGCGCCGCTAGTTTAGTCTCTAAGTTGGTCATTCTTTCTCGAAGTTCTTCCTGCGACTTTGTGACATCTGTGATTTTCTGAGTCACGCTTGTGACTTGCTCTGGGAGTTGCGTTAAGCCAGATAGTTCCGTTATTTTTGCTGAGATTTGCTTTATCTGTTCCTCTTGTTTCATCGCCTTGTTATCGACTTTGTCGCTTTTCGATGCAAACGATATAATCTTCTGAGTTATCACGGATAGTTTATCTTCTTGGTTTCTAAATTGTTTGTTGAAACTAGCTATAATGTCATTAACCAGGGTCTTCGCTCCCTCATACTCTTCGGTCAATTTGCGTATTCGACGATAGTAAAACAAGAATGCGCCAAGACTAATCAGAAGTAAAGCTACAACTCCAACTAGGAACAAATCTATCATGCCTTTCATACCTGCGACCTGTGATTTGACTGTGATGAGCCAGACAACGCGTAAATCACGTCACAAATCACATTATTTGCATACCAAGGATTAAAAAATTACGGTTGTAATTGATTTAATGTGATATCACGAATCACAAAACTAATTTTAGCGA
The DNA here is from genome assembly GCA_035542635.1 of Candidatus Krumholzibacteriaceae bacterium. Lineage (GTDB taxonomy): Archaea > Thermoproteota > Bathyarchaeia > Bathyarchaeales > SOJC01 > DATHCB01. Next base: position 14,402 of record DATKLC010000071.1, on the reverse strand, counting down.
TCCAGTACGGCTTGAATTCATTGTATGCTTCATGCCTGCGCATGAAACCTATGGAGTTTTTTGGCACTATCGCCGCATGACATACTTAATTCTCTTGGTTTTGTGATATGTGATGTCACAGATCCGTAACCACCTTGGAACTAGCCAGTTGCTCGAGCGCCAAAGTGATTTCTTCACGTATAAGATTCATCGCCCGCAATTGGACGCTTATGTCCTCTGGTCCTTCGGAGAGTGTTTTGTAGGCATCAGTGTATCTTTGCAGTTTTTCTGCAACTTCCTGAAAAGGCGACAAGCTGGCTGATTGAATTACTCCTAGGTAGCCCAGCAAAAGGATAGTGTATATTGATTCAGTCACGTTCTTTTTTGCCTGTGCTAATGTTCTGTTAAACGAACCACGGCTTACTGCAACCTTAGTTAGCCGTAATTTGCCCTTTTCGTCGTAGTTTAATGGTTTCTCGGCATAATTTTCGGCTAAAATGTCTATTAATAACGTTTCTAGCTGTATTTTTGTCAAATTGCTAGTTTTCAAAAGTATTTTTGCGATTGGGTCATTTAATGCTCCTTGAAGTCCTTTTTGAGCGTTTTCTTTCGTTCTCAAACAGTTCACCAAGAGGTTCCTGTTCTAGGATACAGTTTTGTATACTGGCTAAGGGTAAAAAACTTTCGTGTTCAATTTTTGGTGAAATCTTATGTTAACTGATAAGTTTTGTTATAGTTATTTTGTCAAACGTACACATTTTATTCATAGGTGAACATTATCTGGTGAGGTTCATTGCGTGTTTAGAAACTCGACGGTTGTCAGGCGTTTGAGAACAATAGAACCTTCTTGTATGAGAAACCTTTTCTCAGTCGCTCAAAGAACCCCGAGCGTTATCAGCCTTGGAATTGGAGAACCCGACTTCACTCCACCTGCACATGTAGTCAACGCTGCAAAACAAGCGTTGGATGAGGGAAAAACACACTACACACCTTCTGGAGGTGTACCGCGCCTGTGCGAAACCATCGCCGAAAAGGCAAAACATGATTATAAATTGGAATACGACCATAACAAAGACGTTCTGGTGACAGTCGGGGCCACCAAGCCGTTTTTCTTGCTCTTATGGCTACGATTAACCCAGGAGACGAAGTTTTGTTACTCGATCCTGGCTTCGTTTGTTACGAACCAGATATATTTCTCACGGGTGGTAAGCCTGTCCATGTGCCTATGCGCAAGCGTGATGGGTTCGGTTTTAGCGTGAAGACTGTGATGTCACACATCACAAGGAGGTCGCGTGCGATAATCATTAATTCACCTAACAATCCAACTGGCGCTGTGTTCTCGCATGATGATCTGTTGAAACTTTCGAAGCTTGCGGTTGAGCGTGATTTGATTGTGATTTCTGACGAAGTTTATGAGAAAATCGTTTACGATGATGCAAAACATTTCTGTCTGGCTACTTTTCCAGGAATGCGGGAACGAACCATTGTCGTTAACTCCCTTTCGAAGACCTACGCCATGACGGGTTTTCGTGTTGGCTATGCAATTGGTCCCTCAGAACTAATAGCGCCAATGTTGAAAATCCATCAATATTCAGTAGCCTGCGTCGATGGTGCAGCGCAATATGCAGCCATTGCAGCCTTGAAGGGTCCGCAAGACTGCGTCAGGTCAATGGTGACTGAATTCGCAAAGCGGCGCAAGCTGATGTATACTCGAATTAATGAAATTGAGGGTTTAGAATGCGCCTTACCCAAGGGTGCCTTTTACATCTTCGCTGATATACATCGACTTAAAAAAGGCTCGATTGATTTCGCCGACTACTTGCTTGACGAGGGAAAGGTTGCTGTGGTGTCAGGCTGCGCTTTTGGAAAGGCTGGCGAAGGGTACGTACGGCTGTCATATTCGACCGCCTATGAAAAGATCGAAGAAGCCATGGATCGTATTGAGAGGGCTGTGAAAAAACTGTAGTATCAGGTGTGATGTGCGTGATTGTGACATCACAGCTTTTTTGATAGATCACCGAGTTCGTTGAAGAGTTCTGGGCGAAGGTCACGTAATGCTGGAACGAAAGTCTGTGTGCGCGGTATGTCCGTATAGTCTATGGTACCCAGTATTAGGTCCTCTTCGTCGTATTTCGCTTGGGCTATTATTCGACCGTTGGGTGCTATAATGCGGCTGCCGCCCCAGAATTGAAGACCGTCCTCTATGCCTACGAGGTTTACGTAAGCCACGTAAGCCGTGTTTTCCAGTGCCCGTGCTGCTGTGAGTATTTCAAAGTAATTGCGACGTACAGAAGGGGAAGCGGAGATACAAGCTATCAGCTCTCCACCTTTTAAACGTAATAATCGAGCGGTTTCTGGGAAGAAGATGTCGTAGCATATTATTATGCCGATTTTCCCTATTGCCGTGTCAAACACAGGCGTTTCATATCCTTGCCTAAAATAGCGTTTTTCCTCAAAAATGCTATGTGTTGGCAGATACATCTTTCTGTAACATCCAATTACACCATCAGGGGAAGTAAGAACCGCGGTGTTATGAACGACTCCTTTTGCCTTCGCGTTTTTTTCTATCATACCATGAATAACGTGTATGTGATTCTCTTCGGCCAGCTTCTCTATTTTCTTTGTCGATGGTCCAGGGATTGTTTCGGCGAGTTCATATGTCCTGTCTTTTGTAACATAACCCGTAACTGAAAGTTCTGGAAAGAGTATAACGTCGGCTTTTTGTTTTTTTGCTTCCATAATGTACGTCGCCATAGTGCGCATATTATGCGCCTTGTCACCTACCTTACAACTCATCTGTGCGAGTGCTACTTTGATTTGATCTACCATTCATTCTACCTCCGCATCATACGGTAGACGGAAATCTCTGCCTACCGTTCTGAAGCCAAGTTTAGGCGAAAGTGGTATACGGCGTTTGTGTTCGGTTTCCAGCCAGTGTTTCTTTATGGATTCAACCATTTTAATTGGCACTAAGAGCTGTTCTGCTATTTGTGGGGTTTCCATGAAGTGTTCTAGCCCGTAAAGGATCAAGTCGAGTTTTTCGTATGGCATGCCTATTTCTTGTTCAGCCGTTTGGTCAGGCCACAACGCCGGTGTCGACGGTTTTTCTATAATCGCATCTGGCACGCTTATGTGTTTAGCTAGCTGGCGAACCTGTGTTTTGTATAGGTCTTGTTGCGGTGCAATGTCGGCTGCCATATCTCCGTGTTTTGTGTAGTAGCCTATCATCGTCTCGCTTTTGTCCGAGCTTGCACTCACTATGAGATTTTTGCTGTTTGCATAATAGTACAACAACAACATTCGTGCTCGGGCTTTTATGTTTCCCTTCGCCTTGAAATCTGACTCGATGAAATCTGGTATACTCTTGTAAATTGCGTTCAACAGGTTCGTTATGTCGATAAAGACAGCCCTTATCTTGAACTGTTTTGCGACTTGGAGTGCATGGTCTATGTCCAGTTTGTTTCTGGTCTCTTTTTCAAACATCAGTAGCCCGTGCACTTTGTTTCCGCCAATCGATAGCGCTGCTAAGGCAGCGTTGGTGCTACTATCTACTCCGCCACTCATCCCCAGAACTATGCCCTTTGTCTTGGTTTTGGCCACGTAATCCTTGATGAATCCTGTAATCCTTTGTTTTGTCTCTTCCTGGTCTATTTTAAGAATTGATGGAGTTAATAGCATCGAATTCTCTCCTGTCCATCTAATTATTGTGTAGGTTCTTTATGAACATTTAAGACAATTCATAGAACAGATTTTTAAGGAAAGATTGTATAGTTTAATATCGATTTGAGGTCTGGTTATGGGTAGAAGAAGGCGCAAGGTAGTTCGCGTTCCAAAGAAGCGTTTGCCAAAGATTTTTCTTTGTCCAAAATGCGGTAAGGAAGCCATACGCGTTACAATATTGGCTGAAGAGCAAAAGGGACAGATTAAGTGTGGAAGTTGTGGACTGACCAGCGAATTTCCAGTAAACCCTGCTTTTAAGGATATAGACGTTTATTGCAAATTCATAGATCAATACTACACAGCGCGCGGCGCCGCTCATCCATCTACACAGAGCCCTTCGACTTCGCAATAAGGAAACAAGGTCCATGGTCGGCAAAGTCGAAAAGTATTTACTCAATCGCATCAAGCAGAATGGTGCCGCGCATCTTACCCTTATAGACCCAGAAAAAGTCACCACTGCCTCAGCAGCAAGCACCGCCTCCGCAGCGGAAAAATGCAACACTGCCGCCATAATGGTGGGCGGTTCCACTTCTATGTCAACCTCTCATTTGGACAACGTGTTAAAAGCGATAAAAAAATCCGTAAAAATTCCGGTAATTTTGTTCCCGAACAATGTAACCGGTATAAGCCGCTACGCGGACGCCATTTGGTTCATGAGCCTCGTAAACAGTTTGGACCCTTATTTCTTGATTGGTGCACAAATCCTTGGCGCACCCATGGTGAAGAAATACGCACTTGAAGCCATTCCTCTTGGTTATATAATTGTGGGCGAAGGTGGAACTGCGAGTATCGTCGGAAGAGCTGCGCCGATTCCTTATGAAAAGCCCGAGCTTGCCGTTGCCCATGCTTTGGCTGCGCAATATTTGGGCATGAGGTTTGTCTACTTGGAAGGCGGTTCTGGTGTGAGTACCCCTGTTCCTCCGCAGATGATTCAGATGGTCAAAAGCCAGATAGACATTCCGCTAATCGTGGGAGGCGGCATCAAAACGGGCGAACAAGCAAAAAAAGCCGTCGCTGCAGGCGCAGATATTATCGTAACTGGCACCGTGATTGAACAAGATGGTGGGCAAACTAAAATCCGTGAACTGATAGAAAACATTAAAACGGCTAGGAACGAGTGACGGGTATGACTTGTTTCGAACACTATTTCGCCGCGATAAAGAAAGCTCTCGACAAAAACGACTTGTACGAAATCTGGCCAGACTTCTCCCCTCAGTATGATGAATACGAGTATGCTTGGACGAGCATCCGCGGTTTGGGTGAAGCCCTTCTCCTGAACTGTGGATCATGCGAAGGTCCCTCGGACTTGAGACATGCCCAATGCAAGAGTTGCGTTGAAAAACGGGAAAGCATGGCGAAAGGAGCATTCCAAAAGGCAACAGGGCAACAAAAGGATAATTGGAGCACGATAATTCTGTGTAGAATTCATCAGCGCTAGGTCTCTTTGCTTTTAATTCTTTGTGTTAGAAAGACCCAAATACCAAGAGGTTGGATGAGTTCTTGGCGGGCAAGTTTTGACTACCACACCCATGTCCAACGAATACAGACAGTACGTTCAGGCATTGGAAAATCAACTTTCCACTTCCTACAAAATCGCGAAGGAAGCCAGAGAAAAGGGCCTAGATCCAATGCTGAAACCGGAAACTGAGGTTGCAAAAGACCTTGCTGAACTCGTTGAGGGCTTGGTTGGGCCGCCTGGGGTGGCGCAAAGCATTCGTGAGTTGAGTCAAAAACTACCCAGAGAAGAGCTTGCCTTCAAAATATCAGAAGAAATCGTTTATGGCAAATATGGACACCTGAGCCCACAGCAGGCTGCAGATCAAGCCGTTCGCACGGCTTTGGCAATATTAACCGAAGGAATCACCGCCGCTCCATTGCAAGGTGTGGCGAAAGTAGTTACAAAACAGAACTTTGACCGAACTAGTTATCTGGCAATCTACTTTGCTGGACCTATTCGTTCTGCTGGTGGTACTGACCAGGCATTGTCGCTTGTTGTTGGAGACTTTGTACGTCGCCTCTTAGGCTTGGATCGATACAAGCCGACCGAAGAAGAGATAACTCGATTTGTTGAGGAAGTGAGGCTTTATGAACGCTCCGTGCTACGTTTTCAGTACCATGTTTCTGATGCACAACTTCGCCTAGCACTTGAATCTCTTCCCGTAGAGGTTACAGGCACGGAGACCGATCCTGTTGAGGTTTCTTCTTTTCGTAACTTGCCGCGCGTCGAAACTAACCGCGTGCGTGGCGGCGCTCTGCGTGTAGTGAATGACGGTGTTGTCGGGCGCGCAACAAAAGTCTGGACAATCGTGGATAAGTTGGGCATGGAAGGTTGGGACTGGCTGAAAAACGTAGGCACAGTTGACGTTAGTAACCAGGAGAAAAAAACCAGTGGATTCATGGACGACGTAATCGCGGGACGGCCCATATTCTCGTTTCCTTCTCGACAAGGCGGTTTTAGGCTGCGCTATGGGAGAGCAAGAAACACGGGTCTTGCCGCAGTGGGGGTGCATCCCGCAACAATGCTGGTTCTGAATCAGTTCATTGCGGCTGGGACGCAATTGCGAATTGAGTTGCCTGGAAAGGGAGGTGTGGTTCTTCCTGTTGATACCATTGAGCCACCAACTGTTCGTCTCGCAGATGGCACTGTGATGCAGATATCCACTGAAAATTTTGGTACAGTCAAAGACAAGATTGAAAGGATCCTATTCGTCGGCGATATCCTGATAAGCTTTGGCGATTTCCTCTACAACAATAAACCGCTCCTGCCCTCTGGATATACTGAAGAGTGGTGGTGCCAAGAACTCCAAAAAGCAGTTGAAGAGAAATTCAAGGGCGACATCGAAAACGCTGCATCTGCCATGGGCATAACAATAGAAGTTTTAAAAGATTTTTTCAAAGAGCCGCTAAAGAGCAAACCGACCGTAGAAGAAGCACTACGCTTTGCAACAATACTTAACATTCCTTTACATCCACGTTTCACCTATTTTTGGTCTAACATCAGCGCGGACGAGCTTTCTGCGTTGCGAGGATGGGCGTTGGACGCGCAATGTATTGAGAAAGACGGTTCAGTGTATGGGATTCTTGGCAAAACAGACAATTTGACAAAAAAATCGCTTGAGAAAATCTGCTTACCGCACAAAATAATAGAGAACAAAATCGCGATAGAAGGTGATCATGCAAAAATCTTTGCAATCTGTCTAGGCTTGCAAAAACCAAAAACACGATTATCTCATGAAAAATCCGTTATAGACAATCTCAAAGAACTTGCAGGTTTTTCAATTCGCGAAAAAGCGCCCACTTTCATCGGCGCTCGCATGGGACGACCAGAAAAGGCGAAGAAAAGAGAGATGAAGCCTTCAGTGCACATTTTATTTCCTGTTGGACTGGCTGGAGGTGCTCAACGGGATATGGTTGAGGCCATAAAAAAAGAAATTGTTAAGGTTGAAGTAGTGAAACGTCGATGTCCCTCTTGCGGAATGTGGGCATTTCGAAAAAAATGCCCTGAATGCGAAGTCGAGACGTTGCAGGAACATTTTTGTCCAGTATGTGGGCGAACTTTTGCAAAGGAATCTTTGTGTCCCGTGTGTAAAGCTCAAACGAAAGCCTTTGGGATTCAAACTTTGAATCTGAAAGAACTGTTCGACTCTGCTTGTAAGAGGTTGGGTGTTTCGCATCCTGAGAGAGTGAAGGCTGTAAGGGGATTAACCAATGAAACTAAGACTCCTGAAATCTTAGAAAAAGGAATACTGCGTGCGAGGCATGATCTTTCGGTTTACAAGGACGGCACCGTTCGTTTTGACGTGACCAATGCTCCCTTGACACATTTTAAACCCAGTGAAGTTAATGTTTCTCTGGAGAAACTGAAACAAATCGGCTACTTGACCGACTGCAACAATGAACCGTTAATCGATTCTGGCCAGACTTGTGAGCTGCGAATGCAGGATGTTATAGCTCCCCAGAAGTGCGGAGAATATTTCATCAGTGTAGCGAATTTCTTGGATGAGCTCTTGGAGAAAGTTTACGGCATGGCGCCCTACTACAATGTGAAGCGTTTGGAGGATTTGGTTGGTCATCTGGTTATAGGCTTGGCGCCTCATACTTCTGTGGGGATTCTTGGCAGAATTGTTGGCTTTACTCCGCTTAGCGTTTGCTATGCTCATCCAGTTTGGCATTCTGCGAAGCGGCGCGATTGCGACGGAGATGAGGATGCCTTAATGTTAGCTTTAGATACCCTGCTGAATTTTTCGCGTGTTTATCTACCTGCACAGATTGGTGGCATAATGGATGCTCCATTGTTTGTTATTCCTGTCGTGAATCCGGTTGATGTTCAAAGACAGGTGCATGATGTGGATGTGGCATCTTTCTATTCGTTGGAGTTTTATGAGAAGACTTGGGAAAAGGTGAGCGCTCGTTCTGTAAGTGGACTTATCGATCTCGTTGGACATCGTTTGAACACCGAAGCGCAGTTTCAAGGTTTTCATTGCACTATACCCGTTTCTGATATTAATTCTGGTAACCCACAGAGCATGTACAAGAAGTTAGGAAAGATGCTCGATAAGTTGAATAGCCAGTTGGAACTGGCTGAAAAAATCGAGGCCGTGGATGCTAAGATAGTGGCGCGTAAGGTTTTATCAACGCATTTCATGCGCGACATAGCAGGAAACCTTCGCGCTTTTTCCACGCAGGGGTTCAGGTGTAAATCGTGCAATCGACGGTTTAGACGTCTGCCATTGAAGGGCAAGTGTCCTGAGTGTGGCGGTGCGTTGTCGCTTACCGTGTATCGTGGCGGCATTGAAAAGTACTTGGAGGCTGCCCGTCATATTATTGACAAGTATGGGTTGCCGCGATATTATGCGCAGAGGCTTGACATGGTTGAGGATGAGATTAACAGCCTGTTCGAGGGTAAGAAGCCGAGGCAGGTGTGTTTGGCCGACTTTGCTTAGTTAACCTTTTCTATAACAAACTACAAAAGAAGTCTGACTAACCATGCTTAAGATCGCTTACAATCCAAATGCGTATCTGATGCAGAAGAGAAATGTAAGGTTGGGGCTCGTTGCACGATCGAAGGTTCTTCAAGTCGTTGAAAAGCAAGCAGCGTCTATTAGGGTTATTAGAGACGCAACGGGCCTGAAGTACGCGGTGATTCTTTATCACTTGAAACTTTTGGAAAGAGAGAAGGTCGTGCAGAGGCAGGGCGGAAAAAAGCCCTATGCCTGGATGTTTACAGGAATTGGACAGAGGCGGCTTGTTGGGAGTTAGGGTTTTCTTGTATTAAGTAGATTTCGTGCTTGTTTGTGATTTTGTCTTTTTGTGTTGTAACCTTTACTGGTATTTTCTTCCTTCGTATCAGAGACTTTAACGCGTTGTACAGCGCTCTGAGTTCTTTTTCGTCTGTGTATGCAATGTCGAGTTTAGCGGTTTTTGTATTTTTGTTTTGGAAATCAATGATTGCTTGTTGAGCTATTTTGGTATATTTTCCTCTTGTTGGAATTTCTGCTGATTCAGTTAGACCTTTGTATTCCATTTTTATCAGTTATCTTTGTTTCTTCATAGACTATTTCTGTTTTGTGGAGACTTTTGGAGTTGCTATGCTGTTTGTGTTGGCAATGGGGGTTCTTGTGGTGTTGCTCTTGCTATCATGGAGTAATAGTACAATGTTAACGCTATTGGCAAAATGGGTTGTATAAAAGCAGCCAGTATGCTGCTCACTAGTGTAGCAGCTACGCCAAAGGGTACGCTGATTATTCCCACAAGCACACTGACGATGCCGATGATTACGTAGAGCAGCAGAAGTAGACCGAAGGTTTTTAGCCACCTGTGGCTTACGAGAAGACGGCTTCGTGAGAGGCTTTCTAATGCACCGGTGTTTTCGATTATTATTGCGGGCACCACCAGGGAGAATATTATGGCGAGTATTATGCCTGGAATTACCAATGCGATTAGTCCTGCGATGACGAGGATACCTGTTATTATGCTCACGGCGAGTAAGGAAAGCAGCTTTGACACCGTAAAGTTGAAGCTTGTCATTAAGTTCGCTTGACCTTTTTCCAACGTGTCTGCTGTGAATTTTACAGCTATGCCTTGTGTGATTTGACTGATTATCCATCCTATAATGCCCGTGATGATTGCGAGCGTTAACACTACTGCGAGGTAGCCGGGTAGCCAGGCGAGGATTTCCTCTGGTGTTGCAGTGGGCGATAGTGCGGCTGGTATAGTTATGACTGCGCTTATTGCCATTGTCAGTATTCCTGTGATTGCTCCGGCAACCAGGAAGGGGATAAGATATTGAGTGAATTTTTCCGAGTAAAGGCCAAACGTGGTGGTAATGATTTCGCCAATGCCTAGTTCGCGCGTTGGTTTTCTGTTTTCTATCAATTTTTTCATTCCCCTTCGCTTTCTACCTATGCGTTTCGTGTTGTGTGGCGTACGATGGCGCCGATGAGAATAAGGATACCAATTAGGATGAGGAGACCTGGAAAGAATATGCCTTTGTCTTTGTACTCTGGTAGGTTATCGACGTAGAAGAGTATGCCCAAGCCGATTAGCAACAAACCGATCCACATGCCGCGCCACAATCTTCTCATGCTCATTATTTTTGCACCTTGGTATTATGGTTTGTTTGCGTGGGTTGAAAAGGCTTCCGCTGCGGAGTATGCGCACGCTTATACTATATAGGTAGTTTTCCGCAGATGATTGCTTCCTCTGTTACAAGTCTACGTAGTATGCATCTGGGTTCATTCGTCATAAGATAAAACCATGACTAGCCTTGGCTTACACACTTTGGCTAAAAATATACGCCGGCATGGGTCTTAACATGAAAATAACAACATAGATAACAAGGTTTAAGAAACACAAGTCCTTTCTCTTAGGCGTTTGATCTCTTCAGAGATGACCATAGACCTTGGCAGTAAACAGGCGCTACGTGATGCGTGAAGCGCGGAAAGGCAAAGACGAGGCTCAAATAGCGCGAATTCTGAGCGAATGCTTCGGTCCAGTGACGCCACGGCAATTAAGCCGATGGCTGGACAAACCTGACATCAAAGATTTCATTTGCGAAGTCGAAGGCGAAACTGTAAGTCACATCGACATAGAGTTTAAGGACTTGCATCTGGGTGAAGGCGTTTATTTGAGGACGGGAGGCATCGGAGGCGTCTGCACATGCTCTGACTACAGAAGAAAGGGCATAATGACAGACATAATGCAACAAACGCTCGGCTACATCAAAAACACGGGCGGCTCAAACTCTGCACTCTACACTGGGCTGATGCTTCCTGCGCACAGAATATACGAACGCAGCGGCTTCTGCGACGTACAAACCTGGCCCTTCTACCTCAAAATCCTCGATTTCTCTTATGTTTTTCGCCTCTGGCTAAGAGACCTGAAACGAGGTGTCAAGGCTTCAAGAATCGCTCAGAAAACTCTGCATGACTGGAATCGCACTGTGATGTTTCATTTCGAGGAGTTCGGCGTTCAATCCATCCGCTTCAGCCATGGACACCTTCAACGAATGCACAAACCACCAAAAAACGCTGACATCGTCATAGCTGCTTCCTTGGAAACGCTGTTTCGCATTATGTGGGGAGAGATCGGGTTTGAAGACGCGAGAAAAGCTGGGAAAATACAGGTAGAACATGGCACCGAGGCAGACTTGCAGATGCTAAGGAAAATACTGATTCGAATATGGGATGAATAACATGGCACTGCACATTAGATTAATGCAGCCAAGCGATACAGAACAATTGCATAGGCTCTACGAACAATTCACCCTCAACTTCGTGGGGTCTGCCAAACGACAAGTGAAACAGTTCCAAAGCATGACCCGAAAAAGAGACAACCTGCGTTGGGTAGCATTGAACGAACATGGAGAAATCGTAGGTTACATCTCTGCGGCTTACGTCAAGGGTAGAAGAACTGGAAGAATAATCGAAATCATCACAAATCCAAAGCGTGACTTTGAAGCAGTCGCTTGCCCACTAGTTGACAAAATCTATAGCATATTTCTAGAAAAAGGTGCAGCGCAGATACAAGCGGGTAGCATACAAAACCCCAATTATTCGAAAATCTTCCCAAAACTGGGCTTTTGGCACATAAAAACTGACGGCGTATTCATGTATGCAATCACTGACATTGCACAGTTTCTCAACGAGATTACGCCCATAATAGTTCAACGCCTCAAGAGACTAAGCGACTGGAACGGCTTGCTGCGAATAGTCTGCGAAAACTCTCCTGCTCTGTTCAAAAAAGAGGGCGAAACCGTGCAAGCATTGTTGAGCACAAATCATCCTTCGGATTGCGATATCACCTTGACTGCAAACACCCTAACTCGTCTGCTTCTTGGCACAATAGACACACGGAAGGCATTCACAGAGAATCTGATACGGGTAGAAACAACTCTTCCGAAAAAGAAAACGACGGAGTTACTGGATTCCCTCTTTCCCAAGAAGCAGTTTTTGGCGCTTGACTATTGGTAAGCGTCACTGTTTTTTCTTCTTTTTCTTGGGCTGAAACTGTTGGGCGCATTGAGCACAGCAGAAAACGTATTCTTTGCCATCAATGACCGTGCGGTGGGTCGCGAACTCGCATCGCTCTAAGGGAATCTTAGTCTTGCAGTAGCCGCACTGCATGAATTCCTTTTTCATTTATTCATCCCCTTTTGTTTCTTTTGATAATCCTCAATGGCGGCATGCAAAGCGTCAGCCGCAAGGTTAGAACAGTGCATCTTTATCGGCGGCAGACCACCAAGCTCGTTCGCCACGTCGCCACGGGTAATCTTTATCGCCTCCTCCAGCGTCTTTCCCTTCGCCAGGTCGGTTACCATGCTGCTGGTCGCAACTGCGGCGCCGCAGCCGAAGGTTTTGAACTTGATGTCTTCTATGCGGTTGTCTTTGACTTTGATGTATATGGTCATGAGGTCGCCGCAGACGGGGTTTCCAACCGTGCCCACGCCGTCGGCGTCTGGGATTTCGCCCATGTTGTGGGGGTTTCGGAAGTGTTCCATGACTTTTTCGGTGTACATTATTCTCTCAGCTCCTTGGGCGTTAAGGGAGACATCTTGCGCAGTCTTTTAACTATATCGGGCATCACGCTTATTACATAGTCCGTTTCTTCTTCAGTGTTTTGCTTACCCAACGTAAACAATAATGATCCGTGCGCTTCTTCATGCTTCAACCCAATGGCTATGAGCACATGCGACGGCTCCAGAGTTTTAGCTGTGCAAGCAGAACCAGAAGATGCGGCTACGCCCAGCATGTCGAGGCTCAGCAGCATGGACTCGCCCTCGATAAAACTGTACCTCACAGCCACATTATTGGGCAAACGCTTAGCCGGATGCCCGTTCAGGAACGAGTACGGCACAGCTCCGACCAAGCCGTTGATGAACCTGTCGCGCAGCGTGACTAGTCTTTCGCTTTCCTGCTGCATTTCCGCTTTGGCTAATTCGGCTGCTTTGCCGAAGCCCACGATGCTTGGCAGATTCTCTGTGCCCGACCTTAGGCCTTGTTCTTGGCCTCCGCCGTGGATTATGGGTTCGACGCGCGTGCCTTGTTTAATGTAGAGCGCGCCAGTTCCTTTTGGTCCGTAGATGTCGTTGGAGGAAATGGTCATCAGATCGATGCCTTCGGCTTGTACGTCTATGGGTACTTGTCCGATCGCTGCCGTAGCGTCCACGTGCAATGTTGCCTTTTTTGCGTGTACGATTTGGCTGATTTCTTTTATGGGTTGGATGGTTCCGATTTCGCCGTTGGCGTACATTGTGGACGCGAGAATTGTTTCTGGTGTGATTTCTTTCTCTAATGCTTCCAGATTTACGATGCCGTATTGATCTACGGGGAGGAAGGAGGCTTTGAATCCATGCGTGGAGAGGTATTTGACTGGGTTCATTACTGACATGTGTTCTATGCTCGAGGTTATAATGTGTGTTCCGCGGTCTTTGTTTCGGTTGGCAAAACCCTTAACCGCCGTGTTGTTGCTTTCTGTGGCGCCGGACGTGAATATTATGGACTCTTTTCTCTCGGCGTTAACTAGTGCTGCCACTCTTGCCCGTGCGTTCTCTATCGCCTGTTTCGCCTCTTGACCGAACGAGTGGATAGACGAGGGATTGCCGTAGATCAAGCTCATAAAAGGTAACATAGCCTCGACGACGCGTGGGTCGACTGGTTTTCCTGCGGTGTGGTCCATATAAATGCGCTTAGTAGCCATAACTTTCATCTCGACGTTCGCACAAGACGTTTAAAGAATTTCGCCTTTAAAAACCCATACGCAAAGGCGACTAAAAGTGGAGACGAGAACGTGAACGCAGAAAAGGAAATAGTGGTTCGGAAAGCAACACGCAAAGATGTAGATGGCATAATCGAAGTGCTAAAATCAACAAAACTCGGCGCAGAAGCGTGGGCGGGCGATGAGAAATGGGCGAGAGAAGCCCTTGAAGGATGCCTGAGTTTAGAGAATTATGTGCTTTTGGTGGCTGAGTATGAGCAGAGAATCGTCGGCTTCGTCGATTGTTGTGTTTATCCTTCTTTCTGGGAAGGCGCGTATCAGGGGATTATTAATCATCTTTTCGTTCATCCAGCCTTTCAGGGCAAGGGCGCTGGCGCTCTGCTTATCCAAGCAGTCGTGGAAGAGGCTGACGCTAAGGGGTTGGGCGAACTGCACGTTTCTACGGAGCGAGAGAACGTCAAGGCGCGGCGTCTTTATGCCAAGTATGG
>DATKLC010000070.1:0-4562 GCA_035542635.1 Candidatus Krumholzibacteriaceae bacterium | reverse complement strand
CAGACATGCTCCGAGCCGGGTTGTTAGGAGTTTATGTCCCGCTTCTCCCCGTCGAGATTATCGCTCTCATAGCGGTGAGCCTTGCAGCCTTCATCGCCGCCACAATTGCATTCAGAAGAGTGAAAGCCTAAAACGTTCTTGCCATGATCCTGCTTTTTTCATCAAATACTTAATCAACAGCGAACAGCCTTTTCAAAGAATGTTTTTGTTAGTGGAGATACAGATGGGGAACAAGTAGGTCTAGAAGATAATTTGAATCTTGTTTATTGCGACAGAATACTTAATATGATTTGTGACCATCCTTCATACATATAAGGAGTAAAAAGAGATGAAATTCGACAAGCCGGAAATCAGTGGAATAATCGTTCTCTTCATCGGCGTCGGACTATTAGCCTTCACGTTCCTCAACGCCTACTGGCTCCTCTCAGAAGACATAGCCATAATCGGCACGCAAGATCTTGTCGGAGCCTTCGGCGAAGCTTTGGCGCCTCTCATAGCCACAGTCATACACGTCATGTACCTCGGCATCATGGGCTGGATAGGCTCACTCTTGACGCTAAGAGGCATACCACTCCTAACACATCCAAAGGCCACAATGGCGCAACCCGTACAAGCGCCAACTCCAAGACCAACACCACAAGTCGTCGAAACAAAACCAGTGAAGAAAGAAGAGAAACCCAAACAAGAAAAAATCGAAAAACCACAACCGCCCGAAAAACCAGAAGCCAAACCTGCAGAAGAGCCAAAGAAAGAACCCGAGAAGAAACCAGAAACAGGAATCACGATAGAAGTGAGACCGCCAGAAGAACAAACAGTGGAAACACCGCAGAAACCTTCACCGCCTCAACAGCCTCAACCGTCACAGTCTCAACCGTCACAGTCTCAGACGCAACAGTAAGGAAGTCACTAGCCAATGCAGCAAGCCATCCGCGCCCTAGGATGGGCAACCAAAATACTATGGGTAATACTGATCACCATAGTCATCACAATCGGCTACTCAGCCACACAGATCAACATAGCCTTCGGCGAAACAACAACCACGGTCACTGAACAAACAGTTACGATTTCTATGCCCATAAACATACACAACGCCGGACTGTACGACATAAACCAGCTCAACATAACAACTCGAATCCAAGATCACAACGGCAATCCACTCGTAACAGACTCAACCCTGACCAGAATCATACCCAAACGTACCGATGCAACGACCACGCACACGGTGACGCTCAACATCACAAAAATGCTCACGCAGCAAAACAACACACTGCTCTTCAACGATGCAAACCTAATAGCATTCCAATACGTAGCATTCAGTTACGCCAACGCAATACCGCTCAGCGTCCACGCGAACTACACCATGCAATGGGGTGCACCATTAAGCAACCTCGTAATAGGCAACCCAACGTATCAAGCTGGTAATTCAACTTCCAGAATAATCGTCCAGATATCTTTTGAAAACCACAACCAATACGTACCTGTGACAGGGATCATGCGAGTAGAAGTCTACAACTCACACGGCACTTTAAAGGGCACGGGAACGGCAGACATCAACGCTCAACCATACTCATCTTGCAGCACCCAAGTAAGCGTCTTGGTGAGCAACTTCCGAACACTACCCGCCAGCGGCGCCATTCACGTGTACTTTGAAACCTCAGTGTTCAACTATGGGCCAAGGGTGGTGCTGTTTGGACCATAAGTTACTCTTCCGAATGATTCTTTCACGCGTACTGAAAGCCACAGCAAAATCCTTGATAGTCATAATCGTGTTTTTGATACTCTCTCAAATGCTACAGCCACTGAACCAGATTTTTCCTCAGGCTAACGCACTGATAGAGACTTATGTCATGGTTTACGTGGTTTTCATCGTGCTAAACGAGTTAACAAAGGGCACGATTTATCAGTACGCGTTGGGAATGGGCAGGGCGTTCTTCTTCATGGGCTACACCATATACGCCCTTAACAGCGGCATAATAACACAAACAATAGAACCAGTCACCTTCACCGTGAACTTGGAAATCTTCCTCATGATGATAATACTTATAGGCACTCTAGACTTTGCCAAATCACTGATACAAATCATAAACCACATGGCAACAAAAGCCGAAACCGAAGAAATCATCGTCCCAACACTTGAGCAGGAAATCCCAGCACAATAAACCACACTTTTTATCTTTCGTCTCAGACTTCAGTGCACAAAACCTCGTCAATTTCCTTGCAAGAACCGTGCCCCTAAAAAGTCAGACCCACATACCTGACAGGTGCTAATATGTGCTGAGCATATTTGGAGCCTAATAGAATAGTCTAGTCTCTGTGCCGAGGACATGCACACACAAAAAACATGCGTCAAGAATAAGGATTAATGATTCATCAATTGTATAAACGAGGCATACGCTTTTATCAACGGTGATAACTCACGCTGTCCTTTGACATATCTGTATTCGACATTGCCATGCTGATAGCCATAATAGTACTCTTCGCGCTGTACGTCACCAGCAAACAAAAAGAAAAATCAAATCAGAGAATACTACCAAAGAAAACAAAAAACAACATAGGAATTGTGAGGAATATAAAGCAACAAGAAAGCAACGAAGACAAAGCCAACCCCGAAAGATTCCAATGCCCTCATCACTTTGGATTTCTGAGAACGCGGAAAGACAAAAGCATCGTCCCAGAAGAGTGTGCAGGCTGCGAGAAGCTCGTGGGTTGCATGTTTCCTCGCGAGTAGTTGCTTACTGTTTATCTGTCGAACGTTTATCCAAAAATGTTTATTAAATCCTACGATTCTATATGGAGTTGATGCATTATGCAAAGACACGACAAAATACTAGTGGCAGCAGCAATAGGATTACTCGCGTACACGTTTCTGCTCTCTTTCTTGGGACCCGTGGTATCCTCACTAGTTGCGAACAAAACGCTAGGAAACACTGGCTCGGTAAAAGCCGTCGGCGTAGCAGTATACTGGAACAGCAACGGCACAAACCCCGTGACTAGCTTCAACTGGGGCATGCTCGATCCAAACAGCACCAAAACCATCACCTGCTACATAAAAAATGAAGGCAACCAAGTGCTTACTCTGTCCATGTCAACGGCGAATTGGAACCCTGCAAGCGCGACCCAGTACATGACATTTAGCTGGAACTTGGGAGGACAAACACTCAACGCAGGACAGATTAAACAAGCAATCTTCACGCTGCAGATTTCAGCCGCTGTGACGGGAATCACAAACTTCAGCTTTGATGTCACCATCATCGGAACCAGCTAAACAGTGCTCTTCAAACTCGTAAGAATAGCCACAGCAAAAATAGTAAAAAACAACAAGTGTGCAACAAGCAATTCCACAGATAGACCGAAGCCCAAAGAAAGAAAAATCGAACCCAAAATTGCGCCTTCGGGAAGAAGCAGAAACAGATTCTCTTTTTTTGGCTTCAACAACACAGTCATGTCTTTCGTGACGAGCAGAATAATGACGGCAAAAATGAAACTAATCAACTCAACAGAAATGCTCGCCTGACTAACAGGTGCCAAGTTCAAACCGAAAAATCCAGTTGCCAACGGCCACAGAAGTTGAACTCCGCCTCCAGAAAAATAATCTCCGATGAGACTATGCTGGACAATCGCAACGTAGGAAGGCGCAACTTGTTTTTTATAATAAAGAAAAAATGGAATGAAGGCAAGCGTAATTACGATTATTGAATGAAGAGGCCCTCGATGGTTCAGATTGGGAATGAGCACATCTATGTCTGGCAACACGGATAAGAAGAATATCAGCGGCAAGTTGATTTTGGTTCTTAGAGCCTTTGAAGTCGTTTTTGCGAGTATATATCCTAAGGCTAGGTGTCCAACGGCAAACATATACTGTCCTCATGATTGTGACAAATAGAAAGCGAAGAGGCATAATTTAACCGTAACTAACCATAGACATGCTAGCTTTCAAATGAACTGTACTTTTCAGTAGGTAATCTGCAGATGGCATTTAGCGTTTGAACCGAACTTCTGCAGATACGTGATATTGAGAAGAGGAGGGCTTTGATGGGCATGAAGCCTAATGTATCCTGCAATTATTCAGAAGGGTGAAATGACGCAGATTAGATTGTGCATCATTCTTGAAGTTCAGTGTGAAGTTGATTTTCCATATACACATATAATAAACTGGCTATTACTCTTGTATGCAGAGCAACGCGTAACGATGTATGAGTTCACTTGAGAGATGGTTTAGGTCAGTGCTATGGCGGCAAAAGAAGAGAGTGTGTCACGAATTCTCGTTGTGCTTTCGCATCCTTTGCGACGAGAAATCCTGTTGAACTTAAGTGAGAAGGGCGAATGCTCTTTCACAGACCTAATGAACGCGCTGCATGTGGACACTGGGAAACTTAGTTTTCACATTCGAAACCTTGATGACTTTCTTGAGCAGACGCCTGCGGGCAAGTATAAATTAACCAAGACGGGTGAGAACGCGATTAGACTGATAAGAGACTTGGAAGCATGGGCTGTGGAAGTCGATGCTACGAAGAAGGGTTCTTTACTTCCTCTTGCGACTTTTAGGAAGCGGGTTTTTGCGT
>DATKLC010000069.1:0-2095 GCA_035542635.1 Candidatus Krumholzibacteriaceae bacterium | reverse complement strand
AAGGCAAGATGCTCACGGTCGAGTTCTTTCCGCCCTACCAATGCAATAGCCCTCCGGAACAGTGCAGATGAGCACTGCTGACATCAGAAAAACCATGTCCCCGGCACTCTGCGAAAAACGTCTCCGCTTTCGCCTTAATCCCCTATTGTCTGAAATGGTCCCTCCCTATGCATACAGAAGGCAACAACCTCACCCGGCAGTCTCAATCGACGCGTTGATTGACTCCTTTCAGGCCAGAACCGCAACTATACCCCCGAAAAAATATCCCTATATCCTGTAAGAAGACCGGAAGATTCTTATCGAAGCGCCATAATCGGCGCAGCGGCTTAGTTCTTCACGCGTCATTCATCAACTCGCGCAGATGAATGACGCTTACTCGTAACCAATAGGGCAAGTCGCCTTTTGACATTCTAGTCAGAAAACTTAAAATGATAAGTTGACAAACGCATTTCTTGTGGTAAAAGGTAATTAAGAGGGACAGGTTCTCGACAAAGCCAAACCCTTTGTGAGAAGGGGACGGAAAGCGGCGGGTCTTGAGCAATAAGATGGCCGAGCTGCCGAAGGAATATATTCGGTACGTGCGGCCTTTTTGTTTGAAAAATAGCCAAGAGGGCTCAGGCACATTGACTCTGGAGGCGAATCTTGCCGATGCATCATGACAATAATCTGGGAGGGAAAATTCTATGAAAACCAAACAAGTTGGAATCGTATTGGTTGTTTTGGGAATATTCGCCCTGTTTGCGTCATTGGCAGTGGCCGGATCATTGGACTATCCTTATAAAGAAAGGTATAGATTTGTTCGTTCGACATGGACTTCTGCCGAGACCTTTTACCGCAACGACCTTGCTGTCTATGGCGAAACTATGTATCGGTCTCTGCAGAACGACAACTTGAATAATCGCCCTGATACAAGCCCCACATGGTGGGTTGAAACAATGGCAGGCCCTCAAGGCAATCTTTATGATTGGTGGAGAAGTGATATAGATGTTCTTGGATATGCAGCGGGCCAGCAAGTGTATTTCAATGGGCATGTATATCAAAAACTCATCTGGTATAACGGAGAAGTGCACCAGCCTGATATTTCGCCTATTTACTGGCAAGATCTGGGGAGTAATGCTAACCCCTTCCCCTTTAGGGCATGGGGAAACTTGGAATTTCTTGACTCAGCACTACCTTTGGATCAATGGTATTTTGCAGGTGGGGCCTCGGTGGTTGGCGCAGCAATGGTGAAGGCAGACTGTCATCCAAATCATTGGGCCGAACAAGAGGCGGATAATAGCGGAGTTGGGCAGTTTGGCCTCGGACCGACTGTCAGAATGACCGATTCAAATAATTTCTATAAGCTCAGTGCTTTAGGTCTTGACCCTGATTATCCATACTTTGCCTTTCAGTTATGGAGAGTTAAAAATGGGACATGGACACTTCTTTATCAAAATAATTATGGAGCTGCGCAACAGGCGGCTCTTAAACTCGGGGTCTCTAATAATGCATTAGGGCAACCTGTTTTAGAAATGGCTTTCAGATATGCAGGATATGACCCTCAGGAATTACTGATCGATATTGACCCCTGGAAGTATATAGGTTCCTACACTGATACCTCAGCGGACGCAATACAAAGCGGCGGCAAGCCCGGGACATGGGGATATTATCCTGCCACGGAAGGGATGTCACACTGGAGTTATGGTGAGTACGCGTCTCCCTCGCCTATGATGGTGCAGATAGTTGCGAGTGCAGGCCAAGGGGGCACCATATCGCCTTTGGGAACCACCATCTTGAGCGTCGGCGTCAGTCAGACCTATGCCATTACACCCATGGCAGGTTACCACATCAAAGATATCGCCGTTGACGGAGCATCACAGGGGCCGGTGACATCCTATACCTTTAGAGGTGTAAATGCCAACCATATCATTTCGGCAACCTTTGCAGCGAATCCATCGTATACTATTTCAGCCAATGCAGGGCCGAATGGCGCTATATCGCCGTCTGGTACTGTCTCCGTAAGGGGCGGTATCAACCAGAAGTTCACCTTCACGCCAGCCGCCGGCTGCCGTATAGCTGATGTGCAAGTTGACGGAACATCCGTTGGAGCTGTGGC
>DATKLC010000068.1:0-2133 GCA_035542635.1 Candidatus Krumholzibacteriaceae bacterium | reverse complement strand
CATGTAGCCTTTCACGGTTAGTGCAAGACTGGCTACCGTGTCGCTGAAGTATCCATCAAAACCCGCCGAGACGAGTATGAACTGCGGCTTGTACTGCCGCACTATAGGGGTAATAACTTCAATGAACGCCTTCTCATAAGGCGCGTCGCCCGTTCTGAAGGGGAAAGGAAAATTAACTTTATAGCCTAAGCCGTCTCTTTCGCCTATTTCGTCCATGAAACCCGTACCTGGAAAACCTCTCGGGTCTTGATGCAGACTGATGAACAACACTTTGTCCGTGTCGTAAAAGATTTCTTGTGTACCATTGCCGTGATGAGCATCTACGTCTAAGATGAGCACACGTTCAAAATTGAATCTACGCAATAGATACGTGGCGGCGATGGCGATGTTGTTGAATATGCAGAATCCTGAAGCCGCGTACGGTCCCGCATGATGCCCAGGTGGACGGACGAAGGCAAACGCGTTTTCGGCTTTTCTTGCAAGCACCAAGTCGACGGCTTTTAGCCCTCCGCCGACGGCGTAGAGAGCTACTTCGTAGCTTTCTGGCGAGACTTCTGTATCGCCTAGGTCGAGGAGGCCTCCGCCAGAGGAAGAAACGCGTTGAACCAGTTTGATATAGTCTGGATGATGAACAAGCTCGACATCTTCTTCACGTGCTGGGTCGGGCTCGAAAAGCTTGCATTTTTCGTTGTCAATTATGTGGCTGGATTTCAACGCTTCCATCATTACTTTCAGCCGCTTTGCGTTTTCTGGATGCCTAGGCCCTGGGTTGTGCTCCAAATACCGTGGAGTGTAGACTATGGCGGTTTTAGTCATCTGGCGTCACGTCTGGAAATATTTTCTTGAACAGTTTTTTACAATAGCCTGAAGTGTTTAAGTTTTCCCTTTTTGCCAGTTTGTACAGTGCCTTGTCCACTCCGGTGGCGTATTGGACGGCTTTCTTGGCCCTGTTCACAATAGAAGGAGGCACTCCCATATGTTCGGCTGTTTTTCGCAGCACTCTTTTCCTGAGCTGGTCCATTGGAGATTCGATTCTTAGAGACACGGGCAAACTCAAGGCGAAATTAGCCACACGCAAATCCGCGTAGGGAAGCCGAAGCTTCACGTTATGATACACGCATACAGCGTTGTCCCTCTGGGAACCTGTTTCATAGTAAGTGACAAAATCGTGAAACATTGCCTGTCGCAAGGCTTCTCCGTCTTTTTCAGCGTAAATGCCCAAGTATCGATGATAGCCGCCGAAGAGTTCGTCCGCGCCCTGTCCAGCTAATAGCACGTTTAGTCCTTTTGCGGCAGCAACTTGCGCCGTCCAGAAAAATGGTATGGCTATGCCGACGTTAACAGGGTTGTGATCCTCAATTAGACGCATGACTTTAGGAAGTGTTTCTTCAACATCGGCGATTGAATATATCGCTACATGTAATGGCAGATCAAGAGCACGCGCTACATCCTTTGCAAATACTGTTTCAGTTGTGTTTCCAAGTCCGACAGTGATTAATTGTGTTTTGACGCCGCATTCCTTAGCAAGAAAAGCCAACACGCCGCTGTCTAAGCCGCCGGAAAAAGCGATAGCCGCATGCTCCACATCTGAGACGCAGTCACGCGTAGATTGTAACAAAAGCCTTTGAAGATGTTTAGTCGCGGTTTCCATTTTGATTGGTTTTGCTGCGGAGTATCTTATTGCTTCTGAAGACTCAGCCCATTTGATTCTTTGTGTGCGATTCAACGTTTTTCCTCATTGCGTTGATTAGTTAAGCATGTTTGCTGCTGTAAAACGTTTGCTTCGGCGTGAAATAGGTTAAAAGCAGACGCCGCCTAAAATGGGTGTGCGGAGGCTTGGAAGATTTGCCTATACTTCCCATCGACACTGGCAGATACGGAACGCCTGAAATGAGACAGATTTTTGAAGAGGAGAACAGGCTTCAGCGAATGCTGGATGTTGAAGCGGCGCTTGCTTGGGCGCACGCTGAGGTGGGCGATATTCCGCGAAAAGATGCTGATAAGATTGTGCGGATGGCGTCCACGAAGTATGTGAAGCTCGAGCGCGTGAAGGAGATTGAGAAGGAGATTAAGCATGACGTGACTTCGCTTGTGCGCGCGCTGGCAGAAGTATGTGGGGCTAGTGGCGCTTAC
>DATKLC010000067.1:0-26895 GCA_035542635.1 Candidatus Krumholzibacteriaceae bacterium | reverse complement strand
TTCGATAAGAACCTCTGAATTCGGCATATCCTTTTTGCGCCTATTCCTTGCATATGACGTTGTTTCTTAAGAAAATTACCCTTTATCTACTCGTAGAGGAGAAAAACGAATTAAACCACAACGCACCTAACACATTCTCAGTCAAAAAAGGGCCCGTAGCCTAGCCAGGATTAGGGCATCGGCCTTCGGAGCCGGAGGTCTTGGGTTCAAATCCCAACGGGCCCGCCATCTTCTGGATTCAAATCCCTAGGAGACAAGAGCCCAAAGCCAAGCAAATCCGCTCATTATTTCTGACGTCTGCTGGAAATAGTACGTCCTCTTGTGAGAGCTTGAGCGTTTAAACGATTATATATTGTGTGTGCTTACGGAACATAGCGACTGGCGAGGGATGGTGCGACTGAATGTCTGACCTGGGTTTCAGAGTTATGGCTTTTAGCTTCAAGATTCGAGATTTCTTCAAACCGCGTAGAGATATTGTGAAAGAAGTTGGGATAAAAGAAGGTTTTCGTCTACTCGATTATGGTTGTGGACCTGGAAGCTATGTAGTCGCGGTTGCTGAGTTGGTCGGAAAGTCGGGAAGGGTTTATGCCTTGGACATCAACCCGCTTGCCGTCAAGATGGTCAAGGAGATTACTGTGAAAAAACAGCTACCAAATGTAGAAACAATTCTTTCTAATCGCAAGACTGGGTTGCCAGATGATAGCATAGACGTCGTACTGTTGTATGACACTTTTCACGACCTTTTAGACCCGAATTTGGTGTTAGAGGAACTACACAGAGTCTTGAAGCCAAATGGAATATTGTCCTTCAGTGACCATCACATGAAAGAGAACGAGATAATATCCAAAGTGACGAATAATGGGATGTTCAGACTACTGAGAAAAGGAGAACGGGCATACAGTTTTGTGACGAAGGAAACACATTAGAACGCACTTAAGAAGCTTAATTTAGGTGATAACACGATGATCAATTCACTGTTCAAACTATCTCTAACTGAAGGGACATTAATCGCTTTTTTGGCTGGCAGTGTATGCGTGCTTCTAAGCTATTTGCTCATTATTTTCAGGAAAAAACGAGGAGCCCGATTTGTCTTACGAGATATGCTGACCCTCGTGGGCCTAGGTGTTATACTACCGACTTGGTGGATGAAGATAAATGGCCTTTCTTTCAACGAATTCGGTTTACCTGGAGAAAATTGGGTATTGGCCTTGGTTGCAAACATAATCCTGGCAGCTTTGCTCGCCGCAATGTTCTATTCAGAAGCGAAGAAAAAGGGCCAGAAACCCGATTTTTCCGACAAATATGGGACAACTTTTTATCTAATGGTGGGAGTGCTTTTCGAGACTCTATTCTTTTACAGCTTCTTGAGACAACTTTTCGAGCAATCCTTCGGCATAATCCCAGCGCTCTTACTTACTTCCGGCTTTTACAGCTTGCATCACATCGGGTTGGAAGAACAAATGAAAGATACAACACCCACCAAGGAGCTAATGAAGCTCTTTTTTGTGGGACTTATGTATTCAATTATTTTCAGGATTTTCAACTCTGCGCTCGCAATATTCCCCTTTTTCATCGGCGTCGGAGTGATCTTTGACTTGCTTGTTGAAAAGCAAAGCAAGACTCTCTCGTGGAAAATCGCTCGGTTAACCTTGTCTTTAATGATTGCTTGCGCAGGAATCATTATTTACCTTTAGAAAAAGGTTGAGCGGCACCCTATATTAGCGCGCGCTGGTAGACTAGGAAGCGATTGCAGATGGATTGAATCCTTTAACTATAAGCCATGCTGCTAGAACCATTTCTTGCACGGCTATTGGAAGAGCCAAAAAGACCAAGATATCGCCGAACATACCTAACAAGCCTAATGCTAACACCAATATGGCTCCAATAAAACCCCAACCTGATAACCATCGAGGAATGAGTTTTGATTGGTACAATAAATAATAAAACATCAGAGCGCCTAGACCAAAAACGATCGGGTTCAACGGAAATGCCCAATTATGTGCCCCTAGTAATAAAGCGCCTGAAGTTTGAAAATAGGAAGCAACCGGAGCTCCAGCGTTTACATATTCCCGACTTAATGTTATAAGTAATAAATAGCTGAATCCATCAACAATAAGGGTTACGGCCTCAATAATCCTGAAACCAAAATACCCCAAAGATATCCCTTCATTGTGTTGTTTAAGGATTGGAAACAGCATTGCTGGAATGAGAATAACTGAAAGGGCCGCCGCCAAAAGAAGGAGCACTCCTATTATTACTTGGTTTTCACTTGCAGAAACATTAACAAGATAATCCGGAACATCTGTAACAGACCCTATAAGTGTAGTACTTATCAAAGACAAAACAGTTGCAATTATGAACAATACTCCCACAATTATTGCGGTCTTTCTGTATGAATCCATCTTTTACCCCTTTTCCTTTTAAGAAATTATTAACTGCTGTTTGGGTATTTACTTTTACTCAAAATAAGTTTTTTGGTTTTTGCGGATTAAATTTTAATCCTCACATACATCTACGAGTATACGCTTATCAAGGCAAATCATTAATCCAGAAAGAAACACAATCTCTGCTGAGGGTTGCCTTTGATTATCGAGATGAGCTTATCAGGTTTTCTCTTCCTGTTTATTTTGGCTTTAAACCTTGCAATGACGGCATTTGGTCATAAAATAGAACTAGGTGATTCTGACTCAGACGCTGAGCTACAAAAGATTAACAATGATCCAAAGAAATTTCGAATAAGTATCGTGTTAGCGCTTATAGAACATGGTAGCATCATCGCACTTACCATGATGTTGTTTATTGTTTTTGGTCCGTATAACCTATTACTGGGAGTTGTTTGGACTATCTTTCGAATAGGAGAAGGCTTGATCCAATTCTATAATGAAAAAAACTATTGGGGACTTCTCAACATAGCAAGACAATACTCAGGTACTAGTGGTGCTGAAAAGAACTCGTTGAGTGATTTAGCTCGTTCCATTTTCAGAACAAAGGACTCCAGATTCAAATTTGCAATGATCTGTTGGTCCATTGGTACGCTCGCTTATTCGATCGTGTTTGTTACCTATGGAGTTGTACCCCAAATTATTGGGTGGCTAGGAATTGTTACCAGCATTCTCGTTGGCTTAGGTAATGGGATACAACTTGTAAAACCTGACCTACCTAAAGTCCTAAGTATCGGTGGTCTGTCGGCGATTCTATTTGAAGTAATCCTTGGAGGATGGCTACTATTTTATCCAATAATTTAGCATATCATAATATTCGCTAGATATATCCTATAAAATCTTGTCGTTTGAATCACATAATTCAGGGATTATATTTTAATCCCCACCATCTACAGGATACATTTATCAAGGCAAAAGCTCATTGCCGAATCGGGTTGGAGAACCGATAACGAGAAAATTGTAGTCCTTTGGGCCTACATTGCCATCGCAGAAGAAGCGCCATTCATAGTTTATGTAATCTTACCGATCCTTACGCAGTTGGAATCGGCATATTAGGTTCGTTGATTCTCGCGTTAAAGAAAACACCCGAGTGGCTGAGACGATTCGAACGGCGATCGCTACCGCTAGGAGTCGCAAAAAAATATTCTAAGGTTTCTTTTTCATCTCATGACGTATCCACCAAATGATTCCTATGGCTACAGGAATTCCGAAGATAATTAGACTCCAGACTAGTATTAGAATCATAGAATCTACGACATAGTCCAAAGTCCAAGTTGCAAAAGCAACATTCCATTTTCCGTCGATGAAAACCTTGATGCAGAACGCAATAAAAAACAATAAAGATATCCCGCCTCCTCCGCTTGTTGTGCGCGAACGCCTGCCAAGGAAACGGTATTCTTTCTTCTCCTCGCTAGGTAACTTTCTCCACCATAGCCAACCTGCCACTGCTACCAAAGCTGCGGGAACTCCGACTAAGAGGAGTTCCCAAAAAATCGCATTTAAAATAAAGGTCACTAGATTTCCCATTGTCCATAGACCTAAAGTCGCCGGCACTATACCTGTTGATTGAGCATCACCTACGAACCACAAGAAAATATAAACTGCACCGACCGATGCCAAAATAACTGCCACTGCAAATAAGACAACCATGTTCCAATGTTTTCTTAAGAATTTCTTCCACCCGGAACCATTTTTTTCCACAGCTTCCTCAGCCATAAAATTCCTCTTCTTTTGAGCATTGTATCAGTGATGTTACTTGGTGTTTGTTCTATGTATAGTTTTTTGTATTGCTTACGATATTGAATGAAGACATCATAAGCTTTCGAATAAGTGTCGAGCTGTGTTAGTGCTTGGAAATCTTTCAACGCAGACCATTTAAGCTTAGTTTGAAGCACCCTACTGAGCATGTTTCCTCCTTCTTAGAAAACTAAACAGGAAGTTCTTGGTCTCTTGCAGTATGGCAGCTTACCCTTCAACACAATACTATCTTCCAGTTTTTAACGATAGATCCACTTTGGTCCAAAGAAGTCTTAAATGTTGATCGATCTGCACCTAAGAGATAGCGAGCGCGAGGCGAGGAAAAATGAGTAGTAGAAGAAAATCCTGGCAGAAGAAACTGGGAGACAAAAAAGGTCTTCCGAAGATACTGAAGTTGGAAGAGAGGTTTCCCTGCTATAACGCCGTTCATAAGATGGGTGCTAAAGCTGGCGATGAGGTAGTGCTTGTCAATCCCAGCGAGATTGTTGAAGAGATGAAGAAAGTTCCAAAAGGCAAACTGATTACAATTGTTGAGATATGCAGGAAAATAGCCAAGAAACACAAGGTCAAAGCCTGTTGTTCACTTACAACAGGGATTTTCATAATGACGGCGGCTAACGCAGCCGAAGAAGCTGCAAAAGAAGGCAAAAGTCTGAACATTCCTTACTGGCGTACGGTGAAAGCAGGCGGATTCCTGAACGAGAAATATCCTGGTGGTGCAGAGACCCACAAGAAACTGTTAGAAAAGGAAGGCTTTTCGATTATTCAAAAAGGAAGAAAATTCGTTGTCAAGGATTATCCGAAATACCTGACCGATTTGTAGAAGAAATATTCAACGAAAAGGCACGCGCCCAAGAAATTGCATATAGTTACAATATAAATTCTCTACAGTGCGTGGCTGAATTATGATAATTCCATCTTCTCCAGTACTCTTCGCGCGAGTAGGGTTCAAAGCGCGCGCTCAAAGGGTGATTTTGACATCGCGCGTTTGCCTGGATCGAGATCGATAGACAATAACCAATCGACAATGTCGACATCATCTTTTCTATCGTGCATTCCGTTTCTCTTGTCTGTTTTCTTCATTTCGCTCACTTCAATAAACAAAAGCACTCAATAACCAGTCACATGTGCGTGAAGTACCATGGCTCTTCGGTTCTAGTTTCTTGATTCTTATCCTCTTCAGTTTTCTCGTCCTTCATTGCGATCACCAATTATAGAAGACTGAAGCGCAGTTAATGTATCATTTCCTAATAATATACAGAGGACTCATTAATCTATATAGAAAACAAAACGGCATTTTCATTTTCTGCTTGCCAATATCGCAAAATAATCTATGGCATAATGCATACGTCTGGAGTTGCTCTACAGATTGACCCGTGTGATTCTAATGCTCGGCGATGATCCGTGTCTTATTATGAAACTGTGCTTTCTGATTGTTCCCTGCTGGAAAGAATTACAATGTAGTCAGCGGTATCAGCACACATGTCCGCGGCTTGTTCGATGAATTCGATTAAATCATCGAAAATCACAATTGTTCCCGCGTTCATTTTTTCTCCGTATTTGACGAATAGCTTCTTTGTGTTCAAATAGTCCCCGTCGATTCTATGTTCGATCTCTTCAACCTTATTTGAACCCGCAATTGCTTCTTCGGGAGCGCCCGAGATTTTCTCAATACTTATACGCAAAGTGGAAGCACATTCAACTAGAGCCGAAGTCATATGCACCGTGTTCTGGACGAGTTCAGGCGGTAGCTCTGAATCTTCAAGCATTTCCATGCATCTAGCTGCGTCTTTCACATGATCCGCAAGAGTGTCAAGTCTTTTGACAAGATGCAAAATATCTTCACGGTAGTCAGCGAACAAGGCTGCGCCTTTCGACAATTCTTTGAACACTTCCTTTCGTAGTTCGTCTACTTCTTCTTCAGTTTTGAACAGGTTTTGGATGTACTGGGTTGTCTCTTTCTTTTTTCCTTCTGCTAAGCTTTGTACTGCCAGGTTCAACAGGGTAACAGTATCTAAGGCTTTCACTATCTGCTCCTGAGCCAAATCCAAAGCTTTGGTTCTCCGACGTTTTTCAAACCATGTATAACTTCTTTTTTCCAAATTTCACATCTCCTTCAATATTCTTCTGTTGAGCATTTACACTTTTTCTAGCTCCGCCTATTTTCATTGTGATCACCTGAGGAGTATTTTTTGGCCAGTTGCAATGTAGTATATGCTTTCCCCTACATAGGTGGCATGGTCTGCAATCCTCTCGAGGTATCTGACCACTAAGGTAGTAGAGATTAGACACTTCGTACCAGATGGGGCCTTCGACAACTTGTCCAAATATTCAGAATATATCGCGTCAACTTCATTCTCAATGTTTGCAAGTGATTTTGCCATCTCTCCATCATTGCTCTTAAGAGCGTCTACGCTTGTGTGAACCATGAGAACGACTTTCTCAGCCATCTTTTCCAGCAAATCACGAGAATATACACATTTTTGTGAAGCGGCAAATCTACGTTGAGTTAGGGTTATGTCCAATGCGTATCGACCATACCTTTCAAAGTCGTATGCGATTTTCATGTAAGAGTTTATGATTCTTAGGTCAGAGGCAACTGGCTGATATTTGATCATCAATTCAAAGGCTTTGTCTTCTACACTTACAGTCATGGCCAGTAACGTTTCTGAGAGCTCTCGGGTTTCATCACCGACATCAGTGCCATTCATGAAACCCATTATAGCAATTCTGATGGTTTTTTCAGCCATATCGCCCATCTTGAGCAAAATGGTTGTCAGCTGCTCTAGACCTTTATCCAGCAATCTGCTCATGCGTTTTCACCTAACCAAATTTCCCAGTTAAATATTTTTCTGTTAACTCCCTTTTTG
Organism: Candidatus Krumholzibacteriaceae bacterium; assembly: GCA_035542635.1. Classification (GTDB taxonomy): domain Archaea; phylum Thermoproteota; class Bathyarchaeia; order Bathyarchaeales; family SOJC01; genus DATHCB01. The sequence goes on along the minus strand of DATKLC010000067.1, from coordinate 19,826 downwards.
GGTTCTCGAACACGTTTTTTGTTTCACCGTATTCGATTAGTTGACCAAGGTAGAGGAAGGCTGTAAAGTCCGAAACTCGCGCAGCCTGCTGCATGTTATGAGTGACAATTACTACAGTATAGTTGCGCTTAAGCGATACGATTAATTCTTCAATTTTGGCTGTAGCAATAGGGTCAAGGGCCGAACACGGCTCATCCATCAGAATAACCTCAGGCTCCAGCGCTATCGCACGTGCGATGCACAGACGTTGCTGTTGTCCACCTGAGATACTTGCGCCTGACTTTTTTAAGTCGTCCTTCACTTCATCCCACAGAGTTGCCTGCTCTAAGCTATGCTTTACGACTTCGTCGAGACTCTTTCCTTTCTTCATTCCCGTCAGCCTTAATCCTGCCGCCACATTATCGTAGATGGACATCGTGGGAAAAGGGTTTGGTTTCTGGAAAACCATTCCCACTTTTCTGCGGATTAAGACCGGGTCGACTTCATTGGCATAAATGTTTTTTCCGTCGAGAAGCACCTGTCCCGACATTTTAGCGCCTGGAACCAGTTCATGCATCCTGTTGAGACACCGAATAAACGTTGATTTTCCACATCCAGATGGACCGATGATAGCCGTGACTGAGCTAGCCCTAATGGTGAGGCTTATATCCGTCAAAGCTTGTTTGGCGCCGAACCATGCACTCAATTGGATGCTCTGCATTTTGCCTGCTGGCATTTGTTGCCCCACACAAACTTTCTCAGCCATGTCACTGCTGTTCATTTCCTTATCCTCACCTGCCAAGCCTGCCTCTGCTGGCTATTCTAACCCCAATGTTAAGAGTTAACACTATTAAAATAAGTACTAAAGCGGCACCCCAACCTTGAGCCTGTATCTGTGCAGAGGGTTGCCGTGAATCAAGAAAAATCCTGATTGGAAGCGCATCCATCGGCTGATTGAAGCCTTGAAAGAAATAACTGTTGCCCAAGATGGTGAAAAGCAACGGTGCGGTCTCACCTGCGATTCTGGCGACTGCGAGGAGTGTGCCTGTGATTAATCCGTTACGTGCGGTGGGCAGGATTACGCTAAGGATTGTTCTCCACCTGCGTACTCCCAAGGCAAGCGAGGCTTCCCGAATGGAGTCTGGCACTAGCTTTAGCGATTCCTCTGTTGTTCTCGCTACTATCGGAATTAAGATGAAAGACAGTGCTACTGCACCCGCGAGCGGCGAGAAAGTTCCGATAATGCCGACTACAATTATCGTAAAAGCGGTGATTCCGACCACAATGGAAGGGAACTCTGTGAGTACATTATTGACGTTTCGTAATGTTGACGCGTACTTGTTGTTTCCATATTCTGCCAAGTACACGCCAGAAAGTACGCCCACTGGGATGCCAATTAAGCTTGTTAATCCAATTATTATGAGAGTACCTTGGATGGCAGGCCCGATACCACCCTGCAAACCATTGGCTGTAAGGAAATGCAAGCTTAGCTGCGGGGTACCTCTCACAATGACTTCATAGAGTATGCTTAGCAAAGGCACAATTGCGATGACTACGCAGAGGAGGCAGAGAAAGAAGAAGAGTCTATTCTTGAACTTCCTGAAGGCATAACTATGACTCATCTATTCCACAGCGCCTCCCTTGACTTTCAAAACACGAGTGACCATTATGTGAGCTATCACGTTGATGAGAATGCTCATGAGTAACAGCACTAACCCCGCGCCAACATACGCGGAGGTTTCCAAAGGCGTGGGTGACTCGATGAAACCGTTAGCTATCAAGGAAGGCAACGTTTGCCCTGGTCTGAAAAGCGAAACAGGCATAGCGTTCGGACCGATGGCGTTGCCTATGACCATGGTGACAGCCATAGTTTCGCCTACAGCTCTGCCCAAGCCCAGAATTACTGCGCCAAAGATGCCTGAGCGCCCGTAGCTGAGGACCCAATGGCGGATTACTTCCCATTTTGTGGCTCCGATACTGTAGGCACCTTCGCGGATAGAATTCGGAACAGCGCTGATCACTTCTCTGGAAACCGAAGCCACTGTGGGAATAATCATGATTGCCAGAATGATTCCTGCTGTAAAGATATCCAGACCGAAGGGCGTACCGCTGAAAATCGGAATCCACCCCAGGTAATTATGTATCGGGGTCTCAATGTAGTTTTGAGACCAGAAGCGAAGAACAAAAAGCCCCCACAATCCATAAATCACGCTTGGAACCGCCGCCAACAGCTCGACCAGATAGGATAGCGGCACGCGTACGCCTTTTGGAGACATTTCCGCAAGAAAAATGGCAATGCCCAGACTCAACGGCACGCCGATGAGAAGTGCGATGCCCGATGTAACGAGAGTCCCCAAGACGTACGGTAACACACCGAACGATTCTCTGCCTTCAACCGGATTCCAGTTTGTTCCCGTTAAGAAGCTGGGACCAAAGCGTTCAAAGACCAGCAATGAACCTCTAACCAGAACGAACGCGTTAGTTATGAGGATAACTGCTGCCGAAGCTGCGACTATGGCCGCAACTACTTTGAAGACATTGTCACCGGTCATCCTAACGATCATAATGAACCTGCTTGTGAAATCTTAATATTCAACAAAAAAGGGTTTTAAGATTTTGGTAATCATCGTCGTGCTTGCGCCTAAGTTACTGGGAGTTGTTGTCCGTTGAACGTGATTGAGTGAATTGTGGTTTCATCGATTTGCACTATGTTCGTCGGGAGTGAGGCGTACTGTAGAGCAGGTGCGAGTTGTTGACCATCATGTACGACGTACCAAAGATACTGAATGAGTTGGGTTGCTTTGTTTTGGTCCATGCCTGGGATCACGTTAAGCTCCTTGTACACCAGCAGATAAGTGAAGCCGACTATGGGGTAGGCTTGCGGGTCTGCGGTGTTGAGAAGGCTTACTTTGTACCATGACTCGTTGCCTGCGGGCAAACCTGAAGCACCCGATTGAACGGCCGTCGTTGTTGAAGCAAGAGATGGCACAATGTAGTTTCCTGCTGGGTTCCGTACTGACGCCACGGTCATACTGTTTTTCAATGCATAGGCTAGTTCGACATATCCGATTGAATACTGTGTTTGTATTATAGTAGAAGCGACGTTAGCATTTCCGCTTGCGCCGAGTGCGTTGGTTCCTGGCCACTGAACTGACGTGCCGAATCCAACTGTACTGTTCCAAGTCGAACTTACCTTGCTAAGGTATCTAGTGAAGATGTTAGTTGTTCCAGAGCCGTCGGCTCTATGCACGGTGGTTATAGCATGGTCTGGCAATGTTATACCTGGGTTAAGTGCGGTAATTGCTGTGTCGTTCCAGTTTGTTATGGTTGCAAGGAATATGTTGGCTATGATTTGACCTGTTAAGTTTAGACCGCCAGAGATGCCTGGTAAGTTGTAGGCTAAGGTGACTGCTCCGATTGTCTCTGGAATGTGCAACGTGTTCAGCGCGGCCGCTCTCTGCGCATCACTCAACGGTGCATCTGAGGCTGCAAAGTCAACTGTCTTGCTTGTAAGCGAACTTATTCCTTGCCCGCTTCCAACACTTTGATAGTTGATCTTCAAGTTGGTTCTGATCTGTGTAGTGTAGGTTGTGATAGTGGCATTGAGGAATGGCTGTGGAAATGTAGCCCCTGCACCGGTCAAGGTTGCAGCTCCAAGCTGCCCTGCCTGAGAAAAGTACAGGTAACTTGCTACGCCTGCTATGATAATCACAATTGCAACTATTGCGATAATGATTTTGTATGTAGTTTTCATTTTTTTATACCTCTTTTACAATTGGAGATATCCTTCAGTATATAGATATGCCTCATAAACTATATAGAATGTATATAACTAACATTAATGTATGATTCTCACTAGACCTATACGAAGTAGCGAGAAAACTATAACCCTAATCTATAAAGGGCTGCTTTTCCTGTTGTTTAGCCGAATTTCCCAGTTATGTACCTTTCTGTTAGCTCACTTTTGGGGTTCTCAAACACGTTTTCCGTGTCGCCGTATTCGATTAGCTGACCCAAGTACAGGAAGGCTGTAAAGTCCGAAACTCTCGCAGCCTGCTGCAAGTTATGCGTTACTATCATAACTGTATATCGTTCCCCGAGCTCCCTAATCAAAGTCTCTATTTTAGCCGTTGCCGTGGGATCTAGCGCACTGCAAGGCTCGTCCATGAGTATAACGCCGGGCTCTACTGCCAGCGCCCGTGCGATGCACAGTCGTTGCTGTTGCCCACCTGAAAGGCTGAGAGCGCTATCATTTAATCGGTCTTTGACTTCGTCCCAGAGAGCACTTGCTTTCAGGCTCTTCGCAACAATTTCTTTAAGCCCGTTGCCACTTGTTGTTTTGTGTATTTTTGGTCCATAGGCGATGTTTTCGAAAATGGTTTTTGGAAATGGATTTGGTTTTTGGAAGACCATGCCTACTTTTCTTCTTAATTCATAAACGCTAGTGCCTTCAGCGTAAATATTCACGCCTCCAATGTACACTTCGCCTGAAGTGCGGCATTCGCCAGTCATTTCGTTCATTCTGTTGATCGCACGTATGAGTGTAGTCTTGCCACATCCTGAAGGTCCCATTATGGCGGTTACAGCTTTTTCTCTTATGGTTAAGCTTATGTCTTTCAACACATGATTGTCTTTGAACCACAAGCTAAGATTTCTTACATCAACGGCAGACATAGCGCTATCTCCAAAAAACACCTTCTGCGGATGGCTGCAGCTACAAGTGTAAAAGCAACAGCTGGGAACAGGGTTGGTCGATTTGCTGCTGAAGATGACCACTGAGCTGAAATTCCTACTGTGATTGTCCTCATAGTTCTTCCAGTCATCTGTTGTCTCCCTTACGCCCTTTTTTCCGAGAATGACATCATATAAAGTATCAACAATTAAGGCAGAATGGATATTGCTTCTCACAATAGAATTCATAAACTATATAGATAAGAAATATATTTATAGACGATTACCACAATTACAGAGAGTTATTTAGATTGTCGCAATCCAAACTCGCTGAAGAAACAAGAAAGCTCCAGTTCACTGGCGGATCAACCTACATACTATCATTGCCAAAGAGGTGGATTACACAAAACCAGCTTAAGAGAGGAAGTGTGATAAAACTACGCGAGGAAGAAGGCGGCTTACTATCGATCATACCAACTGACGCAGCAACACAACAGAAACCGAGTGAAGCTTATATCAAAACTATACTCAAGGATTCTCCAGACCTAGTAATTAGAAAAATCGTCTCCGCCTATCTCGTAGGCTATAGTATGATACATATAGATGCTGAAAAACAGAAGCAGTTGTCCGTAAAGCAAAGGCACGAGATAAAAGATTTTTCTCGCCATAAGCTTGTTGGGACCGAAATAGTTACTGACACGCCACAGGAGCTAACATTGCAGGTCTTGTTGAGCTATCCTGAACTTTCCGTTCAAAGCGCCCTTAGACGAATGAGCATAATAACAGCTTCAATGCACAGAGACGCCATAAGTGCCTTGGGTGCGCTTGACCGCCAACAAGCCAACGAGGTAATGACTACGGATAATGAAGTGGATAGATTTAACCTCTATATAGTCAGACAGCTCAAAACTGCAATCCAAACCCCCAGAATAATAAAAGAAATAGGCTTACAAAATGCTCGCGATTGCTTAGGCTACCGTCTAGTAACCAAGTCTGTAGAGAGAACCGCAGATCATGCGGCTGATATTGCAGAAAACGTTTTATCACTGAGAAGGCGGCTGGAACCTGAAACACTCGAGAAACTTGAAAGGATGAGTAACATAGCCATTTCGATGTTTGAAACCGCAGTGGAAGCACTGTTCAGGCAAGACTTTGCACTCGCGGAGAGCATAGTTGAAAAAACAAAAGAAGTCATTTCGATCGAGAAAGAGGCTGTTGTTTCTTCACAAAGGATGGACGTTCAAGAGGCACCACATCTGCGATTGATTATCGAGAGCATTCGCAGAACCGCAGAATACGCCAGTGACATTGCCGAAATTGTGCTTAACCTAACTGTAGAATCAGTAATAGGCTGAGAGAATAGTCCTAGCAGCTTTCGTTTGATTGTCTAAATAGCAATCTCTTGCTTCAGATGTACTTTTCATCTTGCCAGTCTCCTTCTGTTTGTCTTACATTCCTTGTTTCCTACGCCGAGCACGAGCTATCCAAGAAGGCAAGCCGATAAGCACGATGGCGGTGACCGCAATGAGTAATCCAGTGACGTCTGAAAAAAGACTCAGTGGACGATTGGCTTTAGCCACTGTAACAGTGACAGTTACGGTGTTCGTATTCCCAGCATAATCGGATACGGTCAAACTAATATTATATGATCCTGGTTTGACGTAAGAGTATGAGATAGCTGAACTTAGGTAGGTCATGCCTTCTCCTAGGTTCCATACATAACTTGTTATCGTGCCATTTTTCGGGTCATAGCTCTTGCTACCGTTGAATAGTATCGATTGTTCTACTTCTATTCTTTGGTTTGGAGAAATGCCTTGAATGGCTATTATCGCGATCGGCGGCGTGATGTCTTTTACTGTGATTTTGATGGAATCGGTGGATGTTCTTCCTTCTGAGTCGCTGACTGTCAAATTGACTGGATAGACTCCGGGAATGGTGAAGTTGTGGGTTACGATCATTCCTTCGAGTTTGACTGGTTCTCTGTCGACGAAAGTCCATGTGAAATTGAGGGTCTGTCCTTGAGGAAGAGTTCTAGAAGCGTTCAATGTCACTAGTGCATCTTCATTCACTGTTTGATCTACGCCGGCGTCCGCTCGGACGCCCTTCTGCGTGCCCAAGGTGACAGTTGCGCTTCCTACTTGATGATCAATTTTTGGATGGGTTCCTCCGGTTAATGGAGCCAACAGAACTTCATTATCTAAAGTTATTGGACTAAGAAAGTCATCTTTGTTTATTTGGAACATCATAGTTGCGAGGATTCCGCTGCCGCTTTTCCCAGTGTTTGAGAGAAGAGTGCAGGATACTTCCTGAATAGTACCGTTTTTTGGGGGGTTCGCTAAGAACAGTGTCCCTCCGATACTTTTCAGGAATGCCCCTTCGGAAGGCCCGCTGACTAGACTCAGGACGTTTGGATCCCAGGTGATCCTAGCCTTCCAAGACCATAGGTCCTGAACGTTTTCTATTGTTATGTTGATGGAAAACTGTTCTCCAATGTTTTGTGCGGTGTAGTTTGAAGGGGTCAAGGCTATGATGGTTCCTTGAGCCTTCACAAACATGATTCTAGTAAGATGTAAGATGGTCAATATCAAAAGGAAAAAAAATAGGATTTTCTTGCTGTTTTTCATCACGTTCACCTATTGATTGATTTGCAGCATTGGATGAACCATGGCTTTAGCCTAACCGTTGAGTGCTGTATCGTGTTGCTTGGTCTATGGTGGGGGTGTGTTTGTCCAGGATTGTTTCCAGCGGGCTGAGAGGACACCTAGATCGGCTGGGCCGACGCTGCCGTCACCGTTGATGTCTGCCTTCGCCGAGTTAGATGTGGGGTCTGTGCCAGGTGGAACTGTTTTCTTCCAGTTGGGCGAGATTAAGCCCAAGTCTGCTGGACCTACGCTGCCATCCGCCCCATAGTACGGCGCAACGTTGGCTCTGCCAGCGATGTCTGCTGGATGCACGTGCAGTTTTGCCACGTGGTCGGTTGAGTAGTTGGTGCTGCTGGATGTCCAGTATAAGGTGTAGCTGATTCTGAGCCAGTCACCCCAAGCTACAGCGTTAGAGCCAGACAACGGCAGAAGGTACACGTAGTAAGGCAAGTCCACTGTTGCGAGGGCTGAAATGAAGTAGCCTGTGACAGGTGCACTAGAGCCACTGATGCCCGTAGCAACCCACTGTGCGCCGTTCCATTTGTCTATGCTGAAGCTCCAGTGGTAGTTGATGAGTTCGGGTGAACCTAGAGTATTGTGCATGGTTTCCGTGAACACCAACTTGTAGCCAGTGATGCCAACCACACCTCCAGTTGGTTGTACTGCTGGCGGTGGTAGAGTGAATGTTGCTCCTACGGTTGTGAATGCAATGTTCTGATGCGGGTTTGAAGGATCCAGCATTACTGCTTCGCTAATGGTTATTGGGCTACCTGCAGAGAAACCTATTATTTTGAATGTCATCACGGCCAAGTCGCCGCTTCCTGATTGTCCTGTGGTTGATAGGTAGGTGTCTGAAACCTCCTTGATGAAGCCTCCAGTGTAGTTCGTGGGTTGAGCCAAGAATAGGGTTCCGCTTCCCATGAAACTTCCCTCAGTTGGGCCAGAAGTCAGATTCAAGACTGCTGGGTCCCAGCTTATTTTGGCTTTCCAGCTCCAGAGGTTCGCGACGCTATCGACGTGCAAAGTAACAGCTACGGTTTTGTACAAGTCAATTGATGGCGTTGGTCCAGTTATTGCTGCTGGTTGAAGGCTCATAATGGTTGAGTCAGCTTTAACTTTGACGGTTCCTGCCAATAATGGTAGTGCGAGACACAGCAATATTGCATACGCATATATTCTTTTGTTCATTTTTGTTTTCCTCCTTTAATTGTCATGGATAGCTTTTCCTGTTGGTGTTATGGATGGCTTTTAGCTGTTGGCCGCTATGTAGCTGTCACTGAAGCCAATTATGTCAGCGGAGAGTATATGACCGTCTCCGTTGAAATCACAGAGTGGGTTAACGTACCCGCCATTGTTGGCAGCAATGAAGGCGTCAACGAAGAATATTATGTCGTTGTAGTCGACTTTCTGGTCAGGGTAATTGTGCTGTAGCGTAGGACAAGCGTCTGTTCCTAGGACAGTAGGATTAACGTTCGTACTGTTGGTGAAGTCAGCCCATGGTAGCCGTATGTATCCTTCTTGGTCGATCCATTGAGGATTGGCTCTGACGTAGCTTATCCAAGCTTTAACCTCAGGGTCTGTTGGCAGATTAGGTGTAGCGTACCATAGGAACCTGAAGGGTTTGTATGCGCCGTTGAGGACATTTTGCTTACTCGGAATCACATATACACCGTCGTAGAATAGGCTGACTGGTTGAACCTGGCCTAAGTGAAGGAAGCCCAATCCAATGTAAGCTATGTACCATTGCCCCGAAGGACTGGACATCAAGTTCCATACGTCTATGTTGTCTGTCTCTACAGTCGCGGTGGGAACAATGTTGCTTGGGGTTCTGCCGAATGGTGTGAGGAAGAAGTTTTTGAAGCAGTCAGCGGTTCCGGAAGTCGAAACTCTTACTGCCACTTTGATCGGGGTGTTTAGAGGTATAGCCGGATTGATTGTGTGCCAATCGGTGATTACTCCGCAGAAGATGTCTGAGACGTTCTGTGGAGTGAGCTGTGTGACGAGGTTTCCTGGGTATGGACCTGAAGCGTTGTGGACGATTATGGCTATGCTGTCTATGCCGATCTGCCAAATTCTCATGTTAGGCAATGCGGCTACGTTGGCAGCCGAGGGAAACTTGGAGGACCCTGAAACGTCAACTACTCCGTTTATTAAATCTGTGAAGCCTTGACCGCTTCCTCCTCCTGCAACATTTGGTGTGCCTGTGGATGTGCCGAATGTAGCTTGGTACCAACTTGCGAAACCTGCTGCAGCATCGACACTAACTGGATACACTGTGGATGATCCGCTAGTGTACAAAGTTCCTGGATGGATTAGCGCATTTGCTTGCGTGAAAAGTACCGAACTCATTGATAGCGTCATTAATCCTGCGATAATCACTGCAATCAATTTTCTTTTTGAGTCTAGTTGATTCATGATTTTCGTTCTCCTTTCTTTGTAATTTTTTTGTCTTTTTTGTAAACGGATTAATTCCGTTCTGTTACATAGACAGGTTCCATCGTAATATTTCCCTTCTCCAAATAGTCTACCAGCTGACATTAGTTACCGTATAGAACTCGATACGACCACTGGAACTACATAGACAACTAATAACTTATAGTTCACTGGATTGTCTAAAGAGGAACTCTCCGAAGGCAAAAGCTTTGAAACTAGGCAAAGTCTTAGAAAAAATAATCGAAGCTCTTTTGTTGTTGTGCGCAATTTCTTCAGTGGGCATAGTTTTCCTTGTAGTTGGCTACATTGCATGGCAAGGATATCCAGCTGTCGTAAACTGGTTCCTTAACGGATTCGGTATGTTTTGGGACGGCGAAAGTAATTTTGGCGTTATCCCAACGATTTTCAGCACATTCTACGTAGGAGCAGGAGCAGTAGTCATAGCTACTGCTATTGGCATCCCGACGGCTTTTTACCTTGCAGAATTCTCAAGCTCCAAAATCCGGAACCTAATCAAACCAAGTTTGGAAACGCTTGCAGGAATACCTTCAGTGGTGATGGGGTATTTCGGGTATTTCTACATCGTCCCGATAGTATTTGCGTACTTCGGAGGTGGACTGGGCGTTTTATCTGCCTGGATAATTCTGGCAATAATGTCCTTGCCCTTCGTCGTAAGCATTTCCGAAGATGCGATCAGAGCGGTTCCGAATTCTTATAGAGAAGCATCCCAAGGCCTTGGGGCAACCAGGTGGCAAACAGCGTGGCATGTCGTTCTTCCTGAAGCAAAATCAGGAATACTCACAGCCATACTGTTGGCTTTGGCAAGTGTTTTGGGAGAAACGATGGCTGTTTGGATGGTTATCGGACCCAACTTCAATCCCGCGATTACCTTAGACCCTAGACCACCTTCGAATGTTTTGACTACTTTGATTGCGGCAAATGTCGGTCAAGATGCAGCAGGTGTCGGTGCATTGAATGAAGCATTGTACGGTGTGGCTTTAATTCTATTCATGTTGATTGGAATCCTTAACATCGCAGTCACTGCACTAGCAAGGAGACGTTTATCAAAATGAACAGCTACTTGAAGAGCTTGCGAACATATCTTAAAACACATGAAAGAGAGAAAATCTTCGCAGGTTTGCTAATCTGCATCTGCGGTGGGCTCAGTGCATCATACGGGATTCTTCTTGCAGTTAGCGTCGTAACCTCTGGGATTTCAGGTTCCTCGTTTTTGGGTGCGTTGCCTTTCACTGATATCGTTGCTGACCTACTTTTGTCGCTGCTTTGCTTCGCTACAGCTGTGCCGCTGTTTTTGGCGGGATATTTGCTGGCAGAATCACACTACGGCGGAATAGTTATTGCGGGAATCTTTGGGATAGGTTCATTCATTACTTCGATTTTTGGAATTACGATTCCTGCTCTCGGCTTGACTATTTCTGTTCTTTGCTTGATTGGAACGCTGCTAGGTTTATGGGGGCAAAGAAAGACCATACGAACGAAGACGCGAGCTCCAGTGATTGAAGAGAATGTAATGAAACTCTGTCTGAGACTATGCGGACTTATCGCAGTGGGCTGCCTGTTTTTCGTAATCGCTGTCATATTCATTCGCGGAATGTACAGCGTTTCATGGGATTTTGTCACGAAACCGTGGCCTGTCTCTTGGTCAGATGCCACCGCCATAATTGAAGGAGTGAAGTCTGGCATCATCGGGATCGGACCGCAAATCGCAGGGTCGCTACTTCTTTGTGGACTCTGTGAGTTAATATCCATTCCACTTGGCCTAGGGTCGGCAATTTACCTTTCTGAATACGCTCCGCAAAACCTCCTTACAAAAGTTATTCGTTTCTTTATCGAAACTCTTGCCGGAATTCCGTCGGTGATACTGGGATTATTTGGCTTCACTTTTTTCGCTCATGAATTTGGTTGGGCCCAGAGAAGCCTTCTCGGTGGAGCAATTTGTCTCGCTTTTATGATACTCCCATGGAACATTAGAATTGCTGAAGAGTCCATCAAGAGAGTATCCGCCGACTTCAAAGCTGCCGCATACGCCTTGGGGTCAACCAAGTTGCAGACTATCAGACACGTTATTCTTGCAGCAGCAGCGCCAGGGATTTTGACCGGAATACTTCTGGGATTCGGCGCTGCATTTGGTGAAGCAGCTGTTGTTCTGTTTGCTGCAGGAAATGAGGGTGCTTTGTGGCCAAGCCAGCTTACACTTACGAGCTCAGATATTCCAACATTACCTGGGTGGATTTATGGTGCCTTCAGGCATTTGACGCAAAGTCAAGATGTCACTCAGGGTGGCTGGAGAGAACAGAACGTTGCCTTTGCGGGTTCACTCGTTCTCATATTCATATTCCTGGCAGTAACTGTTGCAGCGTTACTAGTGAGAAATCACTTTAACAAGAAGCTCGCCGGTACATGAGAATTATGCTTTGTGGAGAAAACGAAAAAGTGGATTACTCAAAACAACAGGTGATTCCCGACTGTCTCATCAGTGTACAATTTCATTATCTCCTCTTGGTTGAGAAAAAAACACATGCAAGTTAATCATGAAGTAACGATAAAAGGTGACATAATGCTAGACCGCGCTCAGATTCAATCACTGCTTTCGAAATTCCTGAAAGCGAAGGTTGTCTCGCGACTATCCATGATCGCAGGCGGCGTCATGCTTATTGGAGGACTACTCTTGATATTCATAGACTCAGCAACCGCCGAATCTGACAGCTTTCGTAACATTGCACTTTCCGCAGTTCAGACGGTTGAACAGGTTTTTGGTTTCCCGCTGCCGTCATATGGATTCGCTAACAACAGTATGTCGGCCATTGGAATTGTTGCGTTGATAGTTGGTGTTGATCTTCTGATGATCAGCCTCGGTCTTTCGGTTCGAAGCAAAATAGCTAGATGGATTGCAGCAATAATATTCAGTTTAGCCACATTTTTTGACTTTTCTCTATTTTTGCTGCAAGGACTTTTAGGCGCTCCTGCAGCGCTACCAGGAACTCTTATCAACGGACTGATGGTTTACATTCTTTTGAAAGATCGAAAGTGGTTCGTTGGAGAATTGTCGATAACCCAGTAGTGCTAGCGTGTGACCTGAAATTTTGAAGCACACATTAATGATGCATGATAAGTCTAGCAAGAGCCGCTATGAAAACACACTCGTTGAAAGGACCTCATGCTAGACAAGTCTTCACATAAACTCGCTTCTGAACACACAAGAACCATCACGGTTGACAACTTCCTAAATCTCGTGCGACTTGTCTAGTTCTGTTTATCGAAAGTGAGAAATTCAATGTCCACTATATATTTCTCCAGATTTCTCAATAGTCTAATAAGGTCTAGATATACTATTTGGGCAAATACTATAAAATATATCAACATATGACAACAAAGACGTGAGCTAGATGAAAATCGTTATTATCGTAGTAGTTGTATTTGCAGTTTGCCTAGGCCTCGTCGGTTTCGCCAGAGGCGACGGGACAACAATTTCGATTAGTCCTCCTTCATCCACTCTTCCTGAATCCCAGATTGGAAACTCCTTTCAGGTGAATATAACTATCTCAAACGTACCAAATCTTTGGTTTTGGACAGTTCGATTGAACTGGGATCCGGCTGTTTTGAATGTCACCAACGTAGAGGAAGGACCATTCATGCAAAGCGCAGGCCAAAGACTCTTCCTAAATACCCCTCCTCAGCCCACCGGGTACATAAAAGAAATTACATGTTCACTCTTGTCAAAAAATAGCGTAAGCGGCAATGGAATACTAGCCACGGTAACCTTCAATGTTACCGCCTCGGGGCAGTCAGACATAACACTAAACGAGACGCAGTTGCTCCAACCAGACACAGGATCGGGCCACGCACAAATAACTCATACTGTAGACAACGGACATGTCATAGTTGTCCCTGAATTTCCGAGCTGGGCAATCCCAGCGATTATTCTTGCCGCTACTATGGCGGCGGCAATCTTGACCAAGAAACAGCTCAAGCCTGCACCCCAACACGACTAACGCACATCGCCTAACTCGTTATGAATTTATCCAGCACTTACTCAACGAAGCCGTTCGAAACTCGCCTGATAGTCATAATCGCTCTGCTGTGAAAGAATCAGGCTAACTTAAGATCAATCAGGCTCGCCAAAAACAATAAACCCTCTTCAGGCTTAAGTGGTATTTATGGAAATATCAACCGTAAAAATCGAACCGCCCAAAGACTGCAACATAATCTTGGGCATGGCGCACTTCATCAAAACCGTCGAAGACCTGTACGAGGCTTTAGTAAACGCGGCGCCCAACATAAAATTCGGCATAGGCTTCTGCGAAAGTTCGGGTCCATGTCTCGTGCGTTCTGAGGGCAACGATGAAGAACTGAAAAAGTTAGCAACCAAAACCGCTTTCACCCTAGCCGCAGGGCATTCCTTTGTCATATTCATGAGAAATGCTTATCCTGTAAACGTGCTGGACAAGATTAAGCATGTTCCAGAAGTGTGCACTATTTATGCTGCTACGGCTAACCCGTTAGAAGTCATAATCGCAGAAACCGAGCAGGGCAGAGGTATATTAGGAGTCGTCGATGGCTTCAAGAGCAAGGGCATCGAAACAGAAGATGACGTCAAAGCCCGAAAAGAATTCCTGAGAAAGATAGGCTACAAACTATGACAAAGAAAAAAGTTAAACCCGCCTTCAAATTGTGGTTCCAAATAGGCGAAGATTATGTTTTCGGCGAGGGTGCATACGAACTTTTGGAACAAATACGAGAAAAAAAGTCAATCAGCGCAGCGGCAAAAGCAACGCACATGTCCTACCGCTACGCCTGGGCGCACATAAAAGAAATAGAGGAGCATCTAGGAGAATCAATAGTTAAGACCCAAAAAGGCGGAAAACAAGGAGGTAAGACCGAAATAACAGAAGCGGGGCTTTCGTTACTCACGAATTACAAAAGATTAAAGGAACTCATGACAAAAGTGTGCAAAGAAGAAACACCTAAAAAATAACCTCCCCCTTTATGTTATATAAACTCTTCAATCACTAATTAGAAGAGGAGGCCTATGACAGCAGAGTTGACTTTCGTTTACGTCTTGAGGCTAGTAAACCCAGAATCACCAGCGAAAATGTCGCCGAAGGAGGAAGCCATTGTTAACGAGCATTTTGAGTATCTCAAGAAAGCCTTAACAGAAGGAAAACTCTTCCTCGCAGGTCGATGCTTAAACGGCGAATTCGGAATCGTCATCTTCTGCGCAGAATCGGAAGAACAAGCCGAAATCTTCATGAAAACCGACCCAGCGGTAAAAAAACGCGTCATGACAGCCGAACTGCACCCCTTCCGCATCGCCCTCAGGGAAAAGGGCTAACCACTGTTGCGAGGGCTAGAATACTGTGCCAGAAAAGCTCACCAAAGTTAAATTCACGAATCTTGACAAAATTCTATACCCAGAAATCAAAATCACGAAAGCACAGGTAATCGAGTATTACATTAAAATGGCTCCAAAAATGCTGGAGCTTTTAGCCAACAGACCTGCTGTTTTGAACAGATTCCCAAACGGAGTAGCGGAGGAGGGTTTTTATGAAAAAGATGCGCCCAGCGGCACTCCTTCGTGGGTTAAGACTTTTAAACACTACTCCGAAACCGCAAAGCGCGAATTGTCATACGTGCTGTGCAACGATTTGGACACGCTCGTTTGGTTGGGTAACCTCGCTGCATTAGAGATTCATCTGACATTGTCTAAGGCTGAGTCCTTCGAAAGCCCCGACCTCGTCTTGTTCGACATCGATCCCGAACCGCCTCTGGGCTTCGACCATGTTATAAACGTGGTTTTACTGCTGAAAGAAAAGCTCGACGCATTGGGTTTGCATTCTTACGTTAAAACTTCGGGCAAGAAAGGAATGCACATCATAATTCCTGTGAAGGAGGGGTACACGTTTCAGCAGACCAGAGAATTCGTGCACAACATTGGAAAACAATTAACGAGAGAATCCGAAATCATCGTCTCAGAGCTTCCTCAATCAAGAGAACCTGGAACCGTGTTTATTGATTATCTGCAGAATTCGCACGGTAGAACGATGATATGCCCGTACAGCCTAAGAGCCACTCCGCAAGCCACAGTTTCCACGCCCTTAGATTGGAATGAGGTTCGAAAAGGAATAAAACCCGAGGGTTTCAATCTATTCAGTGTAGTTAAGCGCGAGAAGAATCCGTGGGAAGGAATGTTGAAAGACAGGCAACGATTGGAGGTGAGTTGAGATTGTCGAAAGAAAAGACACCCAAAATCCCCAAGAGACCCATCTGGAGTGGAAGCATCACAATCGGCTTGGTCAACGTGCCCGTAAAAGTCTACCCTATGACCTTTGACAAAGGCGTATCCTTCAGGTTCCTGCACAAAACTGATGGACAACCGTTAAAGTACGAGCGCGTCGACATGAAAGAAGGCAAGATAGTTCCTTGGGAAGAAACCGCCAAAGGCTACGAAATCAGCAAAGACCATTTCATAATGTTCACGAAAGAGGAGCTCCAAGCGGCAAAACCCGAGTCAGACCGAAGAATTCGAATAAACAAGTTTGTCGACTATCTCTCAGTCGATCCAGTGTATTTTGAGCGATCCTACGCGCTGGCGCCCGAAGGAAGCAGCGAGCCCTATGCTCTGTTCATGACCACGCTTCGAAGTACAGGCAAAGCAGGAGCAGGCAGAATCACGATGAAAACTAAGGAGTATCCCGTTCTGGTCCACCCATACAAGGACGCCCTGATCATCACCACGCTACGATACGCCTATGAAGTCTCCGACCCAAGCCAACTCGAAGAATTAAAAGAATTGAAAGAGCCAAAGAAAGAAGAATTAGATCTGGCCAAAAAAATTGTGGCTGATCTTTCAGGTGAGTTCGACATAACAGAGTACGAAGACACTTACAAAGAAAAAGTAGACGCACTCATCGAGAAGAAACTTAAGGGCGAAACCATAACCGTGGAGAAGCCCGTGAAAGAAGAAGCCAAGGGACTCATGGTGGCGCTGGAACAAACGCTCAAGCAGTTGAAACAGAAATGAGGCAACGCTTCTACAAGCCCATGCTGGCAAATACAGCAAAGGCACCTTTCTCCGCCAAAGATTGGATATTCGAAATCAAGTGGGACGGAATCAGGGCGATAAGCTACGTCGACGAAGAGTTGAGCGTAAGAAGTAGATATGACAAAGAATTGCGGTACAACTTTCCCGAACTCGAAGAATTGGCCACACTCGCCTCGCATACAGTACTGGACGGTGAAATAATCGTAGTCCAAAAGGGCAAGCCAGACTTTCAAACACTCTTGGAAAGAAGCAGAAGCACATCGGCTCAGGGTGTCGAGTTTATGGCAAAAAAGTTTCCAGCACTTTACATAGTCTTTGACATACTCGAGAAGGACGGTGAACCTCTGCTTGATAATCCCCTAATAGAGAGAAAAGAGATTCTGAAAGAACACGTGAAAGAGGGAAAGAACGTTCTGCTGTCCGAATACATAGAGGAGCAAGGCGAAGCCTACTACGAAGCCGCCCTCAAGAAGAGCTTGGAAGGTGTGATGGCGAAAAAGCAAAACAGCCCATACGAGCCCGGCGTGAGAAGCAAAAACTGGCTAAAAATAAAGAAGCTCGCCACATGCGACTGCGTGATTTTCGGTTACACCAAGGGTGAAGGCAGACGAGAAGGCACGCTTGGAGCGTTAATACTCGGTCTGTACGATGATGACAGGTCAGTTTTTGTGGGCAAAGTGGGCACGGGCTTTTCAGACAAGACGCTGGACGATTTGATGCAGACTTTCCAAGGGCTTCAGGCATCTAGACAAACGCTTGAGGACGTGAGTGTCCCAGAAGAAATCACTTGGTTGAAGCCCGAACTCGTGTGTGAGGTTATTTACCAATCGGTCACCAAGGATGGCAGGCTGCGGATGCCACGGTTTCATGGACTCAGAGAAGATAAATCTCCGCGAGAATGCACTTTAGACCAGATAAAACAAGACGCCGTGGGATAGCATAATGGACAAACTTCACGTAGGCACGATGGGTTGGAGCTACGACTTCTGGGTAGGAAAACTATACCCAGAGAACACAGCTTCGAAGGATTTCTTAGCCGAGTATTCAAGGCATTTTAGCACGGTTGAGGTGGACAACACCTTTTACAGAATCCCCTCCGTGGACACTGTGGAAAACTGGAAGGCACAAGCATCTGAGGGCTTCTTGTTTTCTGCCAAATTTCCCAGAGTGATAACACACATCAAAATGCT
Source organism: Candidatus Krumholzibacteriaceae bacterium (assembly GCA_035542635.1). Lineage (GTDB taxonomy): Archaea > Thermoproteota > Bathyarchaeia > Bathyarchaeales > SOJC01 > DATHCB01. The sequence goes on along the minus strand of DATKLC010000067.1, from coordinate 1,848 downwards.
ACAGAATTGTCAAAGAGAAGTGGACGTGTTCCTTGAACGAATCTCTCACTTGCGAGACAAGCTTGGACCCTTACTGATTCAGCTTCCATACAGCTTTAAACCCGAACACTTCAACCTCTTGCACGATTTCCTAACCAACTTGCCCAAGAGTTACCGTTTTGCGGTAGAAGTGAGAAACAAAAAAATGCTGGAGGAAAAACTTTACGCACTTCTCAGAGAAAACCGCGCAGCCTTGGCTTGGGTTGACCATCCCTTCATGCCTGAAATAAATGTGACAACCTCGGATTTTGTCTACATACGTTGGGAAGGCGACAGAAGAAAAGTGAACGGAACGCTTGGAAGAATAGAAATAGACAGAACGGACAGAATCAAAAAATGGGCAGAAAAAATGAGAAAATTTCTAGACGCCTCCTTGGAAGTGTTCGGTTACTTCAGCAAATACTATTCAGGTTATCCTCCAACGGATGTTAACCAACTTTTAGGCTTCTTAGGCTACTCACGAGAGCCATCTGTTTAACGGCAATGGCACTTGTTGAGTCTGAATTAGTATTCTGGGTTGGCAAGAGATAACTTGTGCTTGAGCCAAACCTAGTGTTAGGTGTAAGTCAAATGAGCATGTTAGACCATAGAGAATTCATCGTTGACCAGCGGCTTTTGACGGTGAGGAACACTTATGTGATCAAGAGCAAGATGGGTGAGCAATTAGGTTTTATAAAACAAGAATTCGTCAGTTTAGGACCTAAATTTTGGCTGGAAGACAACTCAAGTGTTCACTTAGGTGAGATTGACGGAAAAGTCATCACGGTGCATCACGAGTACGAAATCAAAGACAAGGACGGTCAAACACGGGCGAGAATCAAGAAGAAAATCCTGAAACTATTCGGCAGTGAATGGTGGATGGAAGACGATCAAGGTCACGAAATGGCGAGAATAAAGGGCAACATAGTGCATCACACATATGACATCGTGGCACCTGACAAGTCTGTGATAGCGAGGGTTCATTTGAACTGGGCAACCGTCAGCGACGAATACTGCGTAGAAATAGTTAGGCAAGATTTTGACCCGTTGCTTGTGTTAGGCTATGCAGTGGCGATGGATCACGTTGAGCATTCGGAAAGAAGTCAAGCGTCAACAGGAATAAAGACCGTAGTGAAACTCTTCGGAAGATAAACCTTCAGCCCAAATTGAACTACAATCTCAAACATCATTTTTTTCTTAAAGAAATCGTTTTCCTCTACTACAGCGGATGTTATCTTGTGAGCTTATTATGCAGGGCAGCGAGAGTGTCTTAGAAAGTTTTTTAAGAAAATGTGAGATGTTACTAACACCCGTATAAAACTCAAGCTGAAGGATTCTAATGATAAACAATGGAAGATACCTATTCACTTCAGAGTCGGTGGCGGAGGGTCATCCAGACAAGGTCGCAGACCAAATCTCAGACGCCGTGCTGGATGCTATTCTGAATAAAGACTCCAAGGCGAGGGTTGACTGCGAAAACTTGGTCATGCAAGGAAACGTCATAGTCACTGGTCAAATCACTACTTCTTGCTACGTAGATATTCCCAAGGTCGTCCGACAAACCCTGAAGGAAATAGGGTTAGACAATGCAAGAGACGGCATGGACTGGGAAACCTGCGGCATACTAGTCTCCATAACAGAACAATCTCCAGACATCGCAATAGGAGTCAACGAAACCGAAACCCATGAGCAAGGAGCAGGAGACCAAGGAATGGTGTTCGGCTACGCAACGAATGAAACAAAAGAACTAATGCCCCTCCCCATAATGCTCGCGCATAAACTGGTAAAAAGACTCTCTGAATGCAGAAAAAGCGGAATTTTACCCTATCT
>DATKLC010000066.1:0-2943 GCA_035542635.1 Candidatus Krumholzibacteriaceae bacterium | reverse complement strand
GCTGTATGGCATTGAAGTGAAGTTCTACAGTAGCCGTTTGGAGCTGAGTGACAGTTTAGAGTCGCGTTTGGCTAACCTATTCACCATAGGCGACGGCGCGGGAATCACGCGTGGTTTGATTCAAGCCTCCGCCTCGGGCGTTATAGCTGCCCGTGAGATTGCGAAACGTGAGAAGAGTTAAAATGCTGTGCGAGTGTGCGTATACGCTGCTTCTAGTATAGGTAGTTTTTCAGTGTGAATCTGCTCTGCGTCCCTCTAGGCCCTCTTCCATATATGATACTATTAGGATCCAAATATGACCTAAATATGCCGAGAGAACCAGTGGTTCTAATCGGATAAATAATATCGTGAAATTCATGGTTTTAATCACAAGTCATAAAAATTAGCATGCGATAACCATTAATGATTATCATGAAAAGGAAAAGCAAAAAGAAAAAAGGAAAGAAAACAAGCAGCACCACAGAAAAAACCATGGAAGAGAATACGGCATACAGTCGAATGGAATTAGAAGAGGATTTCTAACAAACTTCCATTCACAATTCAAGATAATTTTAATTTTCAACGTTCTGACACTCCATTACCCATAAGAAAACTTATAGCAGAACCAAAAGAATTAATCAGAATCGTAAAAAGCAATGATCGCTGTGGGAGGCGTACGTGTTGAGTAGAGTGGTTGTTCTTGGGGCTGGGTATGGCGGTTTAATGACCGCTGTTAAGTTTGAAGAGAAGGTAAAGCGCTTAGAAGATGTTGAGATTGTTCTGATTGACCGTAATGATTTTCATCAGTATCTGCATCTTGCCTATGAGATAGTCACGGGCGTGAAGAAACCCTCCGACCTCACCATGCCCTTGTCTGAATTGTTGGAGAACAGAAAAATCCAGTTTTTTCAGGGAAACGTTAGCAAGGTTGACCTCGACGAAAAAACAGTAATCACCGACAAAGGCAACGTGCCCTACGATGAGCTTGTGATTGCTCTCGGAAGCGAACCCGACTACCACCACATCAAAGGCGCCCACGAGAATTCCTTCTGCGTCGATTCTGTGGAAGCGGCAGCCCAAATCAAAGACAAACTGAAAACCATGGAAAAAGAAAAACAGCCCAACATAGTCGTAGGCGGTGGAGGTTTCACAGGCGTTGAGTTGGCAGGAGAAATCGTGGACGAGTTTAACTGCTGTGTCACCGTGCTAGAAGGCTCGAACACGTTGGTTCCTTCGTGGAATAAGCCCGAATTTTCCAAAAAAATCGCTGAGGTCTTAGCCGACATGGGATCCAAACTCATCCTTGGAAAATTCATCTCCGAAGTCAAACCTGACTTAATCATGTTGAACGACGGCAGCCAAATCGAATACGACCTCTTCATCTGGGCGGGCGGCGTTCAGGGTTCGCAAGTGGTAAGCAGCAGTGGGTTAAGAATGGGGAAAAACGGTAGAGTGCTGATTAATGAGTTTTGCGAAGCTGTGGGGTTTCCTGGAGTTTATGTGGTGGGCGATTGTGCTCTCGTAGTAGACTCTGATACGGGTGCGGTTCTTCCACAATGTGTTGAGATAGCGCTACAACAAGCCGAGGTTGTGGCGCAGAACCTCTACGCAGACGTGACACAGAGGGAAAGAACAGCATACGTTCCAAAGTTCAGCGGCTTGATTCTCGCCATAGGTGAAAGGTACGGCATCGGACAGGTTCTCGGAGTGAAAGTGGAAGGACGACTGGCTCAGACGATTAAGAGAATAATACATCTGCGTTATGTTTACGAAATCGCCGGCCTCGGAGAAGCGCTGAAAGGGGTCATATAGAAGCGCGTTTAGAGTGTCATGAATAGGGCTTTTATTTGTTGGATGCCTCGCATTCCTCTGATTCTTCCGATGAGGTCTAGTATTCTTTGGTAGTTTCCTTCGGCTATGAAGACTTCTAGGCAGTATTTTTCGCCGATGTGCCTGTGAACATTTTCCACCACGACATCATCAAATTCGTGTCTAACCTCGGTAATCTTCAAGTCCACGTCGGCTCTCTTGTACTCGCATGTGGTCATTATGGTCGCTGCTACCGTTCCCGTCTCTAACCGGGCAAGCTCGGACTCCTCGATGAGACTTCTTATCGCGTCACGAAAAGCTTCTGACCTGCTGTAGTATCCTCGAGATTTTATGAATTCGTCAAACTTGTTGAGCAGGTCACTAGGCAGAGTTATGCTTACAACAGTCAAGCAGGTTCACCTTTAATATTAACAAAGAGACTATCTATTATTAGTCTATTAATATTTTATCCGCGTTCGTTAGCACTAAATTAATATAAAAAACCCATGCTTTCATAGTTTGAGAAACCATGAGCTGCCCAGAAGGAGCAGAAAGAGAACAATTTGAAGAAAGGGAAAGCAGACGAGTCTGGGTTTTGCTAGCCGTGTTTCTCGGGTCTGCCATGATCGTTGGTGGCTTACTGGATTTATTGGCTCAAGGAGTGCCACTTGGCTTCACTATACCTGTTCTGAACGAACCCGCAACAGTTTCTTCAATCATACTTCACATCGCTGTCATTGTTGCAGGTGTTTACATTGGGTTTTGGGGACTGAAAGAGCTTATAGTCGAAAGAAGGTTCTCAGTAGAATTTCTTATGGCCGTTGCGAGCTTCGGCGCGTTGTATCTGGGTTTTCTGTTTGAAGCCGCAACCGTCTTGTTCCTCTACTCGTTAGCAGAATATTTTGAAAATTACATCGAAAACAGAGCCCGAAGAACTGTTGAGAAACTGTCCGCCTTCATGCCCGACCAGGCACGAGTGATAATTGATGGCTCTGAAAAAAGCGTGAAAGTAGAAGAAGTGCAGCCAGGAACGATTATACTGGTGAGACCCGGTGAAAGAATTCCCTTAGATGGTACGGTTATCGAGGGCACTTCTCAAGTTGACCAAGCCTTAGTAACGGGCGAATCACTGCCCCTAGCGAGAAAACGAGGCGA
>DATKLC010000065.1:0-2293 GCA_035542635.1 Candidatus Krumholzibacteriaceae bacterium | reverse complement strand
TGAATGTCCGCATCTTTCGATTACATACCATTTAAGGTCCGTGACAGCCGCCTGCAGGGGGGTAACCACGCCTTCTGCCGGGGTGGAATCGTCCTTTCCATGTATTATTCTGATTGGGCATTGAATCTTCTCGGCTATCCTTTTGAAATAACCTTCTTCCCTCATTTCAGACGCTTCAATCCAGATTTTTTGATATTGCTGTCCGTCAAGTCTGATAAGGTCTTCGCTATTGTATTCTTTCATTTCAACACAATAATTATCCGCCTTTTCAGCCAGTTCTCCCAACGGAATCTGTCAATAACTTTGAGACACTTACCGTGTGAATTTAGTGTAGCGAATTTTAGCTTGCCGCCGGCTTTGGCGGGTTGATCCACGCCGCTTCCGGCAACGATTTATGTACCGGTATTTTCCTGACGAAGCGTTCAGGGTGTGCTGCATAAGCAGCGTTGAGCACCTCTTGCCTTGATTGGATGATTTTATCGGCTCTGCCGTAATGGACCATTTCAGGGGTGAGCAGGCTGATGCCGGTATGTTTGTGTTCCTGGTTGTACCAACGGAAGAAAGTTTGGCAGAACGCCCTGGCATCCTCGATGCTGCCGAACCTTTCCGGGAAATCAGGCCTGTATTTCAACGTCTTGAACTGGGATTCCGAGTAAGGGTTGTCGTCACTGGTGTGTGGTCTTGAATGTGTTTTGGTGATTCCCAGATCGGACATAAGTAAGGCCACCGGTTTGGATTTCATGGAAGAACCGCGGTCAGCGTGAATTGTCAATTGCTCTTTCTGGATGCTCTGTTTCTCACAGGTTTCCCCGATCAACCGCTTGGCCAACTCTGCTGATTCACAGGTTGCAAGCATCCAGCCGACTACGTAGCGGCTGAAGATATCGAGAATCACATATAGGTAAAAATAAGTCCATTTTGCAGGCCCCAGCAGCTTGGTAATGTCCCATGACCATACCTGGTTCGGGCCGGTTGCCAGAAGCTCAGGCTTTTTGTAGTCGGGATGCCGCAATTGATTTCTACGCTCTTTGACCTCGGCGTTTTCTTCGAGAATCCGGTACATGGTGCGGATGGAGCAGTGATAGACCCCTTCGTCCAGAAGCGTTGCGTACACTTCATGGGGAGCTTTGTCCTGAAAGCGCTCTGAATGCATGATGTCAAGCACTGCCTGCCTTTCCTCCGGGGCAAGGGTACGTGGCGGCCCAAGACGCTCTTTCGATACTCCCGGTGTGGCCATGCCGATTGCTCGCCGCCGATACAGACCTGCACGGGAAACCCCGAGGGCGTCACAGGCGGGCTTGGTACCCACATCAGGGACAAGTATTTCGACAGCTTCCATTAATCGCTCTCGCTCTCTGGTGGCGTTTCCAGGGTGATCCCCAGGATCTGCGAGACTTTTTTTTGGACATCGATGATCAGTTCCGCCTGTTTGAGCCGCTTGGCAAGCCGCACATTCTCCTTTCGCAGCCGCTCGTTTTCAAGAGCCACGGGATCAGGTGCAGTGGCTTTGCGGCCTCTCTGCTTAGGCTTCAGCGCCGCTAGGGTTCCTTCATCCCGTTGCCGGCGCCAAGTGGTAAGGTTGGACGAATAGAGCCCCTCACGGCGCAACAGAGCCCCGAGACTGCCGGGTTCCGTACACAAGTCGGCCTGTCGCAGGATGTCGAGTTTGTACTCAGCCGTGAAACGTCGGCGCACAGGCCTTTCCGGCACTTCCGGGTCAGGCAGGTTCAACGCAACCGCCTGCTCCGGCAGGGTAGTTTTTTCGGGGTCCATCCCAGTGATTGCAGTCACCCTACGGGCTCCTGCAATCACTGGGATGTTCTTAACTTTGTTGATGGCCATTTCCTTTCTTACCTCCCCACCCTCTACAGTAATTTATTGGGAGGTAAATGTCTCACTTATATTGGCACAGAGGGCATAGGGATAATATTCAAAAAAATGTACACCCGAATGAAGTCATGATACATCTTGAAAAGATTATCCTGGCTAAAAGACGGCACAAAGAAATACCTAATCGAATCTACAAAAAGTTCGAACCGATCTTGCACGGTGAGAATGTCACGAAAGGCGGCTTCGAAGGCATCTCACTGATAGAGACACAGCCAGAACATATCGACGTTGAGCATCAGCCTTTGTTTGTTAAAACACGACTTCAACTCACAGTGGTTGCCCAAGCATGTATTGTGTTGTCGGCGCTATTACTGGTGTTCTCGCTGATTACGCTCCACACGTCAACAAGCTCGTTGTCGATTCCGTATACGCTACTTTTTGCATTTCTTGTTCTTTACGGCTC
>DATKLC010000064.1:0-10977 GCA_035542635.1 Candidatus Krumholzibacteriaceae bacterium | reverse complement strand
GGTTGGATGTGAAGGGTTTGGATCATGGTGAGTTGAGTCATGCGCCGAAGCATGTCATAATCAAAAACAACACGCCTTACATAGTGGATTTCGAAACGGCAAGCACCAAGAGAAGAGTTTCAAATGTAACCGCAATTAGTCAATACTTTTTCATCTCAAACAACATCGCCAAGCAAGTCGCCGAGAAAATAGGTAAAATTAATCAGGAAAAGCTGAAACAGGCGTTGAGGAATTATAAGGGGGAGAAATCGCGGGAGAATTTTGAAGCGGTACTGAAAGTCGCAGGCTTGTATTTATAGTGAGAGTTGGCTGTGTGTGTACACTTGTTCTCGTATAGGTAGTTTTTCACAGTGAGAGAATCTGCTCGGTGCTCCTCTAGACCCGGTTCCATATATGATACTATTAGGATCCAAATATACTGCAAATATGATTAGGGAGCCTGTGGTTCTATTGGGTGAGTTTTTTGTTTAGTGTTTGTAGGTATGTTGGTATGCCTTCTATGTCTTTTACGTCGCGTCCTATGAGTGCTTGTAGTTCTTTCCAGTAGTCTGCATTTGTCTTTATTCTGACAGTTTCCAAATGCTGAACTAAGCGTTTGGTGAGTTCTTTTCCTCTTCTGTCAAAGTCTAAGAGAAGAATTATTTGAGGGCTGGGATTTTTTTCTATTTCTGAAACCAGGTCTAAGAAGGATTTTCTGGAAGTTTTCGCTGTCAATATTTTGCCGTTTATTCCTAACTGTCGGAGCGCTCGGTAGTCTTTTTGTCCTTCAACGATGATTAAGCAGCCTTTCTCAGAATCTGTGGCGAGTTTTTCTATGAGAAGTTGAACCTTTTCTATCCGTTTCTGTAGTCGGGTTGACAACTGCTTGTTTACCTTGTAACTTCTATCTGCAGCATTTTCTCAAGCAATTCTGGCTTCTTCTGGAAATGCTTTCGCACGGGTTCTAAAATGGTCACCAATGCTTCGGCGACGCCGTTCTTCAAGTCTAACGGGTGAACCTTGCCTTCTGCAAAGGCTTTTTCGAGTTCCGCGTAGTTATTGAAGACCTGTGTTCCGCCGTATTTGGCTGGGCGTTCTATGATCAAGTTCTTCTGATGCGCGAAGACCACGAGTTTGGCGTGTTCCATCACGGGATTGGCTTCCGCCTGCTTCGGCGGGCAGTAAGCGTTCTTCATCTTGGTCCTAATCTGTTCTGGCGAATCGTGCACAAAGATGCAGCTTTCTGGCTTGCTCTTCGACATCTTCGCGCTGATCGCCAAGTTAATCGCCTTGTTCTCGTCAAACTGCTGCTCTGTTTGCGTTGGTCCTTGCAAACCCATCAACAGCGGCACGTGAACGCAGGAGGGCTTTTTCCAATGTAGCTTTTCTGCAGCATCCCTCGTGAGCATGTGCGCCTTTCTCTGGTCCATTCCAGCACAGGCAACGTCAAGTTTCATCTGAAAAATGTCCGCAGCCTGTAGGCACGGATAAAAGACCCAAGCAGTCTCCATATCGGACAGGTTCATCTCTCGTCCCATTATGGGCAATGCGCGCCAGATTCTTTGAAGCGAAGCCGTTTTGGCAATGCGTATCACTTTTTCCCAGTAGTCAATGTCCTTAGCCAAATCAGAAGCCCACAGATACTCAACCTTGTCAGGCGAAAGCCCCAAAGCCGTAAAACATTCCTTGAAATACTCGCCACACACATGAATGTTCTCCATTTTGCCGCCGAGTTTGTTGTTTATCCAACTATGCCAGTCCGCGAGAAAAATGATAAAGTGAAAACCAGAGTTCACCATGTCCTTTATTTTCCCGCCACACACCAAGCCCATGCCGATGTGCATCAAGCCGCTAGACTCGAAACCCCAATAAGCCCTAGGTTTGCTGACGCTTTCCAGTATTTTTCGCAACTCGCCTTCGGTGACCATTTCCTGCGTATTACGAATGACAAGCGCCAATCTTTCTTCTACATCCAATGTACGTCGCCTTTTCCAGTATGATTTGCACGGGGATGACTTAAAAGTTACTTACGACCACGCTTCTTAGGGCGTAAATCCGCTCCGCACTGAGGACAAAACTTGCAGTCGACTGGAATGTGAGAACGGCATTTCGGGCAGATTAACACAACCTGCTGCGGTCTAGGCGCGGGTGCGTACACGGGTACAACTGCCAGCACGAAGCCAACTATCATCATAACGTCCTTCAACCTAAAATAACACGGCAGCAACCGAAAAACGTTACTGCTAAGTAGCGTTAATCTCGTGGGCGTTTTTTGTGTCCCACCTAACTAACACTTAACCTCACCGAGTAAGCAGTGCGCTTTTCTCCGTTAAGCTCTCTCGAAGCGGGAACATTACTCTCGCCCACGCCCGCCGTGTCTCATGTCTGGGTAAACCCCCGCATCATAGACAAGGACATTGCGTCCAATCATAGCGGGAGTCCGTATCCATGAAGCCTCACTAAAGAGGAACCAGCGGGATTAACTCAAAGCAGCGCTCATCATCGTCAAAAATAAAAACTGAAGCCGAAAGAGATTAACCTTTCCTAACAAAACTCCTCCAAGTCCAACTCGAAGGCAGCAACGGGGTTTTCCAGCTCAAAATTATTCAGCACTTGGGGATGAATCTCGCCCATGATACCCACTTGCTTCTTGCCGACAATGACACAGGCAGCTCTTCCTTCGATGAAACTCGGGTGCGCAACCGCTTTGACTTGCCACTTTTTGAACCCCAGATTGGCTAGTAATGCTTCTACGATGGATTTTATCTCTGTAAAGTTTGCGGCTGCATAAGACAATACTCCAGCGACGTGAAGCCTTCTGTCACAACGGCTCTCCAGTTGCATGTTGACTTTAACAACGTCCGAAACCTCAAACAACCTCTGCGGAAAACTCTCACTACGGTTGTCCATCAAATTCTGCAACAGCCCAGGCAAAAGTTCCTCGCGCAGAATAGTGTACTCGCTGGAAACAGGATTCGTTAGTCTCGCCGCTTTTCCCAGCTTCTTCAGCATCTTGACATAGTGCGTCTCTTCGTTGGTGAGCGTAAAGTTCATGACCTCAGTAAAGCCCAGTCCGATTAGTATCTGACGCACGGTCTCTGCAAGTTTTCCAGCCCTGTGCTCTTCACCAACGGTCACCGTCACTGGCAAAGTGGGCTTCAATCGATAATACCCATAGCCGATGGCAACTTCCTCCACCAAGTCGATTTCGTGCAGAACGTCTATGCGATACGCAGGAATCAAAACCTCAAGCGTCATCTTTCCGATTTTCTTAGCATCCAACCTACATTTCTTCAAACACTTAATCGCTTCGGACTCGGTGAGGCGTAAGCCAAGCATTTCATTCGCATACTGAACGCGAAGTTGCATGCGCTGTGGCGAAAGGTTTGGCGAAGATTCCGTGTGGTCTGGATATTCCACCGTGACTTTCTCGATTCTTGCGCCCATCTCCGCTAAGGCTGTGACTAGAATGTTTAGGCTTCTCGCAACCGCGTTGTAGTCTGTGCCAGTCACGTCCAAGAATAGATTCCGCGTGTCACTACTCACACGTGTTAGTTCGCCGTTGATTATGGGCGGCATCGAAAGCACCCGCTCATCCTTGTCCACGAGCAGCGGATACCGCGGCGCCCAATCCACAAGATGCTTATAGGCCAAGCCCTTCTCGTGCTTCGATAAAATCTCCCTCAACGTCATCTCTTCGCTCTTGTCCAAGGGAGCAAACCGCACAGAATCTGGCGGAACCGCTTTAAACGTAAGCGGCGCATGAACAGCATCCAGGTTGTGCATACCGATTGAGGCTTTCTTCCTATCGCGTCCGATGCCCCAGTGCAAGTCTTCTTGGATTTCCATGAGCTCGGCAACCGTGTCCTCGTCGAGTTTAATGTTATGCACAACGGCGGCTAACATGTAAGGTCTAATATCCGAAACTGACTTATCGATTCGAAGCACTGTCTTGCTGCTTTTTAACGGATATTCTGGAAGCCCCGTTTGCCAGCCCATGAGCCCCTTGAACGCTCTCGCAACACCAGCATAACTGCACAGGTCGACGCGGTTGGGATTAAACTCGATTTTCACGTAATCAGGGCCTATTTCTTCCAAGTCCACGCCTAGCCAGGGCAGCCACTTCGCCATCTTTTCGAGGCTTAGTTGTCTTCCCAGGAACTTGTTGAACCGTTCTCTCTGCAAAGTTATCGTAGGCACACTGGCGTCCTCCTAATCCAGCCCAGATTATTCTTATACGGCAACCGCACGTCGTCCACTTCGAGCTCCAAGAATGCCAAGCGTTCTAGGCCGCCGCCCCAAGCCAAAACAGGATACTCAATGCCCATGGGCGCTAAGACTTCGGGTCTGAACATGCCCATGCCGCAGAGTTCAATCCAGGTTTTGAGTTTGGGCACATAAACGGTCGCCTGCGCAGAAGGTTCGGTGTACGGAAAATAGCTGGGCCAGAACTGTATCTTCTTCAAGCCTAGTTTAGTGTAAAAAGTCTTCAGAGTACCCATCAAATCGCGCAGCGTGACGCCCTTAGCCATAACTATGCCCTCGATCTGATGAAACTCGGCCAAGTGCTTGTAGTCTACGCGTTCGTTGCGGTAAACCCTGTCCACAGAGAACACTTTGACAGGCGGCTTCCTGTGCCGAGAAAGAAACTGAATGGTTTCCGAGGTGGTGTGCGTCCGCAGAACGAGTCTTTTAGCCTCTTCTGGGCTCCACTTGTAGCTCCAGCCCTTCGAGCCAGTTGTCCAGCCGTCTTCATGCGTCCTCGCCACCCTCTCAACAATATTCTTCGCTGGCAGCCCACCCTTCTGAGGATATGAAAGATAAAAAGTGTCCATCATCTCACGCGCAGGATGGTCTTGAGGCTGAAACAACGCATCGAAGTTCCAGAACGCCGTTTCAACAAGCGGCCCGCGAATTTCGGTGAAACCCATTTCCAAGAAAATCTCCCTAGCCCGCTGAATGATTCCTCTTAAGGGGTGACTCTTGCCCCCGTAGAGGGATGGACCAGGCGCGGTGACGTCGAATTTTCTGAGTTTGACGGTTTTCCATTTGCCCGTTATGATGAGTTCGGGCGTTAGTTGGCTGACTTCTTCGATTAGTTTTATGCCTTTTTCGACTTGTTTCCAGCCAGCGTCGGTTAGGGTTAATTCTCTGGTGGTTTTTTCGCTGATTTCAATCAGCTTTCGCCTTTTCAACACATCAGCAGCTTCTTGCAGTGGTTTGTCTAGGATTTCAAGAATTGCTTCTCCTTTTTCATTCAGAAGCCGCAGAAGTTGCTCATCAGTTCCCACTGCGGGTTTCTCTTTCAGGACTAGCAGTTTTTCTTTGCCTGTTATGGTTGCCCAGCCTTTTTTGTGTAGCCAGCCTAAAGCTATGGGTACGAAAGTTTGTTCTAGCTCGGCTTTTTCTATGACTTTTTGAAGCGATGCTGTGCTTTCCAGTTTGATGAGAGCGTTTATTAGGCGTCTTTCTGGAAGCCCTTTTTCGGCGTGGAGTTTTCCTTCTTGGTTGAGGGTTATGGTTGTCTGTGGTTTTTCGGCGGTTTGGACGAGTTTCTTGTCGCTTAGCGTCATTGCCGCGCGCATTACTGCCGCGTCTGCTAAGCCGCTCTGTTGGATTACTTGCTGTGTTGTGGCTTTTCCGCCGAGTTTTTGTAAGGCTAGGAGTGTTTTCTGTTCGTTTTCTCTGAGTTGGGTCAACTGGTTTCCTCTCGGCTTAATGTTTTGAATAGTTTAGTGGGTTTAGAATAAAAATCCTTCAGAAGAATTAACGTGTTTTGATGTCTCCCGCTGATTAATCTGAAGAGTCTAAGGGTTGTTATGGAAATTGGCGGGACATCACTTGCACCGCAATAAAAGCGTCGCAACATCTTATTTATGCTTTATTCCCACGGCTATTCACAAAGTTTAATACATTTTTGCATAATCTAACTGATTCAAAAATGAAGGCAGATAAACGCATGGGTAACGAAGAAGAAATGGTAGTCACACCTTGGGAAGTACGAGGCAAAATTGATTATGAAAAACTCATCAGAGAATTTGGCACCCAACCCTTGACGGACGGGTTAATGGAAAGAATGAAAAAAGACTTCGGCGAACCTTTGCATCCGCAATTGAGGCGAAAACTGTTCTTTTCTTATCGAGACTTTGATTTAATACTTGACAGGTTCGAGAAGGGACAAAAATTCGTGTTGTACACGGGCAGAGGTCCATCCGGGCCAGTGCACATTGGACATCTTGTGCCCTGGATTTTCACCAAGTACTTGCAGGACAAGTTTAAGGTGCCGCTTTATTTTCAGATGACGGATGACGAAAAATTCCTCACTGAAGATAAAATGACACTAGAAGAGACCACAAAGTGGGGATATGAGAACGCCTTAGATCTAATAGCATTGGGCTTTAAGCCTGAGAACACGAAGATAATCTTCGACGTAAAAGACATCGCACTCCAATATGACATCGCCTTGAAGGTGGCGAAGCGCGTCACATATTCTACAGCTAAAGCCGTTTTCGGGTTCCAGGACAGCACCAACCTCGGATGGATTTTCTGGCCAGCCATCCAAGCCGTTCCCTGCTTTATACACGCAAAACTCACTGGCGAAAACGTACCCGCGCTGATTCCAGCCGCCATCGACCAAGACCCATACTGGCGGATAACAAGAGACGTGGCACAGAAACTTGGCTACCATAAACCCGCGCAGATTCACTGCCGATTCGTGCCAGGACTGGGTAAGGGCGGAAAAATGTCCGCTTCTGAGCCTGAAACTGCTATTTTCACAACCGATTCGCCCGAAGATGTGAAGAGAAAGGTTTGGAACGCGTTTACTGGAGGAAAGCCGACAGTTAAAGAACAGAGAAAGACAGGCGGCGACCCTTACATCTGCTCAGTGTTCCAGTACTTCCTCTACCTGTTCGAAGAAGACGACCAGAAAATCGCACAGCTCGACAAAGAATGCAGAACAGGCGCAGTGATTTGTGGCGACTGTAAAGCGGTCCTAACTCAAAGAGTGAACAAATTCCTTAAAGAACACCAGAGACAACGGGAAAAAGCCAAAAAAGACTTGGAAAAATTCTTCTTAAAAACATAAGGCTGGAAGAAGTATGAAGAAAGAGAAAAGAACGCCTCTGATTAGTGCATCAAGCGCATATCGTTTATTGCATCCAAAACTTGCGGTTCTGTTAACGTGCGTTGATAAAGAGGGCAGAGCCAACATCATAACCCTAGCTTGGACTATGCCAGTTTCGATGCAACCACCCTTGGTAGCTGTAAGTATAGCGCCAAAGCGATATTCTCACGAAATGATAAGAGAAACTAAAGAATTCGTGATAAACATACCCACCATGAAATTTGTGAAGGAAACCCTCTTCTGCGGGAGAAGAAGCGGAAGGGAAGTAGACAAATTCAAAGAAACAGAATTTACCTCCATGCCCGCCAAAACTGTAAAAGCACCTATAATTAAGGAATGCATAGCCCATATTGAATGCAAGCTGTACAAACAAATACCCGCAGGCGACCATACCTTATTCATTGGCGAAGCCCAAGCCGCGTACGCAGATGAAAACGTCTTCGGCAATAAATATGATTTAGAAAAGGCTAAACTGATTTTCCACGTAGGCGGAAACAAGTTCACAACAGTGAGCACAAAAATCGTCACGCCTCGACTTTCCCGCCAACCATAAGGAAACCAAAAAAATTCTAAAGTTTTTTTAACTCTGCACACACTTAAAGAAAGCAGCGTGTAACACAAAATGGGATTCTCAAAAGAAGAATTAGAAAAACTTCGACAAGCGGGAAAAATCGCAGCAGAAGTACGTGAAACAATGAAAAAAACCGTCAGGGAAAACATGCTCATACTGGAAGTCTGCGAAAAAACAGAAACTATGATTCGCAAACTCGGCGCCAAACCTGCGTTTCCCTGCAACGTTTCCATAAATGAAATCGCCGCCCATTATACATCGCCACCTAACGATGAAAATCGGATTCCTCGAGGCTCCATCGTCAAAGTAGACGTGGGAACACACATAGATGGTTACGTGGCCGACACTGCTGTTACTGTCTGTTTTAACCCAGAATACGACGCGATGGTTGCCGCGGCAGAAGACGCCTTAAAAACAGCTGTCGAAACACTTCGACCTGGAATTTTCACATCCAAACTCGGAACAG
Source organism: Candidatus Krumholzibacteriaceae bacterium (assembly GCA_035542635.1). Taxonomy (GTDB): domain Archaea; phylum Thermoproteota; class Bathyarchaeia; order Bathyarchaeales; family SOJC01; genus DATHCB01. The sequence goes on along the minus strand of DATKLC010000064.1, from coordinate 2,835 downwards.
CCATTCAGAAAACAATCGAGTCACACGGTTTCAAGCCAGTTTCAAACCTCACAGGACATCAGGTAGGACGCTATCTGCTTCATGCGGGAAGGTCTTTACCTAACGTTTTCCATTTGTCAACAACAAGGCTACACGAGGGCGAAGTCTACGCGATTGAACCTTTCGTGACGCTCAAAGAGGCAGCAGGCAAAGTTGGAAACGGAAAGGAAATAACAATATTTAAACTGAAGAAACACAAAGCCATGCAAACATCCTCAGCCAAACAGCTTTTACAGCATATGGAAATGAACTTTCGTACGCTTCCCTTCGCCGAACGCTGGCTGCTGCAAAGCCCATTAAAGAACAAGTATAAAGATGCCTTCAAAGAGATACGCGCTTCGCATTGTCTAACAGAATATCCGATTTTTGTCGAGGTGAGCGGAAAACCCGTCGCTCAAGCAGAACATACGCTGCTCCTCACTGCGAACGGTTGCGAAGTGATAACCTAAAAGATTTCTTTCTTTGGCTTTTCCTTCACTTCACGATAAATCGCCGAGATAATTAGTTTGTTGTTGCATTTTGGGCACGGCCCAGCGTCTTTGAAGATATAGTCGCCACGTTCGAATTCGCGTTTGTTTTTGTAGTCGCATTTTTGGCACGTTACAGTGGTCAGGACTGGAGGAATCTCAAGCGATAACTGCATCATGTGTTGTCTGGTTTGAAGAAGCATGTAGGTGGAAAAAGAAACTCCGACAAACCCAATGACAAGAAAAAGTATAGACGGAATGTTGCTCTCGAGGCTTTCCCCACCGTGATACCAAGCGATGGCGAGCCCTAACGCCGCAAATGAGATGATTAACACGACAAAAATGATTAGAAAGAAATAAGAAGACACTCTCTGCGCTGGTTCGGGGGTTGCAGTTTTTCCTGAGTCTTCGCTCATTTTTCTTCACCTATTGTCCTATTCCTATCGTGTTGCCTATGCCGGCAACTATCACGGTATCGCCTTCTTTTGTTCTTTCCATTATAACGCGTTTTACTCTTTCAATGGCTGTGTCCACGGCGTCGAACACTTCTTTTCGCATGGGTGAAACCGCGTCGCCCACGTCTTCTTTTATGATAACCGCGTAGATGGGGATTTTGTATTTGAGTAGTTCTTCTTCAACTTTAAACTGGTCCACTCCTGGTCCACCGATGGCTACGCCTACGCCTTCAGCGACCTCGCCTGGTTTTTCACCTTCAAGCTTCTGTGCTGCGTCGATGATGATTATTGAGGCGATTTTTCCGTTGTTTTCTTCGATCACTTGTTTGATTGCTTCGCCTGGTTTGCCGACGTTGCCTCCTGGGCCTTCGCCTTTTAGTACGTGTACGGTTCTTCCTTCGATTTGAATTGTTGAGACGAGGTAATCTTTTTCGATTTTTCTTTGTTCGTGTCCGTAGATGAGTTTTGCTGCGACGAGCTGGCCTGCGCCGTCGCCCCATGGTTGGCCGAGGGTCGTGGCTTTTAGTGCTGCTGCGTAGGCTTCGGCTTCGCGCATGATGAGTGGAAGTGCCATTTGTACTTGCATGATTACGTAGAGGCTGTATGTTTTTTTGCCGAGCACGTAGTAGTGCCTTATGACTTTATAGATGATGTTCAAAACCATGGCGATTTCTAGGCTTGTTTCGAGGTTGTTGATCTGCGCTGGTGTTGCTTGGGGTGCCATGAGTTTTACTTCGTCTTTTAGGCGTGTGTCTTGCACGTCGAGTATGTGTTCGAGTTTCCACACAACGCCTGCGGGGTCCATAGCCTCTGGCGGGATAGCTATGTATTCAAGAAATTGGTCAACGCGTACTGTGGGGTCGGTGGCCGGTTTGCCGAGGTCTTTTATTGTTTCTATGGCGGCTTTGCGTCCTTCGTCGCGTATGAATTTTAAGCGTAGGAGGCTGTTTTTGACTTCGTTTAGCATGAGGATCATTTGTATTCTTTGTCCGTAGAAGATGAACACTACAAAAACGAGCGTGAATACGATTTGGAAGATTAAGCTGATTGGGTCGCTGCCGAATATTTGGGCTGCTTGGGGTATCATGCTGGTTTTTTCACTTCTTCTTTTGAATTTTGCATATAAGGAGGGTTATAAAGGTTGAGTATTTCTCCTCCATTTTAAGGCTATAGTAGTGGGGCGCCAGCTTTCCTGGTTTCACGTGGCCGAAGACCACACTAACGCCAAAAACGGAGCGCGGTTTAACTTCCGAGTTCGGAATGGGATCGGGTGGTTCCCGCACCCTGTGGTCGGCAAATCCCCGTTGATTATGGTTCTGGTTTTGACTGATATACGTTTCGCTTTAGTAACTGTGTACTGTTGTGCGTGCGGGCTCTATCCCCTCCCTTATAAATAGGTTCAACATCGTTTTTGGCGTTTGCATGCGGCAATAGCGTAGACCCCGTTATTATTTCCTTGTATGCGGTGTTTGTGGGTTTTTCTGCATCGGTTTAGGAGTGTTTCGGAGCCAATACAGACCTACCCCCTCTAGGGTTGTTTATACGTTTTGTTTATACAAAGTGTAGATACAGTGTCGCACGGGTGTTTCGGAGGCAATGCAGACTGAATGAATATTAGGGTTCAAATATGATGGGCTTGGTGGTTTCCCTCCCTTTTTTATGCTTCAAGTTTAAGGTGTGGCTACGCTGAAATTTAAACAAGGTCTCAGAAGTATAACGAGTGTGGCAGGGCTGGAAATGAAAGTTTAGTTAGAGGCGCAGGCATTTTTCTGGGTTCAGAGTCTGAGTACTGGACTATTCGAAGAGAATTGTTTCAGAGAGCCTATAGGTGCAAAATCTTTAGATGCTCTTCCGTTTAATAGATACAGCTATAA
>DATKLC010000063.1:0-1045 GCA_035542635.1 Candidatus Krumholzibacteriaceae bacterium | reverse complement strand
CACACACAAAGGCTGAAACCTAATAGAAAAGGCTAGAAACAGCGCCGAGAACACACAAACCACACAAGCCGAAATAAAGCAGTAGGCACTAGGTGTTGAGAATGAAGCGAAGACGAGCCTACAAACGCGGATATCCCGTGGCGATTCTCGTGGGTTTCGAGGATGACCGTGCGGTTCTGTGGCAGGTGTTCAGCCACGTTGTAAAACCGCAATTAACAGTGAATCTTAAGGGAAAGCGAACAGACGAGACGGCTTTATACAATTTCCACGAGTCCTTGATTGACGCCCTGAGACCAGCGCTCAACGAAGGAGTAAGAAGCATCGTAGTCACAGCGCCCATGAGAACCCCTTATGCGGCAGACTTTCTGAATCACGTGCAAAAGCATCATGCGTACCTTACTCAACCTAAGAATCCGAACAGGGCAGCCTTCGCCGAACTAATCGGTTCCGCTGATACGCCTGACAAAGTAGCTGAGCTGGTGAAAACCAAAGAATTCCGCAGGATAATCATAGAAACAACTTCGGAAGAAGCAGACAACATCGTCAACGCATTAGAGAAGTATCTTTCCAACAGCGATGCAGTTGTCCTGTTTTCACTTAAAGAAATCGAAGATACAGTATATGACCTGCGAGGACCTGAAGACATCGGGACAAAATACCTGATGCTCACAGACAAATATCTCGCCGACGGCAGGAAAAAGAGCAGGATTCAAAGATTGTTGCAGATTGCTAAGAATAAACAGGTGAGGACGAGAATAGTCGAATCAGGAACGCCTGCGGGCAGACGAATCAGTCAATTCGGGGGCATAGTCTTATTCACTCTACCAACCAAATAATAAAAGCGTGAGTTGGTGAATAGAATGAGGCGTGTGTTGTTCGTGTGTGTTGAGAACGCTGGTAGAAGTCAGATGGCTGAGGCTTTCGCCAATTATTATGGGAAAGGAAAACTGGTAGCGTCAAGCGCTGGCGTCATGCTTGCTGACAGAGTGAATCCAGTAGTAGTTGAGGTGATGCGGGAGAAGGGGTTTGATATTTCAATGAATAA
>DATKLC010000062.1:0-3572 GCA_035542635.1 Candidatus Krumholzibacteriaceae bacterium | reverse complement strand
TATTTCTGCTTGATCGGCCAAAGCAAACGACGCGCCTTGTCGAGGTTAGCATTGTCAGGCCAGCTGTTGAGAGGCGCTAGACGCTGCGAGCCCCTGGAGGCGCCACCGCGACCATCGCCCTTGCGGTAGGTTCCTGCACTGTGCCACGCCATCCGGATGAAGAGCCCCCCATAGTGGCCATAATCGGCTGGCCACCAGTCCTGTGAGTCAGTCATCAAGGCATAGAGATCCTTCTTCACAGCATCCAGATCTAATTTCTTGAATTCCTCAGCATAGTTGAACTTATCGCCCATCGGATTAGACAGGGAGGAATGCTGGTGCAGAATCTTCAGGTTCAACTGGTTCGGCCACCAGTCTTGGTTCGATCTTCCACGCGCGCCTGAAGTAATCATTGGTCTCTTCTTTTCAGTCATTTTGAAATCACCTTGTTATATAGCGTAGTCTTTTGTTTAGCGCGCTTGTGAGGGAATTCTGGTTGTCTGAGACCGGAACTCCTTGGTCTATAATAAGATGTCTTTCTTTCATCTTGACAAAATCCCCTTTTTATCGATGCGAAGATATGTCAAAAGGTTTATTTAAGAATTGCTATTATCTAATAAAAACAATGATGTGATATGACGTTTCAGCATTCGGATGCGTCAGCAATTAAGGCTTTGCGCAAGAAGGGTTACAAGGCGACTCCTCAGAGGATAGTCATCTGCCGGTTTGCCCTTAACAGTAGAGACCATCCTACCGCCCAACAAGTGTACGACCAAGTTAAGAAGATCCATCCGACGGTAAGCCTTGCGACAGTTTACAAGACTCTTGAAGTGCTGAAGAGACTGGATTTGATACAGGAAATTAATCTACCCCAAGGGCAGGCGAGATTTGATTCATACGTGAAGCCTCACATAAACCTCATCTGCCTAAAATGTGGAAATATCGTCGACTTTGATGAGACTACTGCTATAGAAGAAACAAGGAAAATTGCCGCCGCCGCAAAATTCAAGCCAAAAGGACAATGCATAGACATTTTCGGCATTTGCAAAAGATGCAGTATCGCTGGAAAATAGGATTGATCATAACACGCGATGAAAGGAAGAATATGTATCATAACAGGGAGCAATTCCAGAATCGGGCAAAAAAACTGCGCGCACTGAGTTTTGGTAAGCTCTTAAAAGTCAACCCGAGAGTTTGAACCGTTTCACAGTGATGCTTGATAGGGCTGTAGATTCTATCAAATTGAAGTCGTTTTGCGATGGAAATTAGATTGAAGCATAACGATTTGGTAGCCCGGGGATAGATTCGAACTCTCGTCTAGCAAGACTATGGCAATGCGAAGAATTTAAACGCAGTTGCAAAGCTATCCAGTTCGACCGCTCTGAATGAGGCTTGGGAGTGTGGCGAAAAAGAAAACTTGGACTGAAAAACTGCACGACAATAAAGACTTGCCCAAAGTGGAAAGGATTACTGATAAGATGAGCAAACGCTGGGGCACGGGCACTGTTGTCATTCCTGCGCCCATGGAAGTTAATGAAATAATGAAGCGAGTGCCCGCTGGAAAGGTCATCACCATCAATGAGATTCGATGTGCTCTGGCTAAAAAGCATGGTGCGACAATCGGTTGTCCCATAACTACGGGCATTTTCGCTTGGGTTGCAGCCAATGCGGCAGAAGAGCAGAAGCAAAAAGGCGAAAAGAACACTATTCCTTACTGGCGTACGCTTAAAACTGGCGGAGAAATAAACGAGAAATATCCCGGCGGCGTTGAAGCGCAAAAGAGACTTTTAGAAAATGAAGGACACAGAGTAGTTCAGAAGGGCAAAAGGCATCTTGTTGCAGATTATGAAAAATCCCTAGTGAAAGCGTAGTTAGTGCTTCTTTAGCTCTTCTTTTCTTCATGGGCTTCCTGGTAGTTTTTGCGTATTTTTTCTGCGAGTGTGCCGTCTTGTACTATGAAGGTGCCTTCATACCCGCAGTCGAGGCATCTCCAAATTGACGGACGGTAGAAAATAAGAGCCTGAATGTTCGAAGAGCCGCACTTGGGACAGAATTTTATCATTCTTGCAATCAGTTCGTCTGACTTGGTTTTCTCAATTTTCTTTTTATACTGCCATTTTCCTTTCAGTAGAATTCCATAATCGTCAAAATTAAAGGCCTGCGCTTCTGCACCGCATAATGGACACTTCTGTCCAGATTTGAGGTTTTTGTCATACGTGCATTTGGTGTTCGGGCAAGTCCAAATAGGCATACTCATGCACCAAGTCACTATTATCATAGCAGAAGGTCAGATTTAAGGAAGCCAGACGAAAGAAACTTCAGGAAAATAACGGGAATCAATATATGAGAACAAATAGACTTAAGAAATAGCACCCTCAATGAAAATAGCCTTGTGCGGGCGGGTAGATCAGCTTGGTATGATCGCCACGTTGGCATCGTGGAGGCCGCGGGTCCAAATCCCGCCCCGTCCACATCAGCCCTTCTCTAGAAAGAAGTCCGATTGACCGCAAGTTTAATGCTGTGATGTCGTAACTTCCATATGGTGTGAATATATTGGGCATGGGACAAGGTTCTAAGAAAAAGCCAATGACTAAGAAGGAAAGAAAAGAGAAAAGGAAAAAGCGCAAAGAAAAGCGTTGATGCTGCTTACGACTTCATAAACTCGTGGGTGGGATTTGAACCCCACACCAAGCGGAGACATCTTCCACACAACCCCTATTTTTCTAGCCTAGAATCTCAGTCGATTAAAAGTCTTTAAGAGCTTGCGGGTGGTAATATTGCTAAGAGTAAGCATTACTACAAGGAGATTAGTGCATGCCTTCATTGAAGAAAAAGAATATTCAAAAGAAGAAAAAACACGCGGCTAAAACCGGACAATAGCGCAAGTTCATAAGTGGTGTTTATGCTGGTTTTTACCGTGAATCTGCTTCGTGATTACCGAGGTCACCCGTTTCAGAAAACGAAAAATAGTAACCGTAAGCTTACAAAGCAACGCGATTACTCACAGAAAACACTTGCACCAGAGACGAGTGATACTTCTCCCACACTCCTTCTTTTCTATAATGCGCACGTTTATAAAGGGTATTAGAGTATCCGCTACACTATGCGAAGTGGTGTTTTATGCCGAAGACTCAAGCCATAATAAACATTGAAAACGTTGTTGCTTCTGCCACCTTAAATCAGAAAGTTGACTTAAATGCTGTTGTGAAAGGTTATCCAGGGGTTGAATATCGTCCAGAGCAGTTTCCTGGATTAGTGTTTAGGCTTAAGAGACCAAAAACGGCAACTTTGATTTTCAATTCTGGAAAAATGGTTTGCACGGGAGCGAGATCGGAAAAGGAAGCGCGCAGAGCTATTATGAATGTTGTTAAAGAGTTGAAAAAGGGTGGAATAATCATCATCGGAAAGCCGGTGTTAAAGATTCAGAACATTGTTGCCTCCGCAAGCTTAGGCGGAAGGATAGACTTGGAACAGGCAGTGAGCACACTTGGAAAAACCATGTATGAGCCGGAACAGTTTCCAGGATTGATCTACAGGATGGACGAGCCAAAAGTGGTTATTCTACTGTTTGCGAGCGGAAAACTAGTTTGCAC
>DATKLC010000061.1:0-3089 GCA_035542635.1 Candidatus Krumholzibacteriaceae bacterium | reverse complement strand
GTATTTCTGAGGTCTCATTTTCCAAGAGGTCGGTTTCTTTTGCGTCTTTCAGAGTTTCAGTTACTTGAATGATGGCTTTTGTATCTTTTCCAGCTGTCTCGTAGAATCTTAGGATTGTGTCTTCTGAGTCTTCGGCTTTTTTGATTACGGTTAGGATTATGTTATCTGGTTGAATCGAAGCGAAAGAGTCAACTTTGGGCAGTTCTCCTCCGTGGCTGGACTCGGTAATCGGCACGAGGGGATAGTTGAATTCGTAGGCTTTTCTCGCCGTCAAAGCCTTCTGGAAATCGGAGTTATGAGGGAAAAGTGCATAGGCGATGTGGTGTTCTCCCTGGTCGGTTAACTCAGCCAATGCTGCTTTGTCTACTGTGAGACCGAACGCCGCGCGCAGTTCTACAGGGTATCCAGCGCTTCTGAGGAGAGTCATTCGGATCATGTCGTTAACAGTGTCGAAGCCGTACTTGCAATCGTTCAGAAGGCTCATGCCATAGCTTCTGTCCTCACTACTATGATCTATCCATTTTTGGCCTAGAACTTCGTATTTGGCTCTCTCTGCTAATGTAGCGTCAGGCGAGATGGGGTTTCGGCGCACGACAAAGCCGTAAGGAGCTTCATAGGTTGTGAAATCGCTGTGAACATTCAACGGAAAAGCAACCTTCGCAAGCCTGTGCGCAGCATGCCAATCCACATGCAATTTGAACTGCACCAGCGGAATCTTGTGGTAAAGAATTATTTCCTGAACAAAAATTGAATCCGCTCTTCCTTTCTGAGCGTACTTGTACTTCACCAAGACCCGCACTCTGACTGGTCCTTTCTCTACAAGCCTCACCTCAAAAGGCTCTTTTAACTCCACACACTTAACGCCGTCGGGCTGCTGGTAGATATAAACTTCCCAAGCGTCAAAGATTTTAGCGTCCACTGGATAGGCGATGCTGCTTCTTCCACTCGCGGGATAGTCTTCGAACACTTGAATTCGATTTCCAGAATCTTGAAGGGATTCTCTCCTGGCGTTCTTGTCGAATATGCTCTTCACTAACCCTGTTTCTTTGTCCACTTTAACGATGAGAAACTCGTTTTCAAGTTTGATTTCCTTCTCCGCCTTCTCAGCACGCGCGCCTGCCAGAGGCGCCATCTTTTTATTTGTTCGTTTGACCTTGTACTCTCTATAGCCCACTGAGGGTACATCCTCGGCTATGAAAATAATTTTTTTGTCTTCTTCAATTAGCTGTGAAGGGATGATTCGTCCTTGGTCATCGTGGATTTCGGTGTTATTGTCTAACTCGTCTAATGGTGCTTCGACCACGTCTGTTCTTAGCCATGATAAGGGGTTGAAGACGAGAAGTGACTTGCCTTTGCCAGTTGTATCGATTTTGGCTGTGATAGTTCTGAGAGATTGTGAGATTATCGTGCTCGCCGTGTTATGGATAGCTTTGAAGTGTTCCTCAGAGTCTTTGTAGACTTCTGCTATGGAAGAGCCTGGAAGAACGTCGTGGAACTGATTCAACAGCAACTTCTCCCAAGCTTCTTTGAGTTCCTTACTGGGGTACTCATAACCGTGCTTTCGTGCTAGGGTTGAGAATTTTTCAGCCATTTCCAGAAGGCGTTCAGCTATCCTGTTGTTCTTCTTGACTCTTGCCTGAGTCGTGTATGTCCCTCGATGGTATTGAAAGTATAATTCATCGTCAATCCGAGGCATCGTTTCCCAATCGATTTTCTGTCTCAAAATGTCAAAATACTCCCCGGCCGTAGAAAAGATACCCTTAATCGGCTTTTTGCCTTGAACGAACTCTAATGCCCTTTGAATCATATCTTCAGAAACGCCGCCTCCGTGGTCTCCTATTCCGAAGAGAACGAGAAGATCGTCTAACTGCTGACAACGTTTCAGCAATTTCATCTGTCGGAGCATGTCTGCTTCGGTTACTTCCTCGCTGTATGTCCCAACGGTCTGATGGGAAAATATCGATGAGCCGTCCGGAGACGCCCATCTGAAAACATAATATGGAAAAAGTATCGCGTCGTTCCAGCCCATTTTCTGCGTCAAAAAAAACTCCATGCCGGATTTTTTCATTATCTGAGGTAAGGTCCAAGCGTATCCGAACGAGTCGGGCATCCAGGCAATTTTGACGTCGACGTTGAATTTTTCCTTGAAGTATCTTTTTCCGTAGAGGAATTGTCTCACGAGGGATTCTCCCGAGGGCATATTTCCGTCGGATTCCACCCAGGTGCCGCCGACGAGTTCCCAGCGTCCCTCTTCCACTTTCTGCTTCACTTTTTCGAAGGTTTCTGGATGCTTCTCTTCTAACCACTTGTAATACTGGGCACTGCTTTGACTGTAACGGAAGTCTGGATACTTATCCATCAGTTTTAGTATTGTTTCGCAGGTTTTGTGGAAGACTTCTATTGTCTCGTTGAACGTCCACAACCACGCCGCGTCTATGTGGCTGTGTCCTAAGAAGTAACAGGTTCCAACGATGCTTTTTGAGTTCATTTTCTATCCCTCGGGCTCATATCTTGCAGATACGAATAGAATGAATTTTCTTTAAGAACTTTGGCGCGGAGCATCATGGTAAAAAGAAGAAATAGTAATTCAAGGCTGCCGCAGATAGACCAGTCGACGCGAGCTTCTAAAAAAGTTTATAACTATTCCTTTCTCACGTTTAGCTCGAGCGTGCCTCGATAGCTCAGTCGGTCAGAGCGACAGCCTTGTATTCGCCCAAAAGACGGGAAAGCTGTAGGTCGCGGGTCCGAATCCCGCCCGAGGCTCCAAACCTTCTTTTGTAAAGAAGCTTCGCCAAGAAAGTATGAGATTTAGTTGTTGTGGTGGAACTGGAATCCAAACGCCATATCTATATTTTCGTTAAGTTTATTTCATGGAAAAAACACCGCAATTCTGATAGCGGTAGTCAATGATACGACCTGAAGGCACGAAACTTTCAACTTAGTTGTTTATCGTTCCAACCAAGAACCGAATAGTCTATGAAAGATCCAGAATATCCAAGCAATCTCAATAGCATCTTATGCAGCAATGTCTCGAGCGTATCAGTGTGTTGAATCACCAGTTTCCAATTTGCTTCATCAAACAGGACGTG
>DATKLC010000060.1:0-14267 GCA_035542635.1 Candidatus Krumholzibacteriaceae bacterium | reverse complement strand
AAGTGTTCATGTAAAGACTTATGGTTTTATCGTCTTCTGTTAAATTCCAACCATGCCCAGATGGTGCGGTAAACTTGACGCTCGATTTAATCACGTACTCCTTGTCGTCAGAAGCAGCGTTGCCAGTTTCAACAGTGAATGGAACAATTATGAGCGTTAACAGAAGTATGGAAAGGAGAATAGCCGCTGTCTTTCTCATCGTAGCTTCGTCTCTTCTTTTCTACTCAGAAAGGAGGATAAAGCGATATAAAAAGAGAGTCACTCAACGTGCACGCGGAACTGGTCTATGTCCTCCCTCAGTACGAAGGCGCTGTCCAAGAAGTCTCTAGTGGCTCTTTCCACGTCCCTGCACTGCGTAATGTACCTGCCCACAATGATAATGTCCGCCCCGAAACCCAAAGCCTCCTGCACGTTCTGCGGAATAATGCCACCAGCAACAGCCACGAGGAATTTTTTGTCCTTGAACGTCTGCTTAATCTCTTTTATCATCGCCCAAGCGTGCTGTTTTCCAGATTTCTCTACGTCAATCGGCCGATGCAAGATGACAACATCTGGAAAATTCTTCAGCGACTTCAATTTGGCTATCGGATTTTCCACGTTCATTGTGTCTACTATTGCATAAATGCCGAGCCTTTGAGCCTCATGGATGAACTCTTCGATAGTTTCCGGCGCGGCCAAACCAGCACACACGACAGCATCGGCCGTTTCTTCAAACGCTATGTCCACTTCCACCTTGCCTACGTCCAGAGTTTTGAGGTCGGCGATGATGAAGTAGTCCTTCGCCACTTCGCGCAGGTCACGAATAACCTTAACGCCATACCTCTTCAGCAACGGCGTGCCCACTTCGAGTATTATGCGGTCACTCTCGGGCAAACAGCCAATAATCGCCTTGTTGCGCTCCAAGCTGGGAACGTCGAGCGCAATCTGCAGATAGGGGGGACGCCAAAGACGAGGCACACGGAAACCCATAATCGGATGCTTGGCCCTGTCCTTATCAAAAATCACCTTATCAAACGATGGATACCTCGCCAAAGCACGCTTCAAAGCAAGCTTGGTCGCAGAATAATTATAGTGGTAAATGCGCCTGTAATCCTTAGCATTCGGGTGAATGAAAACGCTCGAAATAATAACCCACTCATCAAGCTTATCCTTAGGAATGACGCCCTCTTCAGTCGCGTCTGCAACCGCTTTAGCCACTGCCGCTTGCGCGGGACCAAAAATCTTACCCGCGTCCTCCATGTTCTTCACCGTAACCTTGGGCACTATAAGCGTCTGCGGCTTGGTCGGAAGATTAGGCCTGATCACAGCCAAGAGCGGTGTATGCCCCATAGAAAGGTGCGAGAATCCATTTGCAAAGGCTTCGCCCACGGGGCCGTTCTTGTCGCCGATTAATAAATCCACATGGGCCACTTCATCGCCTTCGCCCACCAACGCTTCACCGATCAGGTAGATGGGCCGACCCCCAGTGTCGGAAGTCGGTGAAGGCGCAAAAACCGATTCGCTTACCTCGTCAAACTTCACGCTGAAATCCTTGAGCCACTCATATAGTGTATCACGATGAACGCCCAAAACACCCGCCGTACCCGCGACAGTGGGCTTTCGCCTAACGCCTCCCACAGTCTTACCTTCGATCTCTTTTATCATAGCGGTTTTCAAAAGTCGGATAAACTCATCTTTAGAAGCAGGTTTTTTCCCAAAGTCCGACACTTCATTCACTCACAGATATTTTTTACACTACAAGTACTATTTAAAACTGTCGGATTATAACTCTAGAAAAATAATACCGACACAATTGAGAACCTCATAAAGCTAGCTAGGCAGCAAGCCGACGTAAGTGGAGAGCATGCGTCGAGACTCTTGGCTCAAGATAGAATTCTTTCGACAGCCCTTTGAAATGCGTCGGTCAGTCTTCCTGAAAATCCGACGAATACTACATCTTTTAACTAGTGCTTTTGTCTATGTGCTCTTTAAACGCGTTTACCATAATATCTGCGGCTTCTTCTGGACTGACCCCTCCGACACCCGCGCCGAATCTTGGAAAGGCGATGCTTTGGATCTTTAGCCTTGCGGCGCATTCCAATGCTCCACGAGTGGCAAGACGAATGTTTTCTGTTCCGATGCTCATGGCTGGTCTTTCCATCGTCGGTGCATGGATGACGCATTCTGCCTTGAGTTTCCCAGCCCTTGTGGCAATTGCTTTTCCGACAAGTGTCGGCGCTTGCTTCATGGCTTGGGTTTCTATTTCTTTTCCTCCGACACGCTTTATAGCGCCCGCCACGCCGCCGCCCATCATTAGTTGACTGTTGGCTGGGTTTACCATGGCGTCGACCTGCTGTTGTGTTATGTCGCCTGTCGTAACCGTGATTTTGATGTTCTTATACACGTATGTGCTGCTCATTGTCTTTCATGATATTCTGCTATTGAAGGATTTGTTGAAAAATCATGCTGCGAATAATACAAAAATATAAGCTAGACAGCGCATAGAACGCGCATACGGAGAACGGTGAATGTTTGACGTGGAGAAGATCCGACAAGACTTTCCCATATTAAAGAAGGGTATAATCTACTTCGACAGCACGAGCAGCAGTCTCACGCCAGAACAAGTGCTACAGAAAATGCTTGAGTTCTACCATGACTACCGCGCCAACGTAGGAAGAGGAGTCCACAAACTTTCACAGAAAGCAAGCGAAGAATACAATAAAGCACAGTCAAAGGTGGCGGGTTTACTAAGCACAAAATCAGATAACGAGATTATCATGACTAAGAACACGACCGAAGGCATCAATACTGTGGCGAACGGCATAAAGTGGAAGAAGGGCGACAAAATCGTCACTTCGATCCTCGAACACCACTCGAACTACATCGTTTGGCTTCGATTGAAAGAGCGCTACGGCGTCGAAGTGGAAGTCGTGATGCCCAAAAAACCCATTATTCACGGGATGCTAGACCCAGCGGATTTTGAAAAAGCAATCGATGACCAAACGAGGCTTGTCGCCGTCACGCACGTCGCAAATGCCCTAGGCAGTGTAACGCCTGTAGAAGAGATAACCAAGATTGCGCACGAACGAGAAGCCCTAGTACTTGTTGATGCAGCACAGTCGGTTCCGCACATGAAGGTAGACGTGCAGAAAATCGGTTGCGACTTTCTCGCTTGTAGTGGGCACAAGATGTGTGGACCCACTGGCGTCGGTGTCTTGTATATGAAAGACGAAGTAATGGACGAGGTGGAGCCCTTAACTATTGGCGGCGGGGCAATCGAAGATGTCGATATGGACTGGTACAAGCTGAACAAGACTTCAAAGCGTTATGAGGCGGGCACTCCACCCATAGCCGAAGTGATAGGCTTAGGCGCCGCGATAGATTATCTGCAAAAACTAGACATAAACAACATTGAAAATTACGAAAAAGAATTAGCAAGACAAATGTACGAGGAGTTTTGCGATATCCCAAAAGTCGAAGTCTACGGTCCAGAGCCAAAGAATAAGATTAGCATCATGGCGTTCAACATAGGCTCTCTCAATTCGCATGATGTTGCCTTGGCTTTAGACGTCACGGCGAATATAATGACCCGGTCTGGGCATCACTGCGCCCTGCCGCTGCTCAAGCGGGTGATAAAGAAAGATGGACTTGTGAGAGCGTCAACTTACTTCTACAACACCAGAGAAGAAGTGAGCAAACTCGCAGAAACCGTACGCGAAATAGCTCAAACCTAACAAAAAATAACGTTCACTGAACCTTTAGATGCATACCGAGAATGTATATCTCCGCGCTGCGGGCTCTACTCGCGGGCGGCTTAATTATCTCGACGCGTGAAAAATGATGTTTTATTTCTTCAATAAAGTCTCTGAGTAAATCGCCCTGAAAAGTCTTCACGAAGAAATTTCCTTCGGGTTTGAGAATGATGAGCGCAATTTGAAGTGATCGTCGCGCCAAGTCTATTTGTCGCGCGTGGTCGAGGTCCCAAACGCCCGTTAGGTTTGGCGCCGCATCCGAAATGACAACATCTGCCGAGCGAGGTAGGATACTTGTTATTTGGTTAGTTAATTCAGGGTTGGTTATATCGTCCACTATTGCGCAAGCGTTTGCCTCGTTGAGTGGCTCAATCTCCTTAAGGTCAATGCCCAGAACGACGCCTTGCTCGCCTACGACTTTGCTGGCAGCCTGCATCCAACCGCCAGGTGCAGCGCCCAAGTCGACTACTATGTCGTTTGGCTTTATGAACCCGTATTTGCGGACAACTTGCATGAGTTTGTAGGTTGCTCTAGAACGGTATTTTTCTTCTTTTGCTTTGCGGTAGTAATAGTCTCTTCGGTGTTTTTTCAGCCAGGTTTTGGGCAAATGTTAACTGTCACCTTGAGGGTCCATCGCATTCTCCGAGGCTTGTTTCAAAATCCAGTCGGTCAACTTTTCGCAGTCATTCGGAGAAGTGGCACCCCAAGAACCACACCGCAAGTTTTCTAAGCAAGTGAGACAGGGGCAATCGACGATCGAGTTTATCGAGGCAGGCTTACGTTTCGGATAAAGCCTATAAGTCCAGCGCCCTTCACAGAGCTCCTTTTGTCGCTGAATCAAGCCCTTGTCTTCGAGTTTCAGGGCTATTCTGGAGCCTTCTCTGCTGCTGGCACCCAACTGGCGCCACAGGTCGGACTGAAGAACGCCCTCGCTACCTACATTGGCGATGTAAGACAGAGCTTTATGCTCTAGATCGTTTCGTTTAGCCATGGTTTTTGTTTCCTTAACCCTTGCTATATATAGTACTCTTTAGGAATAAAAATATGTATGTTAAACTGAGAAAGATTGAATCAAAAATGTTTAACAGCAACATAAAATCCAAGCTCATTGGTGCGAGAATTGCAGAAAAACATTGAATACTGCCTAGGCATCGAATCAACTGCAGACGATTTCAGCGTGGGAATCGCCTCCTCAGAAGGCGAAATTCTAGCCAACATCATAAGCGCCTACATACCCGAGGAAGGCGGAATACACCCACGAGAAGCCGCACGCCACCATGCCCAAGTAGCGGGTGAAGTACTCGAACGCGCTTTTCAGAAGGCTAAAGTAAAGCCAAAGGAAATAGCCGCAGTGGCGTTTTCTCAGGGACCAGGTTTGGGTCCTTGTCTTAGAACGGGCGCAACAGCAGCGCGTGCGTTGGCGTCTTACCTCGACGTTCCGCTAGTTGGTGTCAACCACTGCATAGCACACATAGAAATTGGCAAATTGATAGAAAAAGCAAAAGACCCAGTGACGCTTTACGTTTCTGGCGGAAACACTATAGTCGCTGCTTTCGAAGCAAACCGATACCGCGTTTTCGGCGAAACCCTAGATATAGCAGTCGGCAACTGTTTAGACGTTTTTGCAAGAGAGGCTGGACTACGCCAGAAAGAGGGCATGCCGTTCGGCGCGATTATTGAGCGACTTGCGAGGCAAGGAAAAGAGTTGATTCCTCTTCCCTACGTGGTCAAAGGTATGGACTTGTCCTACAGCGGCCTGTTGACAGCAGCGGCGCAGCAACTACACAGGGGAACACACCGTCTCGAAGACCTCTGCTATAGCCTGCAAGAAATCGCCTTTTCCATGCTAACAGAAGTGACAGAAAGAGCACTAGCACATACCGAGAAACCCGAAGTATCGTTAACAGGAGGCGTCGCCGCAAACAAACGCTTACAATCCATGATTAGCGAAATCGCAAAAGAACACAACGCCAGATTTTCTGTAGTCCCAACAGAATATGCAGTAGACAATGGGGCTATGATTGCTTGGACAGGCATGCTCGCGTTCAAGCATGGACAAAGAACACCAATAGAGAAGAGTTTTGTCAGATTAAAGTGGCGACTGGAAGACATTCACGTGCCTTGGATTAAGGAGGTCTAGGCAGTTGCTGATAAAGAAGGGCGCAGAAGCAAGCCTCTTTCTGGAAGATTGGCACGACAGAAAAGTGATAATGAAAAAACGTCTGCCCAAGATCTATAGACTCTCGCAACTTGACGAGCAAATAAGAACGTACAGAACCATCCATGAACCGCAACTCATTCATCGCGCCAAAGAAGCGGGAGTGCCAACGCCGACAATTTTCTTGGTGGACACCAAGAGCTCAACGATAATTATGGAACACGTGGAGGGAAAACAGGTAAAACAAGTGCTCAACAGCTTCGAAAAAGAAAAGAGATTAGACCTCTGCAGACACATAGGAGAGCTAATCGGTCAACTTCACAGTCACGGCATAATTCACGGCGATTTAACGACTTCCAACATGATTCTAACTCCCTACGAGAAAGTGTTTTTTGTCGACTTTGGCTTGGGTGAGTACTCAGCAGAACTAGAAATCCGAGGTGTAGACTTGCATCTGATGAAAAGAGCCTTCCAAAGTACACACTTCAGGTTTGCTGAAGAATGCTTTGAGGCAGTGATGGAAGGCTACGCAGAAATCGTGGGGAAAGAGATAGCGAAAGACGTTTTAGAGAAAATCCGAGAAATAGAGAGAAGAGGAAGATACGTGACAGAAAGAGAAGAAAGGTGAAAAAATGATCAAAACCATTTGGTGCATAACCTTCTACATTTCTGACCTCAGAAGAACAGTAGATTTTTATGAAAAGACGTTAGGGTTAACGAAGAAGTACGAATACTCAAGCTATGCTGGTTTTGAATGCGGAGGCGTGGAAATCGGACTGATTCCTAAAAAGACAGTAGAAATCGGCGAAAACGCTCCAACAGTTGAATTTATCGTGAATAATGTTGACAACTTTTGTGAAAAAATGAAAATGAAAAACGTAGACATAGTTGAGCCTCCACATGACGAACAGTGGAGTGGGAGACAAGCAGGCTTCAAAGACCCTGACGGAAACATCTTAGAAGTTGTTCAAATCAATTGGGAAAATATTTCAATGTAGCCGCCAAGGGTGCAAAAAAACAGTGCCGAGCAAACCATTAAAAAAAGTAGTCTTCTTAGTTACGGGTAATATTCACAAGTTTGCTGAAGCGAGTCTCGTCCTAAGCGAGTTTGGTCTCTCAACTGCCATGCTTAATGTGGATATTGTTGAAATTCAAGCGGACACCATAGAAGACGTGGCAAAGGCTAGTGTAATAGATGCTGTTAGAAAATGCCGTTTGCCCGCGATAGTTGAAGACGCAGGCTTGTTCATAGAGGCTTTAAAGGGTTTTCCTGGACCCTATTCTTCTTATGTTTTCCGAACTGTTGGCCTTAAAGGGGTTCTCAAACTGATGGAAAACGAAAAAGGACGCAGAGCATTTTTCAAGTCTGTGGTTGCTTTTTCTGCTCCAAATCAGAAATCGCCAAAGATTTTCCGTGGAAGAATTGAAGGAAGAATCGCAGAACAACCGAAAGGTCATGAAGGCTTTGGGTTTGATCCCATTTTCTTCCCTCTGGGCGGTAAGGGAAAAGCATTTGCGGAAATGTCTATGAACGAAAAGAATAAGCTTTCGCATAGGGCAAAAGCATTACACGCTTTTGCGGAATGGTATGCTGCCGAGTTTTGAGTGTATTTTTGTTGAGCATTTATACGAAAATATTTATTAACTATTAATATTCCATATCCTTTTGGGAAGGAGCAGTGAAAGCAATGGGCAGTGATCTGGTTTGTCCTTACGAGACTTGCGGTAAGGAATTCAAGCAGCCTGTTCTACTCACCGACGAGGCTGAGACAAGGCATGAAACGTATTATGCATGTCCTCATTGTCTCTCCAAGGTAGACCTAATCTTACAAGACGCGAAAAACTTCAACACTGTAAAGGTCGTCGCCTCGGTCGATGCGAAAACACACTTTTGTAAACAACAAAAACCAGAAAACTGCTCTCATTATATAGGATAC
This sequence comes from Candidatus Krumholzibacteriaceae bacterium, assembly GCA_035542635.1. Lineage (GTDB taxonomy): Archaea > Thermoproteota > Bathyarchaeia > Bathyarchaeales > SOJC01 > DATHCB01. Next base: position 6,441 of record DATKLC010000060.1, on the reverse strand, counting down.
TTGAAAGCGCTGCCTGAAAACGTGTCATTGCCTGAGGGGTGCCTAACCTGCCCAAAGGTAATGGTATGTATTGCAAAGGCAGGAAAATGTTAACGTCCTCTAGAACGTTTCATAAAACGCCTGATAAACGCGATTCCATATACTACTACGATTATCACGCCAACGATGAACAGCAGCATAGGAATGCCATTACTGTTTCTGAACAACGCACTGTAGGAATATTGAAATGAAACGCTTGTTGTGGAATTTGTATTCAAGTTTCTAATAATCATGTAAGGTGTAGTGCCTCCTGTAAAGGCGTCCAGTAATGATGAAGGAATAGTGGCATTAACGCTTGGGACTACGAGCGAGTTTGCCGGACGGCTTATGCTAGCATTATTGTATAAAGTGCTGTTGAATATTATGGTTCGTATGGTAAAATTCGTCTGGACAGTGCGGACAGCGGTGTCACGTGCATAGATTGTCACGTTTATTGGTCCATTCGTCGCACTGATTCTCATGGATAAGTTAAAAGATTTGTCTATGGGGCTACCAAAATATACCGTAGCGGGGTTTGTGGAGTTTGACGTGAGAAATGTGATTTTTGGTGAAGCTGCAGATGCGAGGGTAATATCATTCCTGCTTATACCGGTGAAGGGAGGTATGGCGTAGTACCATAGGGTGAAAGACAGAGCGATTAGAATGATGCCGATGAGGATCATTATGCCGGGTCTTAGTAGGTTTTTTTTGGTTTTTTGCAAGTGTGTTCACCGTTTTTTTTGGATTTTGAGTTGTATGTTATCATGTCGAACTTTTAATACTTTATGCTGCTTAGAAAATGTGCAGAGGTATTTGTGATTTACGTTGGTTTCTTAGGCTAAGCCCATGGTGGAAAATGGGTTTCTTTCGTTAAAGCTCCAATATGTATTCGTTGGTTTCTGATTCTTCGAAGTTTTGCTTCTTGTAGAAGTTGTTGGCTTTTTTGTTTTTGCGGTTTACTCTTGCGGTAACTGCTTGGCAATTGTTTTCTTTTGCTTGTGTGAGGAATTGTTGGATTAATTTTCTGCCTATTCCTTGATTTTGATGTTTTTTGTCGACTATGATTGCTTGCAGTTTGGCGGGTTTGCCTTCCCAATCAAGATCTAAATAGTAGTTAGCCAGGAGGGCGCCGAGGAATTTTTGGTTTTGTTCTGCGATTAGTGTGATGCTTTCCTTGTTTTGGGTCAGTTTGATGAACACGTTTTTGAGGTTTGGTCCTATGTTGCCGTGGTAGAGTTGCGTGAAGAGTGGGAGGATTTTTTCCCAGTCTTTTGGGGTGGCTTTTCATATTGTGAGTTCTTTTTGCATGCAGAATCCTTTGCTTACTTTTGGGTGGTTTGAGTTTCTAATCTTTTTCTCTGTGTGTATCTGCGCTGCGCTCCCCCCTACCCCGTTCCATATATGATACTATTAGGATCCAAATATGATCCAAATATGTTTAGGCGTTTTTTGGCACTTTTAGGCTCTGTGGAGGACACACACGCGTCTCTCGAGTCTAGGTAGGTTTTCTGCATAACTGGATGCTCATAAATGTGGTGAATAAATTGCAAGTTTTCTGTATAGGTGGTTGTAGTATGTTTTGCTAGGACGGGTTAAGGTTAGGGTTGTGTATTTTTAGAAGCAAAGTTTATTTATTGAGTTGTGGTTAGTTTAGTGATTACGAGACCTCGTAATTTAGGAGGCGCTACAACGTGGTCAAAGAAGAACATGTGCTTTCGGCAGAGTCTGAGGAGTATCTAGAGGCGATTTTTAGGCTTCAAGAGAAGGACGGTGTGGCAAAAACCAGTCACCTCGCTCGAGAGTTGGGTGTGGTTCCTGGTTCTATTACGAATACCATAGAGCATTTGGAGAAGCATGGTTTAGTGGTTCATGAACCCTATAGAGGGGTAAAACTTACTGAAAAAGGAGAGAAACGTGCACTTGAAATAATAAGGCACCATAGACTTGCGGAACGTTTTCTTACCGACATTCTTCATGTCAGTTGGAGCAAGGCGCACAAGTTGGCATGCAGGCTGGAACATGCCTTTACAAAAGATGTCTCGAAATCCCTCGAGGATACATTGAGAAATCCAAAAACATGCCCCCATGGTAATCCTATTCCTTCAGAAAACGGTGTTCTAGTTAAAGAGCATTTGGAATCGCTCTCGAGCTTAAAGCCTGGCGCTAAAGCGACGGTGATGAGAATTGCTGAAGAAACACCTGAAATTCTTCAGCATCTCGAAAAGGCGGGTTTGATGCCGGGTACTCTTGTAGAAGTAGAAAAGAGTGAATCGACAAAAAATCTAAAGGTAAAGGTTGATGGAAAGCATCATGTTTTGGATAACAAGTTGTCGTCTGTGGTGAAAGTTGTCTCCTTGGCTGAGGAAAAAAGACGCCGAGATAAAGGCGCAAGCGAACCAGTATACTTGCTCAAAAAGGAAATGGACAACGCGATTGCCTTGACAGGTCTTGATGAGGGAAGTAAAGGTTGTGTTGCTTTTCTTTCGGGTGGTTGCGGAATGGTGCGTCGGTTGGCGGAAATGGGGCTTACGCCTGGCACTGAAATTACTGTTCTCAAGCGATGCCCGTTTCGTGGACCAATAGAAGTCAGCGTTAGAGGTGTTTGTGTCGCCTTAGGTTATGGTGTGGCAACTAAGATTTTTGTAAGACCTTTGTAAGAGGTTGAACAATGAACAGGAAACATCGTTTATCCATTGCTTTGGCGGGGAATGCCAACGTGGGCAAGAGCGTTATTTTTAATCAATTGACTGGGTTAAATCAAGTTGTTGGAAATTGGCCGGGCAAGACGGTTGAGCGCGCAGAAGGCACGCTGGTGTTTAAGGGTTATAAGATAGGTATCATTGATTTGCCTGGTATTTATTCGCTTTCTACGTATTCTATGGAAGAGATAGTTTCTCGTGACTATATTGCCATAGAGCGTCCTGACGTAATTGTTAATGTTGTTGATTCGTCGGCGCTTGAGCGTAACCTTTACTTTACTATTCAGCTTTTGGAACTTGAGGCGCCGATTGTTATTGGTTTGAATCAGATGGATTTGTCGGCGAAGAAGGGAATCAACATTGATGTGGCAAAACTTTCTGGAGCTTTAGGTGTTCCTGTTGTGCCTATGGTTGCTACTTCGGGGGTGGGCGTGCAGGATTTGCTTTGTACGGTTGTTGATGTTGTGGAGGGTAAGGTGAAGTTAAAACCATTGGAGGTAAGGTATGGGAAGGAAATTGAGAAACGAATAGGAGAATTAAGTCGCCTTGTTAGTGAGAAACTGCCAGAATTATGCCAAATTTATCCTTCCCGCTGGATTGCTGTTAAACTTCTCGAACGAGACCAAGATATTGAAGGGAAGGTTAATGATTATACTTCTGGAGAAAAAGTTGCTGAACTAGCAGACGCCGTCATTCAGGAAATCGAACGACAACATGGTGAGCCTGCGCCCGTAGTGATTGCTTCTGAAAGATACATCATAGCAAACAATTTAGTGAAAGCTGTAACAAGTGTCAGATCGCCTCCTCAGATTAGTTTGGAGCAGAAGTTGGATGCGGTAACTACTAACAGGATCTTGGGTTATCCTGTGTTGGCTGGGGTTCTTGGGGCGATGTTTTTTGTTGTTTTTTTTGGAGGGAATTTACTTAGTGACGGTTTTTCGGTCTTGTTCGGGAATGTGCTTATGCCGGCGGTCAATTCTGAGTTGTCGGTTTTTCTGCCGCCTTGGGCTGTGGAAATTGTTGCAGGTGGGTTTTTGGGAGGTGTAATCGCTGGGATCACGATTGCTTTGCCTTATATTGTGCCGTTTTACATTATGCTTGCCATTTTGGAAGATAGTGGTTACTTGCCGCGTGCTGCCTTCTTGATGGACAATCTTATGCACAAAATCGGCTTGCATGGCAAAGCCTTCATTCCCTTGATGTTAGGTTACGGATGCAGTGTACCTGCGTGTATTGGTTGTCGGATTATGGAAACTGACAGGGAAAGGTTTCTTGCGGGGTTTGTGGTGGTTTTGATTCCTTGTGCTGCCAGAACGGTTGTTATTCTTGGGTTGGTAGGCAGATTTCTGGGTTTGCAGGTGGCGTTGGCGCTTTATGCTTTCGACTTGGTTCTAGTTTTTGTATTGGGCAGAATTGCGTTTAAGGCATTGCCTGGTGAGCCTGTTGGGTTGATTATGGAGATGCCTTCGTACAAGAAGCCTATGTTGAAGAGTGTGTTGGTTAAAACTTGGAGTCGTACTAAGGATTTTGTTTACATTGCTTTTCCGTTGATAATTGTGGGAAGTGTTGTGTTGACGACGTTGAGTGCGTTGGGTTTTATGAATGTTATTGCGGAGTTTATGAGCCCGCTTACGAGTGGTTGGTTGGGGTTGCCTTCTGAAGCGGGGATTCCACTTGTGTTTGGTATTTTGCGGAAGGAGTTGACTTTGATTTTGCTTTCTGAATTGTTGCCGCTTGGGTCTCTAACCAGCGTTCAGATGATTGTTTTTGCTTTGGTTACGATGATTTACATTCCATGTGTTGCGACTATTGCTACGTTGTTTCGGGAGTTTGGGTGGAGAAGGGCGTTGGCGATGATAGTGATAGATGTGGTGCTTGCGTTGGTTCTGGGCGGGATTGCGTTTAGGTTGTTGTCGCTTTTCATGTAGTTTGCCTGAACCCTTTTTTGTTCTGTTTGCATCTGTATGGCGCTTGCCTAGACCCCGTTCACTATATGATCCAAATATGCTACAAATATGTTCAGGCTTATTTTGGCACTTTTTAGACTCTATGAAGGACACACACGCGTCTCTCTAGTCTAGGTATGTTTTCTGCATAGCACAACACAGCATGGACTTCGGAAAAGTTAAGTAGCGGGTTCTGGTATCAAGCAAAAAAGGAGAGTCTGAGCATGATTAGTCGGGTTTGGCATGGTTGGACGACGCCTGCGAATGCTGACGCTTATGAGGCGTTACTCAAGAGCGAAATCTTCACTGGCATAAAAAACCGTCAGATTGCCGGTTATAGAGGGATTCATCTCTTTCGTCGGGATGTTGGCGAAGAGGTGGAGTTCGTTACGGTCATGTGGTTCGACTCATTAGACGCCGTTCGAGCTTTTGCTGGAGAAGATTATGAAGTTGCCGTTGTTCCGCCGAAAGCCAGAGCATTGCTCTCACGATTTGATGCACGTTCGCAACACTACGAAGTTAAAGCCTCAATATGGGGATGAAAAATTCAGGTTTGTCTGGAATTCTGAGTTGTCGGTAATAAGGTATATATTTGATAGTTGCTGTGTTTTGTGTTCGAGCCAAAGGGGCTGTCGGCTAGCTTGGTCTAGGCTTGTAGACTTGCTACATTAATTCCAAGCTTCAAAAGAGTTAGGAAAAAAGAACATTTAGGGGAATCAAAGAAAATAGAGAAGAAACTCAAGATAAAAATATCGAGTAAGAATGATTCATATTTTTGCGATAGAACATTGAACTAACAACAATATTGACATATGATACTTCTGACTTCTTAAGCAACAATACATATAAATTAACGCATCTACCTTTATTTGCAGAGTTGATGCGAATGACAACTAAAGGTCAGGTCAGATTTACATATAACAAACAAGAAGGCTACAGACAGGTTTATGTTAACGGTGTTTATGGAGGTCCAACGCCAAAGGGTGAAGTGGAGTGCCACTTCTACTTTGAGCATCCAGTATTACCTAAGGAAAGATTATTTGATCTCACAAAAAGATCAACACTAGGCAAAGAGATAACCGAGAAAAGAGACATTGTGGAAATTGATAGAGATTTAGTCATTGGTTTCGTGATGCGACCAGAGGATGCTGAAAGCATAGCAAATTTCCTTCTGCAAAAAGCAAAAATACTAAGTGAAAGGAAATGAATGAAGAAGAGCACTATTGGATAGCCTCAGTTGGTAAGGCCGCCTCTTCAGATCTGCAACATGCTCTTTATGAAGATTGCAGTGAAGAGCTACGAGGCCTTCTTAATAAGAGTGTTTTAGTCGTCATTAGTGATGAATTTTCATCTGAAAATATGACCCTTCCTCGTTTTTCAGATTGCCTTTCCCGTAGACAAAAATACCTTGTCAAATTTCCGTTTTCAAGTTCAGATACAAAGAGACTTTGGCAAAAAGTTCTGTCTATAAGCTATGGCGTAGATTCGATACAGTCTTTTCCGGAGACCGCCGAAGATAAATTGACGAGAATGAAAGACAGCATATCGGATATCATTCGAGAACTTAAATCTAAAGACTACATCAGAGCAATCGAAGACCTTGATTCATTGAATGACTCGGTAAGAAGACTTATTCTTTTTGAACAACTGCCCCCCGAAATATCTGATGAATTCGATCCCTTGTTGGATTCTCTCGAAGCATGTAAAAGAATTATTTTCACTGAGTATAGAAGCAAAAATATCCAGAAAGCTCTCAAAAACGAGAAGATTATTGACTT
>DATKLC010000059.1:0-8522 GCA_035542635.1 Candidatus Krumholzibacteriaceae bacterium | reverse complement strand
GAGGGGACGTCATTGGCCCTGCTATTTAGACCTGGCTCGGGTACCCCCGCACATTTGGAGGAATGTTTTGGAATTTCGTGTGGCCTAACTTAAATGCTTATTTCTAGGTCTATAATATGTTTCTAAAAGGATAAAAAGAGGGGGATGAAGGTTCTAGGTTGTAACGTTGACTGGAATTTCGGAGCCGTTTATGTCAATCAGGCAAACTTCGACTAGGTGTATGTCTAAGTTTCCATTGCCTATCACTTTGAATGTTACAGTGGCCAATGTTCCGCTTCCTGACACCGGCGTTCCTGGGCCCAAAATAGAGCATCCACAGCTGCCTATCATACCATTTGTAACCGAATTAGGTATCCATACCGTGCTTCCTCCACTTTTGAGGAAGCTGCCTTCGGTAAAGGCTGTGGTTGGGGTTGTGGCGTTAGGCGCTACGTTGAGGGGATCGTCCGTTGTGATGCACTCGAGCACAGAGGGGTTGAAGGTCATTCCTGCTCCCCAACAATTTAAGCCCGTGACGTCTGAAATCACAATTTTTAGAGTTATGGTGTCGCCGATCATATATTGAGACGGCAACGGCTCCACGAAGATTTTTGCGGCTGGCATCGGTAGTATCTGTACCTGCTGGGTTACCGATTGGACGGCGCCTTCGAGGTCAGCGACATTTAGTGTAACGGTGTATGTTCCATTTTCTACGTACGCGTGAGACACTGTGACGCCAGTGCCCGTCGTTCCATCTCCAAAGTTCCATGAATAATTGGATGCGAAACCTGTAGACGCGTTAAATGCAGAGGCATCGAACGTAAGTGGTTTGCTGACGACCCATTTGTTTTCCCAGCCCGAGTTGATTGTCGGATCTGGAGATATAGTGAATTTAATCACCTTCGCTGGTTGAGACGCAGGAGACACGCCTACAGTTTCTTGTGTGTTTGTGGTTAATCCGTGGGCGTCTCTCACTGTGAGGGTTACTGTGTATGTCCCTTCAACCACATAGGTGTGGGTCACCATTTTGCCATTAACTATGGGTGAGCCGTCTCCAAAGTTCCAATAATAGTCGGTTATGGGTCCACTCGAGGCGCTAACAAAAGTCAAATCGCGACCAGTGACAATGTTTGATGAAGGTATATAATAGAAATTGGCAGCAGTTGGCGCTGGGGCAGGTGCCGGCGGGGAAATTATCATCGCAGAGCCGAATGCTACAACGACGAGACAGATTATCAAGACTGCCGGTATCCATTGCACGTTTTTCTTGATGTGCAATATTGTCGGGTTCATTTTTCCATTCCCATTCCTTTTACTAAATGTTCCGTTCGCGGATACGATTGAGGGGTTGAGGTGGTAACCTCCATCTTTCATTATGGAGCCTGAGGCGCGGAGTTCCTTTAGCCGTAGGCTGAGTGTTTTGCGTGGAAGGTTGGTCATAGTCAGAAGCTCGGTGAAGGTTCTCGGCGACTTGCCTAGGGCATGCAAGATTTTTTCGAAATCGACTTCTTTACGGTTTTCTAGGTTTATTGTGCTTCCGCAGTGGGGGCAAGTTATTTGAGGAGGCATACTCGTCCACCAAGATAGAAACGACTGTTAGAGGCTTATAAAGTTGAGTTTCTTAGAAACTTATGAAGAAAAAGGCAACTGAAAGTTGCCCCACAGCCTTTAGGTAAGTAGTTTCTAAGAAACTTGGCACCAAATATGGTTTCAAAAGTTCGCATTTAGGCGATGGTTAATCGCTGGTTTGTAATGAGGGAGTTGTTAGAGGCAACTCTGCTCCTTGCGATGTTGCGTTTCCACGAAACCTTTAGTGCTGCGTCATTTTTGCATATTAGTGTTTCAATAAATTCTTATAGGAGAACGTGCATTGTATTTGCCGCTTTAAACAACACTGTAGGAAGCAAACGAAACATGAGCCAAGAAAGAGATCCAAACACTATCTTCGTTGGGCGAAAGCCTCCGATGAACTATGTCATGGCGGTCATCACGTGCTTTAACAGCAACAATGCGAAACAGGTTACGTTGAAAGCCAGAGGACAAGCCATAAGCACCGCGGTTGACGTGGCTGAAGTGGTTCGAAGAAAGTTCCTTAAAGACGTCACTGTCGATCAGATCGCCATAGGCACTGAAGAGATCACCCCACAGGAAGGCGGCAATCCGAGGAAAGTCTCCACTATGGAGATTACCCTCAAGATGTAAACAACGCGTCTGATGCCTAAAACCGCCAACCAATTTTTTTTGTTCTATCTATTCTTTTAGGAAACTGCTTTATTTTCATCTAAGGCAAATTAGACGCTGTAGGGCGGGTAGCCTAGTACGGACAGGGCGCAGGCCCCCTAAGCCTGTGGTCGCGAGTTCAAATCTCGCCCCGCCCGCCAAGATTTTTGTCTTCTGTATGTGCGTATGCTTAGTCTAGTCTAGATAGTTTTTTGCATAGAAGAATGTCTGAGTGTGTGAGCGCACGCACAGCAGTAGACTAGACCTTTCTATTAGGCTCCAAATAGTCGCTAATATGAACAAAGAATTTTCAGTTTAAGGCATTTCTGACCTCTTTCTGGAAGTTTTCCTTGTTCATGAAGAATGTTTGAATAGCCTTTCCGTTGACGACACAAAATGGAACTTGACCTCGCCTCTTCACTTCCTCTGGTTCTTCAAACTTGTTTATCCTTCTTATTGGAATGTCTGGCGTGACCTCTCGTATCGATCTCTCCGTTGCATAGGCGAATTTTGTCTCCCACGGACAGGATGGATCATAAAAGATTAGTGCCTTCTCTTCGTCGTCCTTCTGTGGAATGTACTCTCTCTCTTTTGGCTGATACACGTATCCCTCTTTCAGTGAGTAGTAGAGCAGAAACGGGTCATCTGCTTTCACTCTTATGAATCCCATTCGTCGATAAAACTCGTGTTGAGGGTATCGCTCTGGGACTTCGAATGCTCGCGTTACAACTGCGTTTGGAATCTCGTCATTGAAGAGGGGTTGTGGTTTCACGATGTCTTTCATCATAGCTTTGAGCAGGGATTTTCCGATTCCTTTCCTGAGATTCGTTTTGTCAGGGACGAATATGCAATTTATCTCAACCACTTTTTCTTCCGAGTCTAGCCGATACTGTATCAAGCCAACAGGTTTGGAATTCAAATAAGCCAGCTTGGCTATGTTTCCACACGATTTCAAAGTCTCAGCTGCCCACTTCCTCTTCGCGTTCGCCCCCTCGATGAATTGAGGATCGCTACTTCTTTCCGCCGGGATGCAAAGATTAATTAAATCGTCAACATTCTTCTGGGAGACATCCTTAATTTCCAGCTTCTCCATTCTGAACAAACCAGCATTCTGCTCTTCTTAGCGTCTGGGGAATCATTTAAAACTTAAGATGCGTAGGAGATTCAAAGCATTTGAGATATGATTTTAAGAAATCTGAATGTGGATTCGCAGGTAATGGCTTTCTTCATTCTCCTGTTCTCCTCTAATCCCATTCTCATTCCCAGCACCCACACTCCGATTCTTTTTTCCTCTGGCAGGAATTTTCGAGGAAAACTTATCAGTCCTTCTTCATTTTTGAAGTGAGTTAGCGCTTCGACGGATTGTTTGAACCAACCATGTTTTCTGGCGGTGTTTGATCTGCCCAAAAGGTCAAGCAGCAGGAGTATTCTTCCAAACTCTCTGCCTGAAACCTCAGACCCGAAGTATCGAGGCAAGTGGACACTCCATCCCATGACGTAGTATCGTCCTCCCGCATGACGGACAATTCCGTATCCCAATGGGAGCCTCTGATACTCAGGAGAGAGAATGAATTTGATGATGGTTTCAACCTTGGCTCTAAGCGTGGCGTCTTCCATAATGGATGGCGAGTGCAGGAAGGCGTTCATGTCGTGTATCCAAGGCAGCTGCATCTCTTCATTTTGGTAGATTTCAGGGTTTATCAGCGGAGCATTTCTGAAAGCCTTTGGAAATCCTGGGTACGTGTTTTGAGGTACGTACAGTTTGCTCAAATCACCTTTCTTTGCAAATGGATAGATAGTTTCCAAGCGTTTTAGAACCCAAGCTCTGACAGACTCGTCATTCGCATATCCTGTCATCGCTAGAAAAGCTGCAACTAACGTGCGAAAGAAAACTGGCAAGTATCCCTCTATTGGAGCATTTATCTGCTGCCGCAACCATAGGCGGAAGGGCTCAGTTTTGTGGTCTAAGATAGGCATCCCTTTTTTAAAGCCAAATTCGTACAGTTTTCCCATAGCATTCTCGTATGTTTCTGTTTTAGCCCCGTGTAGTTCATTCCTTCCAACAGCAGGTTTCAGGTTTCCCAGCCAATACTTCACAAGGTCACTTGATAAGAGCGACTTTTTTGCGAGTTTTACCTCCTTTTCTTTGTGAAGAAACTCGGTAGCAGTACGAAATCTAATAATCGGACCAGCATTCTTGGAGAGCCAGTCTGAATAGTCGACAAGATCCATGCTGTACACCAAGCCAATTCGTAAACATTCACACTTGGCACTTGGGGCAGAAGAACACGTTGCCTCCCCCAACGCTCAGCTTCTCTATAGGAGTTCCACATGAAGGACAGTTACGGCCTTTCATGTTTGGCCCCATTGCTGGTGTGTAGCGACCTTGGTTTCCGTAAAGGTCCAAGAATTGGTCTTTTCCGTTCAATCGAATTCTCTCTCGGAGCACTTGTCTAATGGCGTCATAAAGGGCTCGTCTCTCATCTGAATTCAGCTCCGAGCCTTTTCTTTTTGGATGAAGCCTAGCCCTATAAAGTATGTCCTGAAACGCGCTGTTGCTCAATCCTACGACGACGGCATCTTTTCCCACGAGAATTGGCTTGAGCGCTCTGCTATTATTCTCTAAGAGCTCTGTAAAACGTTCAAAGGAGAATTCCTCATCTATTGGCGAGAGCATTTGAGGGTTGAAATCTCGTTTGAATATGTATGAATAAATCAAGTCACTGTCTTTTAACACGTAGATTCCGCCCATACTGGTTAGCCTTACCGTTAACGCAGTGTGGTCAGTGAAATCAATTTTCAGGTGAAACTTTTCCGGGGCAGTCTCGCTGGTGTGGTAGAGAATTTCGCCGCCGTATTCTGGAGCAAGTATTAGGTTCACTCCACTTCGGAGTTTCACGCGTATGGCGTTTCCCCTAGAAATGATCGATTCGATTTCTGTGTTGACGAGCTGATCGAAGGTTTTTATATCTTTGTTGATGAAGCCTATTCTTTGCAATCTTTCGTAGTCTTGCAGGTGATAGGTCTTCACACGCTTGCCCCGAAGTTCTTTGTTCATCTGTTCTGCAAGAATCTTGGCTTCGGGAAGTTCGATGCTCATAATGTAACCCCATCGGTACTTTTTCTATGGAGCGATTGCCTTTAAAACTATTTGTGCAAGAGCCGCGTAGACTTTGGCTTGGTTGATGTCGCCCATTGTGATTATAGAATCATGGATTTTGCTTGTCTTGTCGTTTTATGAGTTGGAGTTTTTGTTTATGGTTTAACCTTTTGATGCCTCTTTCTCTTTGCATTGCCTTTGCTCTGGATGCGAATTCTTCAGTATAGGCGATTTTTTTGGGTTTGTGCATTTTTGTGTATTTGGCGCCTTTTCCGTTCATGTGCTGGCTTATGCGAGTGTTTAGGTTTTTGGTGTAGCCTGTGTAGAAGGTGCCGCCCTTGCAGAGAAGAATGTACACGTAATAGGGCATAGTTAACTCACGCCGAGCCTTTTTGCACAAATACTGGTATCAACGTTTGTCGGTTTAGGTGTTTCTTCTAATAAAAACCGTGTCTTCTGTGCGGTTTAGTGTTCCATGTTTTCCGATTCTTAACTGTCGCTCGCCTCTGAACATAGAAACATTCGCGTTCTCAATTTGCACAGTGTCTTTAACAGAAATCGAGGTTATCTGCTCGTTCCATAAACAAAGCTTAATTGCCCCCGTCTCATCTGCCACCAAAGCGTTAGCCACCTTCGCATAGTTTCCATATTTTGTGAAGACAAGCGTCGGCTTTGCGATTTCTAAAACTCTAGCCTTCAGGTTAACTCGTTTCATTCCAGGTCTTAAATCACTGACATGAAAAGAATGCGGTTCTTTATTCTTTTGGCGTAGATGTACACGAAGCATGTCGGTTCTTTTGCTGATTTCAATCGGGTTGCTTCGTTCCGAGAGGAATTGTTTAGACACGGGGAATTGTGCAACAACTTTGGGACCGTTGGTTATTAAAAGAACGGTTCTATCTTGCAGTTTGCTGCGGCATGTGATTGATAAGTCACCGCACGTGGATTCTCTGTTTTCCTCTGCCGAGACTAGTGCACCGAAGAGTTTGTCTGGTTCAACCTCATACTTTACAGAAAGACAGGCAAGATATTCGCCGACTGACACTTTACTTCGCAAGGTTTTCTTACTCTTCCGTGAAAGCTATTGATTATAGCACGTGATGTTGTTGTATCCTCCCACCCTTCAACACAAGATGCTACCGCCCTATAGTGTTCAACCCTGCTTATAAATGCAATTAAAAGAGTGGGCGTGTGAAGAGATTTTTATTCCATCTCTTCTATCGTAGTTTTGGTTAAGGCTTTTATGTTGTTGAAGTCTGTCATTTCTCCGTAACCCACAAGCGAAATGGCCGTTCCTTCAAGTCCTTTTCTAGCGGTTCGCCCGATTCTATGGAAGTAGACATTTGCTTCCATAGGGATATCATAGTTTATTATGTGAGTTACGCCCTCGATGTCCAAGCCACGAGCCGCCACATCGGTTGCAACGAGTAACTTCAGTTTTCCGCTTCTGAAAGAGTTAACGACGTGATCTCTCTGCGGCTGACTGAAGCCCGCGTGCAACGCCTTCGCATCATAGCCTCGACGCTCTAACTTGTCGGCTAGCATGCTTACTTCGGTGCGCATGCGACAGAAAATTATCGCTCGACCTATGTGGTTTTTGTCTAATACGTCGCACAGTGTTTCGTACTTGTCGTACTGGTTTACCAGCATGTAATACTGTTTCATCTGTGTCAGCGCTATTTCGTCTTTGCTCACAAGTATCTCTTCAGGATTTCTCATGTAACGATTGCACACGTTCATTACCGTTTGATCTATCGTGGCCGAGAAAAGGCTGGTCTGTCTATTCGCAGATACTTTCGAGAGAATGAATCGTATGTCATCTATGAAACCCATGTCGAGCATTCTGTCAGCCTCATCCAGAGTAACAATATTCACCGAAACCAGACTCAACGTTCCACGCTTCAAATGATCAATCACCCGTCCAGGCGTACCCACAACAATCTGGACACCCCTTCGCAAAGCATATATTTGCTCTTGAATAGGTGCTCCGCCGTAAATCGCTAAGACTTTGAACCCAGCGTATTTGCCGAGTCGGCTTATGTGGTCTGTAACTTGAATAGCTAACTCGCGCGTCGGCACTAGAACTAAGCCTTGAACGCGTGGGTCTTTCGGGTTTAGACGTTCAATCATAGGAATGCCGAAAGCAGCGGTTTTGCCCGTGCCCGTCTTTGCTTGTCCGATGACGTCTTTTCCTTCGAGTAAGGGCAGTATTGCTTCGGCTTGTATCGGGAAAAGATTAGTGAATCCAAGCTCTTCAATGCCCTTCATGACTTCTCTGCTCAGTGGCAGGTCTTTAAAGTACTGTATTTGCATATATTCATGTTTCTCCTGTCACAAAATTCGCATCTGTTCTTCAAGAAGCCTTTTCAAAAGCTACTTTAATACAGTGATGAGTTAATGTGACAACTCCACCAAAGGGCAACCGCCTATAAAAAGGTTTAGCATGAATGTAACACGACAGACACGTTACTCCTTAAAAGCTATAATTCCCAGATTATGAAGGGGCTTAGTCTTCTGTTCGGCCCTGTTCAGCCCAGAAAAAAGAGTGCACAAGAAAAACACGAATACAGAAAAAACTAAATCAAGCAACATGATGATTTTGGTAAACGTGGCGATGAGTCACGGAATTATCGAAAATAAAGAAGTTTTTTATCGCGATACATCATGTGCTGGCTGGTTTACAGAACGCACTCTTTGTTTTCGTCTTAAACTTTTTCGAGGGCATTAACAGAAAGATTCAGTCGAAGCTTCCGTTTTGGCGCATGAGAGAAGAAACTTCTGAACACGTCCGCATGCTAATTAGGGTGTTCAAATTCGTCGTTTTACCTGCAAGCATTCTTTACCTTTTGGGAAGTCTGTTTCTCCTGAAAGAGAACACGTTTGACTCTGCGCTCTGGGGCATACTGGTCTTCTTCTACAGCAATTTTCTTCCAGACCTAACCTGCATCTTCAGAAAAGACAAGAACAAAGGAAAACCCAAGAGTCTATCTGGCTATAAAAAATATGCACTCTTACTGTTTGCGCCAGTGTTTATCTGTGTACTGTTCTCAAACGTCCAATTTGTTTGGAAGACGGCTGAAGACTTTCATAACTTCAAATCTCTGACCATTTACGGCGGCTTCCTAATGTTGCTAGGGTTCTTTATTTTTGGAGGCTTTCCAATCTCAATGGGGCAAGTGATCGAAACGCTGGCGCTTCCAGCTTATGGCGTAATTGGATATCT
>DATKLC010000058.1:0-4115 GCA_035542635.1 Candidatus Krumholzibacteriaceae bacterium | reverse complement strand
GCATGCTGACTTCTTCTATGTGCCTTGCCAAGTCTTTGCCCGTTTTTTGTTCCATTTCTTTAGTCGTTATTTCCAAGTCATGTCCCACTTCGGCTTTTGTTGTGGGCGTTAAGATGGGTTTTGGGAGTTTTTCGGCTTTTCTTAAGCCTTTAGGAAGTATGACACCGCAGATGGGTTTGCCTTGTTTGTAGTTTTCCCATGCTGCGCCGTAGAGGTAGCCGCGGATGACGAATTCGATTGGAATAAGTTTGGCTTTTTTGACTAGAACTGTGCGTGGGTCGACGGTTTTTATGATGTGATTTTGAATTATATTCTTTGTTTGTTGGAACCAGTATGTGGAGAGGCGGGTTATGGCTTCGCCTTTGTGGGGTATGCCGTTGGGCAAAACAACATCAAATGCGCTGATTCTGTCGGTGGAGACGATTAGTAGGTTGTCATCCAAAGCGTAAATGTCGCGGACTTTGCCACGCTTAAACAACGGATACGCCAAATTGGTTTCTAAGATAACGGTTTCTGCGCTTGTCACTTCTGGTTTCCCCTCACTTCTTTAGCCGCTTCGTAAACTGCCTTTTCCACTCTCTGCTTGAATTCAACTACTTTCTTTTGCAGGTTAGGATTTGACAGTGCTAGGATTTTTACTGCTGCAAGCGCAGCGTTTTCTGGATTAGAGACGAAAGCCACGGCAACGCCTTTGGGCGTCATGATTGACGAGAAAGCCTTCGTCCAGCCAAACTGCTCCGAATCAGGCGGACAAGCAATAACAGGATACATAGAGAAGCCTGCAACAACGCCAGAAAGCGCGTCGGACAAACCGGCGACTGTGATAAAAACAATGTTATCTCCGCTTTTCTCGTATTCTGCCAAATCATCCAGCAATTTCTTGGTAGTTTTATGTGCGGAAGCAACATTAAACTCGCATTTCACTGGAAATTTCTCTTTGTCAAGAAACTGCTTTACTCTTGATGCGAACTCATAATCGCTCTTAGAACCCATCAACACAACGATTTTTTCTAAAGGCATAATACGAAATTAGAACTAAGCAGAATTTAAACCTTAATTTTCGAATCTTAAAAAATCTCTTTAGAGAATTTGGAGGCTAAGGCTCCTCCTCTTTTACCATACCATTTTCCTGCACCCATACGATTTTTACTGTCAATTTTGTCAGGGCTTTTCTTAATTTTTGAATGTGTTCGCGATAGTACTTATCTTCGGGCAATCCGATGTAATATTCGCCGTCATCTTGCATTCTTAAACAAATTTGTCCGACGCATCTTAACAGATGAGTATATTTTTGGTTAGTTCTCAATGGCTGTTGATTAGGTCTTTTATTTCCTTCATTTTCAAAAAAACAGGACTTTCCGTTCTTGCTGGCTTTTATGTCAACCCCGCGTTTTCTTCCAAGCGTTTTTTTCTCAATTTCAAACCCTTTTTCTTGCAAATGTGTGACGATGATCTCCGTGATTTCATCCTCGTTTCTAATCATAAGATTTTTCCTCGTTTACCATCATGCCAATAATACGCTATAAAGATTAGCCTGCTAAACAAGGAAAAAGAGGGTTATGTGGCATCTCAGTTTTTGCGCCGTTTGATCCCACACACGAACACAGCGGAAAAAAAGTCCACCTTCCTTCCTATAGATAAAGTTGATCTGATCATATGTTGAGTTAGCTTTTCGTTGGCCTTGCTTCGTGTGCGATTTGTTTTTGGTCTTCGAGTATGTCTTGTATCATGCTTTCGACGAATTCTTTGTTTGTTTCCGTTAAGCCTATTGTGTGGAGGCTGCCGTTGGTGTTTCGCGCTATTAGCTCTGTCACGGCGAAGCCGTAGGTTTCTCTTCCGTAAACGTGTGGATTAGTGTTTATAATTATGGTGTGCATGCCCTCGCGTCTAACCATCTTCGCCACTGAGAGAACATCGCGTACAGCCAAGCCCTCATACTCTCGCACGGCAACACGCGTCTCGTCAATCTGCCGTATCTCACCTGATTCCAAGCTTCTCGCCAACGGCACATTGGCGCTGCCGTCCGTGATAATCACCATAACAGGAATTGTGGAGCTGTCGCGTCTTTTGGCTTCCTTCAAGACTTCCCAAGCTTTCTGCATACCCGCGGCTAAGGGTGTGTACCCGCTTATTTTTAGGCTTAATAGCTTGTTCGCGACCACTCGTAGATTGGTAATAGGATGTTGAGCGATAACCGCGCCCGTGTCCTTCAAAGCCACGACTCCAACGCGGTCACGGTACCTGTAGGCGTCTCGGTGCAGTCGCAGTAGAGCTGTTTTAACTGCGTCGATGTTCATGAGCATGGAGCCACTGACGTCGATGACGAAGACTATGGTCATGGGCGCCTTGTACGTGCGAATATTCTCTCTGACGTCCTGCATAGAAATCGCAACGGCTATCTTCAACGGATGCTTACTGCCTAGTTGCCTAACCGCTGCGGCACGAATAGTCGCTGGAAGATACACATCCTGCGGTTTGCCCTTCGGAATTCGCCAGCCGTGCGGTCGGCCACGATGAAGCGTGGTCAGGGTTTCAGCGCGTTTGCCAGCGTAAACGCTCGGTGCGCCGCGCGTCTTCCTAGCCTTGAAGGATAAGCTTGAAAGCATGGGTGACGCAAACGCTTTTGGTGGCTCTATTTTCTTCATCAGCGTGATGCCTCTGGACATGTCGGGTCCCCTTAACGCCATGTCTATGGAGGGGATTCCGTCGTCTTTGACTACGCCCATTTGTTTTTTTTCGAGTGTTCCTTTCAGTTGTGGTTTTTTCCCAGTGAACGTAGTCTGTGTTTCGGGTGCGCCTGTGATTTTTTCCTTGAGACTTTTTGCCTTGCTAAAGTTCAGCCCGCCGAAAAGTCGGTTTACCGCGTTGTAAACCTTGGACATCTGCGTCAGGAGTCTTGTGTAGGTCTTGTGCTTCTTTAGAAACTCTTCCTGTTTCTCGCTCGCTTGTCCCCCGAAACGAAAAAAACTCTTTCCTCCCTTTTTCTTCTCAGGCTCTGTTGCTTTTTCTTCGAGTTTTTCGTCCATGGGTACGCCCATTTCTTTCATGGCCATCAGCATGACGTTCTTTATCTCGTCGGACGTTGCTGGTTCGAGGAAGCCGCCTTCGCGTGTTCTGTGGCTTAGGGCGTAGTCTGAGGCAACGAGCACGTCGCTTAGGGTGACCTGAGAGCGCTTGTCAAACGCCGCCAGCGTCTGTGCAGCTTTACTGATAACAATGTCGGGGCGCAGTCCGTCCACTTTCAGGTCGATGCATGTTTTGGCTATGGCTTTGAGCAATGCCTCTGGGAGCACTATTTTTGGCAGCAATGCTTTGGCTTGGACGATTCTGTTCTTCAATTCTTTCTGCATCTGTGCGTGCTTTTCTAAAAATGCTTCTGGGTTTTTTTCGAATTCCAAGTTGCGTTTGACGACTTCCATACGTTCTTCGATGGATAGGATAGGTGTGACGGTTACTGAGAGCGGAAACCTGTCTAGGAGTTGGGGTCTCAGCTCGCCTTCTTCGGGGTTCATTGTGCCTATGAATATGAATCGTGACGGATGACTAACCGAGATGCCCTCACGTTCGACGACGTTCCAGCCTGTCGCCGCGGCGTCGAGTAAATCGTCGGCGATGTGGTCCGGCAGCAGGTTTATCTCGTCCACGTAGAGGATGTTCTGGTTCGCTTCGGCGAGTATGCCCGGTTCTAGGGCTTCGATGCCTTGTTTTATGGCTTTTTCCACGTCTAAACTGCCTATGACGCGATCTTCTGTTGCACCTAGGGGCAGGTCTACGACGGTCATGGGTCGCTCTTCGACGGGAATCTTGTCTTTGCTCTCATAACGCTCAGTGCACGCTGGGCACATGTTTGATGGATCGTTTGGGTTGCAGTTGAAGGGACAGTCCTTGATTACTCTGATTTCGGGCAGAATGTCTGCCAGAGACCTTACAAGCGTTGTTTTTCCTGAGCCTTTTGGTCCACGGATGAGGAGTCCGCCGATTTTTGGGTTTATGGCGTTAATTAATGTGGCTAGTTTTAGCTTGTCCAAGTCTACTATGGACGAAAACGGCAGGACAACTCGTCTAGACATTGGTCAAGCACCAAACTATTCAAAACAATGTATAGCCATATAAGG
>DATKLC010000057.1:0-1600 GCA_035542635.1 Candidatus Krumholzibacteriaceae bacterium | reverse complement strand
CCCTGAAATAGAGATGGACCGCTTTTAATAAGGAAAACTCCTTCTGGTTCAATGTTTTTGAGTGATATAAAATATCACCCATTAGGTGACAAAGAACCGGAAGGAGGTAAGACAATGATAAAACAAACGCAGCTTAGTTTCAAGCTTAGTGTGACGGAAGATGAGATAACGCCGAGGGCGGGGCTAACAGTGTATTCGGAGTTTTTGAGGGGGTTTGGAGTAAAAGACCTCATAGATAAAGGAATGCCGCTTCCCGGCTCAAACAGGGGATAGAAGGCTTGGAGCTATATAGAGCCTATGATGCTCATGCTCTATGGTGGCGGCAGACATATAGATAATTTAAGGGAAATAGCGGAGGATAAGGCGTTGCGAAAGTTAATCGGGCTTAAGGGACTGCCTTCTGCCTCGGCTGCCGGGGACTGGTGCAGGCGTATGGGAAACGGCAGCGGTCTTAGCTGTATCGGGCGAGTAATAGATGAGACAAACAGCAAGGCGCTACGCATACAGGGGGCAACGGAATATACGCTTTGGTCAGACCCCACTCTTATAGAATCCGAGAAGTCCGATGCCAAGATGAGCCACATGGGATTTAAAGGCTACAGGCCGATAATCACCGCTTTTAAAGAACTTCCCGTCATAGCGCACCATGAGTTTCGGGACGGCAATGCGATGGGCGGCACGAAGGAAGCAGTAGAGGCTGCATAGAGGATTTTGCCTGAAGGCAAGAGGATAAAACATGCCTCTTTGGACAGCGAATATTACACGGCTGATGTGATAAATTTTCTTACGAAAAAAGGGACGACATTTTCAATAGCGGCTGACAAAGATGCTGCTGTGATGGCGGCGATAAAGGGGCTTGTTTTCTGGGGGCTCTTTAAGACCGAAGACGGAATAGAAACGGACAGGGAGATAGCAGAGACAGTGCATACAATGAACGAGACGGAGAAAGCCTTCAGGGTGATAGTGCTCAGGTGGAGGAAACCACAGGCGGAATTATTCGAGCCTGAGCCGTATTGTTATCATGCGATAACGAGCAGCCTTGAGTGCACTGCTGAAGAAGTCGTAGGGGAGTATAACGGACGGGGGCAGATGGAAAACGTGATAAAGGAACTTAAGGGCGGCATAGGCATGGAAAGCCTTCCCTGTGGAGACTTTGGGGCCAATGCCTTCTGGTTTGCTCTTGGGGTACTGACATATAACACGTTTGTTCTTCAGAAGGAGCTTTTGCTTCCCGAGGAATACAAGGCAAAGACTATCGGGACGCTCAGGTGGTCATTGATAGGGATAGCGGGCAAAGTGGTGCGGCACGGAAGGAGACTATGGCTTTTGCTTGCGACGACATTGGAGAAGCTAAACATATACCGGCAGATGCGTAAGCGGTGTATGGTCTTTGGGTAATTGCCGACTGCAAAGTTTAGTTTTGACTTCTTAATAGGAGAGGTTTGTCCTGAAAAGGGATTTTTGAGAGAGATATGACATCTTGCTTGATAAACGAAGTGATCGAGAGACCCGAATGCGCTTTTTAAAGATTGCGCCGGTTTAAAAAGCGCATCTCAAGGCCTCAAACAGAGGTCTGCTAAATTCTATCGCCGGATTTGGG
>DATKLC010000056.1:0-4232 GCA_035542635.1 Candidatus Krumholzibacteriaceae bacterium | reverse complement strand
ACGAGGGTCCCCATAGAAGATGGGGTTGATGGAGCTGGAGTGTACGCATCAAGACTTCGGTCGAGATGTTCAGCTCGCGGCTCCCAATCGCCCAAGGTGTCGAGTCATAAACATGCTGGTGTCTGAACGAAATTTGAAAAGACGCACTAACCTTTCTCTGCATGGTGCTCAATTGTGTACAGTTTTTCTGGAGTGCGTGTTCTCAGCACAGTGACTAGACTATTCTATTAGACTTCCAAATATGAACAGCGCGATTTGATGGTGTTGAGGCAAAAGTAAAAAAGGTTCAAACGATGCTTCAGAAATGAAGGGCGTTAGCCTTGTCAGGTTCAAAATCATTTACGTGGTTCTGGGTGTCTGCTTTATTTGGTGTAATAAGTCCAATTTTGACGTTAATTCTGATAAGTCTAGCAATCTCTCAGGCTTCCTCTTGGTTTAGTTGGACGGGAAATGCATTAAGCGACCTGGGGGTTCATGAAAAATCAGCCGCATTGTTTAATTCTGGTTTAATTATTGGCGGAATGTTAGACACCATCTTTGCGTTCGGGGTGATACATTTCTACCAAAATCAAACCATCGGTAGAGGCGGCGCCTTCTTCCTGCTACTCGCTGGAATCTTTCTCGCTTCCATCGGCATATTCCCCGAGACCGCACCCAACAATATTCACTACATTGTCTCGGTTGCCTTTTTTGCTGCGTTTCCCATGTCTTTGCTGATTCAGTCCGTTGCTCTGTTGTCAACACCCATGTATAGAAAACTCGGTGCGTTCACTCTCGTCATGGCTATAATCGCAGTTATACCTTGGGCAATCTGGACGCCACTAAAACCATACAGAGGCGTAGCTATTCCTGAACTTATCTCAGCCCTAGCCGCAGCAACATGGTCAATCGGCATGGGCACAACGCTACTGCGAGAAAAACAAATCACCTAACTGTTAACCCTGCATAAAACCACGCTGCAACTCCAAAACCTCACTACTATCCTTAGCCTTCGCATAAGCCTCAAGCCGCTCATAATTCAGCCTAACGAACTCAGGCCCCCACTTGAAAATACCGAGCAATTTCTCTGCTTCTGCCTTAAAACCAGCAATATACAACGCCGCAGCCAATGCTTCTACCGTGCTCAACTTTGTCGGCGTCCCAAAATTCACAGGATTCGCAGCAACCAAAAAAGGCAAACATCGAGAAACTAAGTACGAAGGAAGATGCGGCTGCACGCCCTGTTCCCAACTGTAATCCAAAGCCGTCAACCCATATTGTTCAATTCTCTGCCTATCGGCTGGCGAAAACGCATGTTCCCCTAGAGCGTTAAGCACCACTGCACCGCGTGGCAAAAGCCTAACCCGATAAACCACCTCAACAAATCCAAAACGCTTCAGCTTCAACGTTGAGCATTTTTTCGGGTCGCACTGACGCGCATGATAAACAACAATCCTAACCACGCCGACGCACCTGAGCATGCGACATCGGATCGTCAATAACATGCGGAATCCAATCAATCAAATCCGTCGCAACCATATGAAAACCCTTCTCACGCTGTACAAAGTCGCCGCAAGCGCCATTCACAAACGCGCCCGCAACTGCTGCCTCAAACGCGTCAGCGCCCTGCGACATGAAAGCCCCCACGATGCCGCTCAGCACGTCACCAGTGCCGCCAACAGTCATCCCAGGATTCCCAGTAAAATTGAGCTTAATCCGTTTTCCGTCAGAGACAACGTCTACATTGCCTTTCAACAAAAGCACTCCGCCAATCTCTTGAGCGCTTCGCCATACATCATCAACCTTCGCGTTTAGATCAGCGGGCGGAAAATGTCCCACCAAAGCGTTGTACTCGCCCGCATGAGGCGTAAAAACCACAGGCACTTTTAATCGATGCTTAAACTCGCCGAAAGCCTTCAATCCATCCGCGTCAAGCAGCAAAGGCTTACGAGCCTTCTCAACGCTTGCTATTAACGCCTTAACAGCCTCCTTCGTTTCCTCATGCAAACCCAAACCGGGTCCAATCGCCACTGCCGTCGCCATGTTCAAGAAAGGCTCAATCGCCGAAACATTTGCACTATTTAGATGTGTGCCCGTCAGCTTGGCGGTAATCAAGTTGGGCGAATACGCAGAAATCGCGTAAGCCGTTCTCTCAGGCGCAGCAACGTAAGCAAGGTCCACGCCAGTTCGCAATGCTGCCAAAGCAACATACGCTGGAGCGCCTGAATAAACTTCGCTTCCTCCAATCACTAACAATCGCCCAAAATCACCTTTATGAGCTTCAGGTGGACGAGGCTTGACCACGAGCCCGACGTCGCCTGGACCCACAAAATGCTCAAACTCGTGTGGCAGACCAATATCAGCCACTTTCAATTCGCCGACAAACCGTTCAGCCTTCAGCAGCCCAGGCTTGGCTTTGTGAAAAGTAACCGTGAGGTCAGCTTTTACTGTCTCTCCTAGGGCTTTTCCAGAATCTGCATCAAGCCCACTCGGCACGTCAACGGCTATGCGGAAAGCCTTCAACCTATTAACTAGGTGAATTAGCTGCTTAACTGGCGGGCGCGGTTTACCCTTAGCGCCGATGCCGAGTAGAGCATCAATAACCACGTTGACGCTTGTCTCTGGAATCAGAGACGAGTCATAAACCTCACGAATAGACAATTGACTCTGCAACTGTTGAAGCGCATCCCAGTTCTTTCGCGCCGCCTCGTGCGAAATCTCAGAAACCTTTCCTGCCAAAACCACTTCAACTCTATAGCCAGCTGACAAAAGGTGTCTTGCAGCCACAAAGCCGTCTCCGCCGTTGCCTCCCAAACCACAAAACACGGTGATTCTCGTTTTAAGTGACCGAAACCGCGTTTTAACTACATCTGCGATGGCTTTTCCGGCGTTTTCCATGAGTTGCAGTTGTGAAACACCGAAGTATTCGGCATTGAGCTCTAACGCCCGCATTTCGCGGCTCGTGATGGCTTCTTGTTCCATGTGTAACTCTTCTCTGTGCGTTTGGTAGAAATGTTTTTCCGAGAACTATAAAAGAGGTGTGAATCTGGAATCACGGGCGTTCATAGTAAACTATTTTAGGCTTACCCAACAAACATAGGCTCAAAGGTGTAAATGAGTTATGCCAATAGCGTTTGTATTAGTAAACACCGAAATTGGTGCAGAGAACGAAGTCATGAAGACCATCAAAAAAGTGGAGGGCGTCGAGGAAGCATACGCTGTGTACGGCGTCTACGATGTGGTCGCCAAGATAAAGGCCGATACCATGGACAAACTCAAAGAAATCGTCACGTGGCACGTGAGACGACTGGACAAAGTGAGATCCACTCTAACCATGATTGTAGTAGAAGAGCAACAGAAATAGCTCTTCATTCCCATCCTTTTTTAATTCATCGCCTCGGAAACTTCTTATTCCGTAGCGTTCATTGTGCTGACGAAGAAAAAAATGGCTCATCTCCACATTGGCATTGATGACACGGATTCGCCGAATAATGGCTGCACAACCTACATCGCAGCGCTCTTAGTGGAAAGGCTTACCAAGTTAGGCGCGGAGTTTGTTGATTATCCGAACCTAGTGAGGCTGAACCCGAACGTTCCTTGGAAAACGCGGGGCAACGGCGCACTTTGTCTCCGAATTCGCTGCGAAGACAGCATGGTTGAAAACATCAAGGAAACCGTTTTAGCTCACATAGAGGAGCATTCTGACTTTAACTACGCGGGTACTGACCCCGGCGTTGTTTTTCTTTTCAATGAGACGATCCCATCTGAAATTAGAGCCTTTGCAAAGGATGCCATTCAAGGCGTTGTAAAACTAAAAGATGCATTAAGGCTCATCAAAGAGTTTGGCGCGGAGGCGGTGGGCTACAAATCTGGTCGCGGCATCATCGGAGCACTGGCCGCTATTGGCGAGACTCTGGAGGGCGATCACACTTACGAACTCATTACGTATCGTCTTCCAACCAATCTGGGAACAAAAAGGCAGGTAGACGCGGTTTCTGTTAAAACCATGGATGAAGCGACAGCGCCTCTGACTTTTAATAATGTGGATCCAGAAACGGGCAGAGTCTTGATAACTCCCAGAGGACCCGACCCGATTCTTTTTGGAATCAGGGGCGAAAGCCCAGAGACAGTAAAGAAAGCGTATGACATCGTTCGTGTGAACGAGCCTATCGAGAGATGGGTTATTTTCCGCACAAACCACGGAACAGACGCACATCTACGAACAGTGAACAGCATCGGCGACGTACAGCCCT
>DATKLC010000055.1:0-19299 GCA_035542635.1 Candidatus Krumholzibacteriaceae bacterium | reverse complement strand
TTTTGGATCGGTGTGCTACTTTCTTGGCGACGCTGCCCAAGTGTGGCTCTTTATCTTCTTCTCCAGTGCTGCCTAGGATTATCATATCGTAGTTTTCTGCCTCGTTCAATATTGTGTTTGCTGGGTCAGCGCGAACGACTAGTTTCTTATCTGCTTCAATGCCTTCTTCTTCTAAAGCTTTAACAGCGTCATCTAAAACGTCTTCTCCTTCTTGGGTGTATTCTTCGGTTACTTCGCCAGCCACTTTCTCGAATACCGCAACTTCGGGTACTTCTGATTGATGCACTTGTGGTGGCATGACTGCTCCTCCGGAGCCTATGAATGGATGTTCATGCCTATTCCACGATTCGGTGTATTTTTGCATGGTAGGACTCATCAACTCGTGAGAGACTACGTAAAGAAACATCACGTTCGAGTCAAATTTCTTGGCAAGATCAGCCGCCATCTCTCGGGCTGCAACGGAAGGAACAGAACCATCTATAGGGACCAGAATCCTTTTGAATGCATTCTCAGTTTGCATGCAATCTTCACCGTGCATTCTATGATGCATCTTGTTTTATTAAACTTTTTCAGCATTCGCAGAAGCCTGGATTAAAGCCCGAATTTTTGGAAGGCACAATACTTGGGTAATTCTAAGCTAAAAATGAACAAAACCGAGAGACCAAGAACAAAAAGAACCTGATATAGGGTGAGAGCAGGGATTATTACTCCATGTACGCCCAGTAAAGTAAACCCTATGATAGCGGCGAGTGTAGAGACGATTAACGCCTTGCCTGGGTGTGATGACCAGAAGTGTCTTCTTTCTCGCAGAACGTATACTCTGAATTGACTTGTATAGATTAACATGAGAAGTATGAAGGTTCGCAGGTGCTCGAAATCTAAATGGAAATAGATTAACCCGATGAAAATGGCAATTGTACCTTCTGCGACTAGTAACAGTCCTAAGACGAGTGAAGCTAAAGTGATGTTTTTTACGTTCCATTTGTTCGGATTGCTTGTGTGTTTTACGTTGTCGGTTGCGAGAGACATTGTTACGAAATCGTTAGCGAATATCAGAAGAGACATCCCAAGAAGAGAAATCACCACGTCATGCAGCCAGAAGAAACCAATCGTTAGTAGACCAATAAACTGTATCGTCTTGGTTATCTTATTCAACACCCACGTTAGCATCCGTTGATACACCTGTCGACTCGTCCTAATCGCATCTATTATTACTCGCATTCCTGATTCGACAAGAACCATGCTGGCAGACGCTTTCGCCACGTCGGTTGAGTTGCTGACGGCAATTCCCATTTCGGCCTGTTTCAACGCAGGCGCATCATTAACACCATCGCCAGTCATTCCCACAAAATGTCCATTTGACTGCAGAAGCTTAACCATGTCGTATTTGTCCTCAGGATATATCTCAGCAAATCCGTCGCTTTCTTCAACTATCTTAGCTCGTTCTGTTTCACCTAAATCCTTCAAGTCTGCCATTCGAATGACCTTGTCGCCAATCGATACTTGACCTGCGATTTCTTTCGCTATCGCGATGTTATCGCCTGTAAGCATCAGCGGCTTTATGCCCTCCTTCTTTATCTCTTCTATCATGGCTTTTGAATCAGGTCTTGGTGGATCTGCCAATGAAAATAACCCAACAAGATGAAGATTACGCTTATCGCCTTTTGATTTGGCGACTGCAAGTGTTCTGTAGCCTTTCTGAGACAATTGTTCAACTGCTTCACTTACCCGCGTCTGAGTGTCTGAATCAACACCAGCACAAATCGACAACACTACTTGTGGCGCACCTTTAACGACACGAAATCGTTCATCTCCATGCACAACAACTGCTTCTGACCTTTTAGTCGAGGGGTCAAAAGGCGTGAACGCAGCCTGACTATAATCCGTTAAATCGATTCCCATCTTCTTACCGCAACTAATTACGGCTAGATCGATTGCATCATGACTCTCTTCTTTTGAAGCCAAGCCTGCCAGTGCGATGATTTCCTCCTTTTTGTATTTAGCAAAGGGGACAACATCGACCACTGAGAGCTGGTTCTGCGTAATCGTGCCTGTCTTGTCAAGACATAGAACATCGATTGAAGCGGCATCCTCAATCGAGTCAAGCCTTGTCACTAACACTTTCTCTCTAGATAATTCAACGGCGCCAACAGACTGTACAATCGTAAGCACCGCAGGTAAGGCTACAGGAATCGCGCCCATGAGAAAAACAACGGCGAACGATAGGAGCAACAAGAGGTTCACATGAATCTGCAGAGCATAAATGGAAACAAATATCAACGCTGCAATGCCCACGTAAAGCATGTACTTCACTATTGTCATCATTACCTCTTCCTGATGCGACTTCGGTTTGGCAATCCTAACGAGCTCAACGGTCTTGCCGAAGTACGTGTTTATTCCCGTGTTCACGACTACACATCTAGATTCGCCACGTCTCACGATAGAACCCGAATAAATAACGTCAGACTGTCGCACATCAACAGGCAGAGACTCTCCAGTCAAGGCTGACTGGTCAATCGAAAGTTCCCCGCTCACAATTTTAGCATCGGCAGGAACTAGGTCGCCAAGCCCTAAAACAACGATGTCGCCTGGAACGATTTCTCTCGCATCTTTCACAACAACCTTTCCATCACGCAACACTTTCGCTTTAATCGCCAACTTCTTTTTCAGTAGTTCCAAGGCTTTACGTGAACTGTGCTCATTGAAAAAGCCAATAGAAGCATTCACAACAAGCAGAATAAGAATTATGACGGATTCGAGTACATGCCCCAGAAAATACGCAAGCACTATAGCCAGTTCGAGTAGCCACGGCATAGGCCCCCAAAAACGCAACAAAAAACCAACTAAAGGGCTTCTTCCATGCTCTGGCACCTCGTTAAAGCCATACTTCCTAACACGAGTGGTGGCTTCAGCTTGGGAAAGTCCCTTAACCGAAGTACCCAAAAGACGACAAGTGTCCTCAACCGGCAGATCCTTGAATTCAGACGTACTTCCCAAGCCAACCCTCCATAATCAGATTTCATTCTAAACCATGTCATACATGCTAAACTACAGACAATTAAAGCTACACCTAGATTCATCGGACCCTCCCTCACATATTCCAGCCTATGGATAGCAAGCATTGGCGACGTATATCATAGCCCAAAAAGTGCCAAAGAGTGCTGCGCATATTTGGATCATATAGTGAAGAGGGGGGAGGGAAACGCTGCACAGAGAAAAACTACCTATAGCAGAAGAACATGTGCGCACAGAGAGAATAAAATGTCCTAACTACTAATTCTTGAACTGTGACAGCGGCAATTGGCCTTTCTGATTCTGCTGCTGCTTGTTCTTTTCATTCGGCTCTTTCTTTGCATGGTTTGTGGCATTGCTAAGGGTAAATTGTATGCTATTCTCCTGCAAAACACGCACGCGCTCTTTTACATCCGAAACCGCCCGCTCCAAAACAGTCAACGCCGAACGCAGATTCTCAATGTCCCGCGACAATCTCTCCAGCATCGGCTGAACACTCGCAGGCGCCTCAATTGTCACCACACGACCACCAGATTCCAAAATTTCCCGCAAACGCAGAACCTCACCAATCAACGGCGAAGGATTATCCCGCACCTCCTTAATCAACAAAAGAAACTCCGAACCATCCACAACCGCACCACGCAACTGCTCAAAAGCCAAACGGCTGTTTGCCAACGGCTCACTTGAATTCTGAAACAAAATCTCCCTAAAATTCGTCAAACCCTGAAAAAACACACCAAACCTCTGCTCAATGACTGCTGCCTCTTCAGGCTTCAAAACCAGCATTAGCTCCTTGCAGCTTTCAGCCAATTCCTTTAACCTTGCCACATCCGCTTCAGCGCGTTTCCACAAATCCATGGGAGGCAGACGCTCGAACAAAACACCCGTTGTAATATTTGTAGCAAGCTGTTGCAAAGCTTCTTCAAACTCCTTGGCCAAACGATTAAAATCTTCTCGCAGCATTTCATTTCGCTCCCTGATGTTCCCAGCCTTCGATTAAAGATTTAACCGCAGCAGCATAAGCATTGTCTTCATTCAAACGATAAATGCGAATCCTCCCAAACGACTTATGCAGCACCAAACCAGCTTTTTCCAAAATATCCAAGTGCTGATTCGTAGTTGCATAATTAAGCCCAGCGCGTCTGGCAATCTCTGAAATGTTCAATTCCCCAATTTCCACGAGCAACCGCAGAATCTTTACACGCCCCTTAGAGGAGAAAATTTCTTCAACCATCATTGCAGCCCCAACCTCCTGCTCAACTCACGCTCTAACTCAGCTGCGGATACATAGGGCAGCCCGATTAGCGTGGTTTTACCACGCAAACCATCACTGGAAACCTTCGATTTCACAATGTCTACAGCGGTTAGATTGTTAACGTACTTCCACAACTGCGTGTGACGCCGAGGCTTTTCCCCATACTCTTCACAAACAATTCGGTACGCCTCCTCAGCCTCGCCCATGGTAAGATAAGCTTCTTTGGACTTTTTAAATCGCCTTGCCAAGCCTAGAAGAAAAAGCTGCTCATGAAGTCCCAAAGAAAAAACAGCATCCTTCTGCACAGGATAAACACTAGAAGACGCATGCCTAACACATTCAGGCGAAACCTCAGAGGCAGCAGAAGCGTCAGCATATTTGCCCGCTCGCCACAACAATTCAATTCCATATCTAGCGTTGCCACCTTCCTTCTCGGCTAACTCGGCAATCAAATCTAAAGAATCGTCAAGAATCACACCGTTCTTGAAAGCAAGTGTCACCCTTGCCGTCAAAATATCCCTAAGTTGACTTTTTGAATAATCCTGCAAGAAAATAATGTTACGCTGAAGCGTGCTTCTCGTGCTTTCATCCAAAGCCGACAAAGCTTCAAGCCTACGAAGAACGCCAATCAATGAAAGCCTCTGTATTGATTTGAGGCGACTTTCGTTAACCCGTGTAAGTTTATACAGCGCGTCAGCACCTTCGTTTTCGATAAGTGCTTCCAATTCATCCAAAGCGAGAATGACAAAAACGTTCTGTTCATCAAGAACCTGCATAAGCATCTGCAGTAGCTCTTCGGAAGAATAACCACGCCTTGGAAAATGAGGATAAAAATCGAGAATGACTTGCTGCAGAATCATGAAGAGGCTTCCCTTGCGCTCCCGGCAATTCACGTGCACATAATGCAGATTAACCCGCTTCTCTTGTGCCATCTGCATAATCTTTAAGCCGAAAAGTTTTGCTAAAGCCGTTTTTCCTGTTCCAACTTTGCCCACTATCAAAACGCGCTGAGCCATTTGCCCAGGCGATTCGACGGCAAACTGAAAAAACCTGGTGAGAAGATTTAATTGTGAATCCCTGTGCGAGAGGCGCGTTGGGATGTAGTTGATGTCAAGCTTGCTTTCATCCTTGAAAACCGTAAAGTATGATGACATTTGTATCAGCTCGCTTTGAATTCTGATTATTCGCCGTCGGTTGATTTATGGCTTTTCGTTCATTTAAAAGTAAAATAACAAAGAAGCAGAGTGAAATACCTGCAAAAGGCAACGAAACACATTTCAACCAAAACAAACATTAAACAAAACCAAAATTGTGAGCGCCATGAAAATCACGTTCATAAGCCCTGCGGCATTCCGAGAAAACCTTCACGAAAGAAGCGAACCTGTTTGCTCATGGCCCCCTTTGGGCATGTTGTATCTTGCCACACTGCTCGGAAAAGAAGGATACGAAATTTCACTATTGGACCAAGCGGCTAAAGGATATTCCATTGATGAAACAGTGAAATGGGTAAAGAAAGAAAATCCTGATGTGGTTGGTTTTTCAACTCTTGCCAGCTCTGGCAGAACAGCAGCATTGGCAGCTGGAGAGGTGAAAAAGGAAATGCCTGACGTGAAAATTGTCTTTGGCAATTATTACGCCACTTTTAACGCCGAAAGCGTAATGCAGAAGTATCCATGGGTTGACATAATCGTTCAGAGTGAAGGAGAAATTACTACACTAGAATTAGCGAAATCCTTGAAAAACAGAGAAAAGCTGAAAAATGTTTTGGGGCTGACTTTTCGAGAAAAGGGCAAAATCATTACTACGCCTGAAAGGCCTCTGATCAAAGATGTGGATGCCCTGCCTTTTCCTGATCGCGAATTGTTGGATGTTGATTATCATTCGGAAGTGGCGGGCGCGATTACGGCGCCAGAAAAGTTTACCACTGTTTTGTCCTCGCGCGGATGCCCATTCAGGTGCCGTTTTTGTGGTTGCCAGAGATTCGCGCGGGGAGTTTGGCGAGCTAGATCAGCTGAGAATACCGTGGAAGAGCTTCGTTTGATTTCGAGTATGGGGTATAAGCAGTTTTTGTTTGTCGACGACAGTTTTACGCTAAAGCCAAAAAGAGTGATTGAAATTTGCCGTGGAATACGGAAAGAGAAAATAGACATGGATTGGACTTGTGAAGGCAGAGTGGATTCGTGTTCGTATGAAATGATGCGAGAAATGGTGAAAGCTGGTTGCAAAATCATCTATTTCGGAATTGAAAGCGCCAATCAGAGAATATTAGATTACTACAACAAGCGAATCACGCCACTGCAATCAGAAAGAGCAGTGAGAACGGCAAGGAAAGCAGGCATGAATGCGATAGTTGCATCCTTTATCGTTGGTGCTCCAACCGAAACACGTGAAGAAATAGAGAACACGTTAAGATTTGCACAAAAGATTCCCATCGATTTTCCACAGTTTAACATTCTAGGCGTTTTCCCAGGCATGGACATTTGGGAAGAACTAAAAGCAAAAGGCGTATTGAAAGAGGAAGAATACTGGGAAACAGGCGCTTGGGCTTCGGAAATGTCGCCTGATACTTTGCCGCCTGAGGAAATAAGATTATTGATTGAAAAGCACTTCAACGCCTTTCTGATGCGTCCTGAATACATTTTCGGTGAAGCGTTACGCACTGTGAAAAGCAGGTTTAGGCTTAGCATAGTTATTCGCAATTTGAGTAGGCTAAACAACATAAAAGGAAACGTTGCAAGCGTAGCAAAACTGCGCACAAAGAAATCCTATTGCACGTAGATTGCTGGTGTATGGAAGCATTTATAGGATTTTCTTTCTTCTAACTAGCAAATGTAGAATCGTGGTGTTTGATTTGAAGGAATATGACTTGATAACGATTGGCACGGGTTCTGCTATGGCTGTAGTGAATGCTATGATGCAGGATAACCCAAACATGAAGGTAGCTGTTATTGACAAGGATGAGCCTGGTGGCATTTGCCTCACGCGGGGTTGCATTCCATCGAAGATTTTGCTCTATCCTGCTGAGTTGATTAGGAATGTGGAAAGGGCAGGCATGTTTGGCGTAGATGTTGAGGTGAAGAAAGTAGATTTCGCCAAAGTTATGGATAGGATGAGAGTGCTTATTGGCAGAGAAATTGATATGATTCGTGAAGGGCTTTCTCATTCCAAAAACTTGGATTATTACCAAAGCACTGCTGAGTTTGTTGCACCTTATACGCTGAAGGTTGGGGATGAAACCATAAAAGCTAACATGATTTTCTTGTGCACTGGGTCAAAGCCTCTGATTCCTCAGGTGAAAGGACTCGAAAACACGGGATATCTTACCAGCGACACAGTTCTTAAGTTGAACCGATTGCCAAAAAGCATCGCGATTATTGGTGGGGGGTATATTAGTGTCGAGTATGGTCACTTTTTTTCTTCTATGGGTGCTGAGGTTACTATTGTTGGGAGGAATCCTGCTGTTTTGCCCGATGAGGAGTTTGAGGTTTCTGCGTTGGTTAAGAGAGAGCTGCAGAAGCACATGCGTGTTATTACTAATCATGAAGTGGGAGAGGTGAGCAGAGTTTCAGAGAATAGGAAAAAAGTGGTTGCCGTTAACAGGGAAACGGGTGAAACGGTTGAAATAATTGCCGAGGAAATATTCGTAGCCGCCGGCAGGGGCTCAAACACTGATGTTCTGCATCCAGAAAAAGGCGGCATAAAAACGGATGAGCATGGGTGGATTTTGGTTAATGAGTTTTTGGAGACGACGCAGCCTGGTGTTTGGGCTTTTGGTGATGCGGGTGGTAGGTTTCCGTTTAAGCATGTGGCGAATTATGAGGCGCAAGTGGTTTACTACAATGCTGTGGAGAAGCAGGGGGTGAAGGTGGATTATCATGCTGTGCCGCATGCTGTTTTTGCTTATCCTGAAGTTGCGAGCGTTGGGCTTGGCGAAAACGAAGCTGTTGCAAAGTATGGTACTGATAAAGTGTTGATTGGCGTTCAAAGGTATGAAGATACAGCCAAAGGTGAAGCTATGGGTGTGAAGGATTATTTCTGCAAAGTAATCGTTGAAAGAGCCACGCTGCGCATTCTGGGTGCGCACATTGTTGGTCCGCAGGCTTCTGTGCTTATTCAGGAGATAGTAGATTTGATGTACACGCATGAGCAGAATGCTTTGCCCATCATACGTGGAATGCACATTCATCCTGCATTGAGCGAAGTGGTTGCCAAAGCATTTGAATCATTGATGACGCCTGAACAATACCATCATGTGATGAAGGAGCATTTCGGGCTTCTTGGCGTATAGTTATGATTAGGCTTCTAAGGGTTTATTCGCCGTGTGTATCTGTGCGGCGTTTCTCTAGACCCTCTTCCATATATGATACTATTAGGATCCAAATATACTGCAAATATGCACAGAGAACCAATGGTTCAATCCCGTAACCTGCGAGAATTTAAGATGAGGCTTTCGTAAAGTTAGGAAACGGTGTTTGGCGTATGCGGTTTCGTGAAGGTGATTTGGTTGAGGATTTGAATGGTATTGTTTTTGATGTGAAGGGTTTGGTGCATCCGCCTCAGTGTGTGGTTGCCTTTCCTCGTTTCGTTCCAGATGCCAAAGGTGAGAGAAAGCGTGGTCAGGTAGCCTATCATAAAGTTTACGCTCTTTCTGCGCGTTATGAGTTGCTGGAGAAGCGGTTTCCGCAGTATCTTGTTCAAGATGAAGTGTTTGGCGAACGCCTCTGCGAAGTGCCTGTTAAGGATGTACGTCGCCATTATCAACCAGGTGAAAGGCTGCAAGAACTTTACTCTAATAAACTGTGGGACTCGCTTGAGCGTGATGCGTTGGATTTTGTTTCTTCACTAAAAGAATCTGCAAGCGTACCCTGGAACGCATTGGGCATTTCGGGTTCGCTTCTGGCTAACTTGCACACGTCAAATTCTGATATTGACCCCATTATTTATGGTGTAGAAAACTGTCGCAGGGTGCATTTAGCGCTAAAATCGTTGCACAAAAACAAGCCCAGCTTGGTGCGGGCTTACAAAGAAGAAGAACTGCGTGCTCTCTTCGGTTTTCGTTCGAAGGATACTCAAGTGAGTTTTGAAGATTTTGTTCGAACTGAATCGCGGAAGGTTCTGCAGGGAAAATACAGTGGTCATGATTATTTTATTCGTTGCGTGAAAGCTTGGAGTGAAGTTGGCGAGAAGTATGGCGACGTACATTACTCTAACGTTGGATATGCAAGAATCAAAGCCACTGTGCTTGACGCTTCAGAGTCAATTTTCACACCTTGTACATACAAAATTGAGAAGGTGCAGGTTTTAGAAGGCGTCGAAAAGCCGATTTCGGAAATCGCTTCGTTCCGTGGACGATTCTGCGAACAAGCAGAAAACGGTGAAGTCGTCGTTGCGCAAGGTAAGTTGGAGCGGATGCAAAACAAAGCGGGCCAAGTGTGTTTTCGGCTGCTTTTGGGGAATAAGCCTTCTGATTTTATGATTCTGGCTTAGCCACTTTCAACACTTGTTCATAATATCTTGGTCCATGGGTCAGCGTGATTTGATAGAAACTATCTCCAGCCACTGTGACCCTTTCCAGGTTGCCTTCGACCATGACTATTTCGTCTTTTTTGGCTTGCATCCTGAACTCTTCCACGTAGCTGAGAATGCGACGTACCCCCTCCACTTTGACGCCCTGAAGCGGCTCCATTTCATAGATTGAGGGCATGAAAGGCGCATCGTTGTCGTCGGTTATGCGTGCTTTTGCCTTCATCCAACCCATTTTCTTAATCCGTTGTTTAGGGTCGTATTCGTCGTGAATTTCTTCCCAGCGTTTTATGGGTTCAAATTCGGTTTTGATCGTTCTTGCCTTGCCCTTGAAGAGTGCGTAGATTAGTTTTCTTTTCTGGTGCCACACGTATTCTTTCGGTGTGTAGTTTTTGAAGTGCCACGTTTTGCCCTTAACCGCGTCTTCGGTGCTGAACTCATTTTTCAGTTTAGAGCCTCTTTCTTTGTACGCTTGTTCCAACAGTTGCTGCAGCGTTTCCAACTGTTTTCTACCATAAACGGTAAAGTCCAAATCTGAATATTGTGGGTGATAAAAACCATGCAAAAGCGAGCCGAACACCCCAAAATCGCTAATTGCGAGAGTTGCTCTTGCCTTTAAACTGCCATACAATGTTTGCATTTCTTCTATTAGCGCGTCTTTTGGTGGATTTTGGACCAGTTGCTGAAATTTTCTCTGTGGGTCGCGTGCTTCTTCGATGTCTTCTTGCTCTACTCCTACCAATCGGGTTTCTAATGGAGGATAATGGATAGTGTATTTCGGATAGTTTTGCCGTATGAATTGTAAGCCTTCATCTGAATAAAACTTGTAATAAACCCGCCTTCGGTCTGGAGATTCTCTCAAAGCGCGAGTCTGCATAGACTTGTATATGTTCTCAGGTGCGTATTCGGGGTCGCAGATGTACCCGTCTGGCGGATGCATATAGCCGTACACGCGGAAGATGATGTTCTCTCGGCTGATGATGGCGTCGCGGTCGCGTAGGCTTGGGTGAGTGTTCATGGCTTTCGATTGTTTCTACTCAGCGTCCATGCTTATTTGTTTCTGTTCCTGTGCGTCTGTGCACGCTTAGCCTAGTCTAGCAGTTTTTTGCATAGGGAGAATGCTTCCGCGTGTGTGAGCGCACGCAGCAGTAGATTAGACCTTTCTATTAGGCTTCAAATACGCTGGAATTATGAAAAAACACTACTCAAAGCGGTTGAATCTGGAAGATCGTGAATGCAGGAAAAGACGAAACTCATGCTAGACGATTCTACGAGAAAAACGGCTTCAAACAGGCAAAAGAATCAGCAGTAGGCACGCCATGGGGTATCAAGCTGCCACTAGTCACGTATCAATTCTAATTAGGATCACAATAAGCGTCATGTTTTTACACTATTAGAACAGATAGCATAGCTCCGCAGTAAACCTTTAAGGGTATTCCTCTACATGCACTTTATTGGAGAGAAACAACTACGGCAAAGATTACAACGCTTCCGTGTGGATGCAAGTACCAAGACAACGGCTTCCTAGTCGTTCGCGTCTACGAGTGCGAATACCACAAAAAACAACGCACTAGAAAACGTCCATACAGACCCAAAGCAGAATGCGTTAGGCCCTGAGTAACTCATGTTCTTTTTCCTCTATTGCACAAAAACGCGATTTCAAGAATGCAGAGATAGTAGAGAATCAGATTCGTCATTATAGAGGCAAAATGGGGTTCTGACTTTGCGTTGATGTGAATTCTGCTGAAAGATAGTGATACATACAGCGCACGATAAAAGCTCAAATTGATCCGTTACTTCATAAAATTGTTGGCGGTTCTGAACACAAAATTTTGGTGGGGCTGCCCGGATTTGAACCGGGGTCACGAACGCCCGAGGCTCATAGCCTAGACCAAGCTAGCCGACAGCCCCTTCGACGATTAGGCATAAAAGTATCTTGTGACAAACATGGTATATGAGGTTTGTTCATGAAAATCAGCGCAAGAAACCGACTTGAGGGCGAAGTGATTTCGGTTGAGAAGGACAAGCTAGCCGCCGTAGTCAAGATAAAAGTCGACACCCCATGCATCGTGACGGCTTTCGTAACCAGCGAAGCCATTGAAGACCTCGGCATCAAAAAAGGCGACAGAGCAGCCGCATTAATCAAAGCCACTGAAGTAATGCTATCAAAATAAGGCATCTTTCGAACCCTACCTTCTATATCCTTCTTTTTCAATGCCTTCTTACCCATGGTTTATTATTACTTTGATAATCTTCTCGCGAAGAACTTTCTGATTTCCTCTGCAAAAATGACTATGACGGCCAACGCTATCAAGAACAGCCAATCGTCAAGACCTGGAAAGGTTGTTCCGAAGGCGCTCTGCAAGAACAGAAGGATTTAAACTCATCGGAAAGTTGTCTGATGGCTTCTTTTTGCATAACCTTCATAAAGACATTCGCCGAAACACTCTTGACGCCAAAACACGGGCCGGTAGTTCAGCGGTATGAATGCCTGACTTGCACTCAGGAGGCCGCGGGTTCAAATCCCGCCCGGTCCACTTCCAAGCGTTAGGATGATTATCTAGCCCTTTAGAATAATAAGCAAGCACAATGGAGGCAACGTGACTCGAAAATGGCTCTGAGAGAACTTAATGAGCAGATAATAAACTGTCGAAAATGCCGACTCTGGAAGGATGCGAAACACGCGGTACCTGGGGAAGGACCAGAAAATGCAGTTGCTATGCTAGTAGGTCAGAACCCTGGAGAGGAAGAAGATACGGCTGGAAAACCCTTTGTGGGAAGAGCAGGAAAGTTCCTGAACAAAGTTTTGACGGAGAACGGTATAAATCGTCAAGACTTGTTCGTGACGAACATTGTCAAACACAAAACCCCGAACAACCGCAAACCTCTCACAGACGAAATAGAAGCATGCACGCCTTATTTAGCGACGCAGATAAAAGAAATAAAACCCAAGCTCGTTGTCTTGTTGGGAGAAGTGGCGTGGCAAACCCCTAGGAAAGAGGGCATAACTTATTTCGAAACGTATCATCCAGCCGCAGCAATGCGCTTTCCAAGAGCAAAAGAGAAGTTTAAAAGAGATTTCGCAAAAATCAAGACCTTCATGCAAAACCTTGGTTAGCTAGCCTGTTTGGTCCGCATTGAAGTTTTTACAGAAAAGTTCCAAAGGACACGAACGAAAGTGTCAAATCTGCATCCGCTTATAATGACTTTCTATTACAATGAAAATCTTAGTAATAATGGAGACTGGATTGTTGAAAAAAATAGGCGTAATTACAACGGGTGGCGATGCGCCTGGGATGAACGCGGCCATACGCGCTGTAACAAGAATCGCGGCTTCAAAAGACATTAAAGTTTTAGGTTTTCAACGCGGCTGGGAAGGACTGATGACCAACACTTTCATGGAGTTGACCCCACGTTCGGTCAGCGGCATAATTCAATTAGGCGGCACGATTCTTCGTACGCATCGAGCGCCAGAATTTGAAAAACGAGAGGGCGTTAAAAAGGCAGCGCAAACACTCGATTCAAACAAGGTTGACGGACTCGTGGTAATCGGCGGTGACGGTTCTTTTAGAGGCGGCTGCGATTTGATGAAGGAAACCGAAGCGTTAATCGTTGGCATTCCTGCTACAATCGACAATGACGTTTACGGAACTGAAGAAACGATAGGCTTCGACACCGCTGTGAACACTGCAGTGGACGAGATTGACAAAATCCGTGACACAGCGATTTCTCATGAGAGAATATTCATAGTCGAGGTTATGGGAAGAGAACGCGGCTTCCTCGCATTGACAGTGGGCATAACGGTCGGCGCTGAAATCATACTCATTCCAGAGAAGAAGCGGACAGTCAAAGAGATTTTTCAAGCTATTAGAGAAAACATCGCCAAAGGCAAGAAATCGGGCATAATCGTGGCTGCAGAAGGCGTGGGCGACAATCAGTCACTTGCCAGAGAAATCGAAAAAAACACGAGTTTGGAGGCAAGACTGAGCATTCTAGGCTACGCTCAGAGAGGTGGCAGTCCCTCAGCGCGAAGTCGTCTGTTGGCTAACTTGTTCGCAGACGAGGCAGTCAAACTGTTACTTGACGGACAGGGAAACAGAGTCGTGGGCCTACAAAAAGGAAAGATAGCCAGCACGAACCTTGAGGAATCCTGCAAATCAACGAAGCCCTTTGACTTTAGTCTGCTCAAGTTGGCTGAAATACTGGCAACGTAAGGCTCTTTAAACATAGGAGCTATGACAACACTTTTCTTTAGTGTCAAAGATATCTTCACGGGGCGTTTGGAATTGGTTAAAAAAGGTTCTTACGCGGTGGAATTGATTAGTGTTGATGAGAAAGACCGTCTCTACGCGAAGTATGAGGACAAGTACCTGTACACGCGTAAAGCCTCCATTTACGGGTGCTGCATAAAATTACTTACGAACGTGGAGTACACGAAAGAGCGCTGGGAAGACAGCTTCTACAGTATGAACGAAGACACCCGTTCGCATGGACGACTAATCGTCCTAGAGGAAAAAGGGAAAAAACTGAGCGTAAAATACGACCCATACACCAAGACAGCCTTTCTCTCTAACGTCGACTACTACGGTTGGGTCAAAAGCCTTGCCCTAGCCGTTGCAGGCGACGTCCTCGAGGACGAACACAGAATCTACTCTGTTCACGGTGCGGCGATTGACGTTGAAGGTAAGGGCGTGTCCCTTATTGCACCACCTGGAACGGGCAAGACTACGCATTCGTGGGGGCTTTTGAGCATGAAAGGCGCTAGGTTAGTCGGCGATGACTGGTATTTTGTGCGTCTCTCGAGTCGCGAACCACTTGCCTTCGGTTCAGAAAAGAACAGTTACATCGAGGCAGACATCGGCAGAATATGGGGTGAATATGAAAAACTCGTAAAAAAAGTTCACTTTGACCCGCAGGGAAGAGCGGTCGTAAACGTACGATGGATAGTGGGTAACGGAGGTGTAATTCCCATGACGACGATGCAGGAAATAATACTGCTAAAAAGAGATCCCGAAGACAAAAATATAGTTTCACGCTTAGATGCAAAAGAAGGGTTGCAGTATCTCTTGGCTAACAATTTCTGTAACCCTCACCAACTGGTGAAAGACCAGAGAAAGCTAAAACTGAGAAAAGACTTTTTCAATCAGTATCTTAAACAGACAAGCGTTCACTTGGTTAACACAACACTGCCCCCGCATGAAACGCAGCGAAGAATAAGAGAAATCATCAAAGGCGAAGCGTAAAATGAAGCTGATTTACGTAATCATCGACGGCTTGGGCGACCTGCCAATTAAAGAACTCGGAAATGAAACTCCGTTGGGCGCGGCAGATACGCCTAACTTGGACTTTCTAGCTAAAAAAGGAAAAACAGGACTAATGTACACTGTAGGCAAGGGAATCGCGCCCGAAAGCGATGCAGGCGTAATTTCAATTCTGGGCTATAATCCTTTCAAGTATGCGACTGGCAGAGGAGTCTTGGAAGCCGTGGGCGCGGGCATAGAAATGAAAAACGGCGACCTAGCCTTGCGTTGTAATTTTGCGACTCTGGGAGAAGGCAACAGGATAATCGACAGACGCACTGGCAGAGACCTAACCAACGAAGAAGGCACAGAGTTAAGCAGGGCAGTGAACAAAAGTGTGAAACTGGAATCCTATCCTGCAGATTTTAAGTTGAAAGCCACGGTTAGCTACAGAGCTGTTCTAGTGATCCGAAGCAAAGCTCAGTCACTTTCAAGCAAAATAACAAACACTGATCCAGCGTACAAACGCTTAGAAAAGCTCGGCGTGGTTGAGAAAAACGCAGAAATGATTCTGAAAAAATGCGAACCCCTGGACAAAAGTGACGGGGCAAAGTTTTCTGCCGCGCTGGTTAACGAGTTTACCGTGAAATCGCATGAATTACTCGACAAGCAAGAGGTGAACAAACGGCGCGTTGCGGTTGGAAAGCTTAAGGCAAACGTGCTGCTTTCCAGAGACGCGGGAGACTTGTTGCCAGAGTTCTTCAATATCAACGAGCGCTATCACGTTAGTTTCGTCTGCCTTGCTGACATGCCTGTGGAGCGGGGAATTGCCAAACTAGCGGGCATGAGCCTAGTAGACTTGCCACCGCCATCAAACGACCTGAAACGCGACTGTCTGCTGAGAATCAAGAAACTCTTCGAGGTCATGCCCATGTTTGACTGCTTCTACGTTCACATAAAAGGTACGGATGAACCTGGGCACGATGGAAATTTTCGGCTAAAACAGCAGCTCATATCCATTATAGACAAGTACTTCTTTGGAGAACTCCTACAAAAAATCGACTTATCGAACTATGTGGTTTGTGTCACGGCTGACCATTCCACACCATGCCTCCTTAAAGCACACAGTGACGACCCAGTTCCCGTGCTCATTTCTGGCGACAAAATCCGAGGCGACAACATCAAGAAATTCTCCGAGAAGGAATGCAAGAAGGGAAGCTTAGGCTTGTTGATGCACGGCACTGAACTCATGCCCAAGCTTATTGGTTTCATCAGAGCCTAATCTGCGAAGATTTTGTGACTCTACAGTCCCGAAGACAAAGTTGTGAAAGCCTTGATTACTTGCCCTTAAGCGACTGATATATCTGAATAGTCTGGTCTGCGGCTTTTTCCCATGTGAAGTATTCTAAGACTCGTTTGCGTCCGTTTTCTCCCCATTCTCGCGCTCTTTCTGGGTCTCTTAGGACTTCTTTCACACCCCATGCAATGTCGGCTGGGTCCTCGCCGTTCACGTGTACTCCATTCTGATCGGGTCCAGAAGAGATGACCTGTTCTCGAAAGCCCACAACACCCCTTGCACCGACGACTACGGGTTTTGCCATTGACATGGCTTCCAAGCTCACGATGCCGAAGGGTTCGTAAACAGATGGGAAAATGCAGACGTCGGAAGCCGCGTAATGCAGTATTCTTTCTTCTTCGGGCACGAACTCGAAACGATAGAGCACTTTGTCATTGATGCCGAGTCTGTTGGCGGTTTCAACAATGTCTTTCTGTTCTTCGCCCTTGCCAAGTATAACAAGTTTAACCTTCGGATAATCCTCTAGTATAAGCGGCATGGCTTGAATCAGATTCCTCACAGATTTAACCCACATCAGGCGACCCAGAAAGAGCAGCATCGGTTCATCCGGGCCTATGTTGTACTTTTCTCTAACCTTTTGAGCATCTGCCTGGCTGTACTTTGCTGGATTGTAATGCTCTGGGTCTACGCCGTTCCATACCACGCTTATTTTTGATCCTGACCATCCATGTTTCACCAAATCGTCTCGCATGGCGTGGCTCACCGTGATTATGCGGTCAGCCATTTCTGCGGTTGCTGTTTCGAGGTGCGAAACTACGCTTGAACCTGTGTCTCCACTTCTGCCCCACTCGGTGCTGTGAACATGGAAAACAACGGGAATTTTTGTCTCATTCTTAACTATGATTCCGGCTATGCTGCTCAGCCAATCATGCACGCACACAACGTCGAATTTCAGATTTTCTTTTTTGACCAGTTGATTGATGAATTTGGACGCGCTCAGAACGTTGTACATGAAGATGTCGTTGAAAAAGCGAATGTTCGTGCCCCATCTTCTTAGGTCTTCAGTGACAAAGATCGGAAAAATGTTGCTGGCGTCGGTTATTATTGGCCGCTGGACATCAACACCGTTATAGTCCTCTTTGGTTTTTAAGTCGCCTTCATTAAGCGTGAAGACCGTGACTTCATGACCCAGTTTGATAAATTCCCGAGTTATGTAGTCGGCATAAGTTCCCAAACCACCCACAAGCCTAGGCGGATATTCCCAAACAAAGAACCCAATTCGCAAAACATTTTCCCTCCACATCTCGTGAAAAA
Organism: Candidatus Krumholzibacteriaceae bacterium; assembly: GCA_035542635.1. GTDB lineage: Archaea > Thermoproteota > Bathyarchaeia > Bathyarchaeales > SOJC01 > DATHCB01. The sequence goes on along the minus strand of DATKLC010000055.1, from coordinate 1,658 downwards.
ACAATTAATTTTGAAGTATGCTTTAAACTTTCTCTACGAAAATTCTGGGTTGAGCTCCGTACTCAAGATCCCAATCATTATTTTTGGGTTCAGGGGGGCCAGAGTCGTCATCGCCCAACAAGAATCAATGCTTAAATGCGTGCATAAATGTATTGCGTTTGTGTTTGTGTTGAAACATGCTGAATAAAATCAGAGTTTTGCCGCTTGCTGCAGAGAGCTTAGGCACGCGCTCCATGTGCACGTTTGTTGAAACAAAAGACTTGAGAATTGTTTTGGACGCTGGTGTTTCTCTGGCGCCTCTTCGTTTTCGGTTGCCGCCTCATCCGAAGGAGTACGAAGCCATGCAGGAGAGTCGTGAACGAATTGAAGAGAAGGCGTCGCATGCAGACGTTGTTACGATTAGTCATTACCATTTCGACCATCATACGCCCTCCTTCACTGACTGGGTCTCCAACTGGTCTTCTCCAGAAATCGCGCAGAAAATCTACGAAAACAAGCTGGTTCTACTAAAAAACTATAAAAAAGACGTCAATTTTAGCCAGCGGAGACGAGGATGGATGTTCACTAAAACGGGCGGCAAACACGCCGAAAAATTAGAGATCGCAGACGGAAAAACGTTCCAGTTCGGCGACACTGTGTTAAGGTTTTCTGAGCCTGTTTTCCACGGTTCCAAAAACACATCACTGGGTTGGGTGTTAACCGCAACCATCGCCTGCGACGAAGAGAAGATGATTTTTGCGCCAGATGTGCAGGGACCGATGTATGATTCTAGCATGAAAATGATAATCACCCAGAAACCTCAGCTTCTCATAATCGGAGGTCCACCTCTCTACTTGGCGGGCTTTCGTGTTGAGGAAACACAGATAAACGAAGCCTTAGAACATCTCAAACAATTAGTCGCCGCAGTACCGTTCATCATTTTGGAGCATCATCTTTTGAGGACAGAAAACTGGCGTGAACAGTCTAAAACCGTCTTCGAAACCGCACAAAAAACAGGGCACAAAGTTGTATCTGCGGCGGAATTTCTAGGAAAAGAAGATAACCTGGCAGAAGCGAGACGCAAACAACTCTTTGACGCAGAACCGCCAGGTGAAGGGTTCAGGCGATGGTCAAAGATTTCAATGTCCGCCAGAAAACTCGTCAGACCGCCGGTTTGAATTGCTTTCCATAATCGTTTGTCAAGTCTTTACAATCTTCTTTAGCCATTCGACATCAGCGGCTATGGCTTTAAGGTTCAATTCATGAAACGGAACGGTGATCTCTCTCTTCTTCAGTTCCGTCTTTAGTTCTTCGAAAAAAATGCCAGCAGGTTCTTCGATTCCGCAACTCGGACTTCCTTCCACACCTAAAACGGCTAACACTCTAACGCCATTGCGTAAATATTCCTGAAGCAGTTTTGCCGTCGAGCGTGCGATCTGTCGGCAAAGGCTCCTGAATCTTGGAGTTTCGTATTGTTCTTTCGTTCGGGTTTTTCTCGACAAACCCTCATACACAACTTCTGGGCATGACATCTGCACTATTCCCACATCGTGTTTTATCAAGAAATTAACGATTTCTTCAACAGCCGCGGGATAATAGGCTAAGCCCGCGACGCGTGAGTTTTGATTCAAAATGCAATGCGCCAACATTATGACCTTGCGGCTGCGGATATCTTGAGC
>DATKLC010000054.1:0-17793 GCA_035542635.1 Candidatus Krumholzibacteriaceae bacterium | reverse complement strand
CGCATTATTTCCTCTAAATAAGCTGCAACGCTTACGGGTTTTTCAGTCTTAATCTGCACCGTGACTGTTCCCATGCTATTTTACTCCCTCCTTAACCACGCGTTCAATAACGTCAACAGGGTTTTCCAATTCGGACAGGCGGTTTTTCATGTCGAATTTTTTGCCAAGATATTTTTTGGCGTAACTCAAAACCCTAGCAGGCGGCATTGTGAACAGCGGAAAGCCTTTTTTGGCGACGTACTCGTTAACGTAAAGACGACCGAAGAACGAAGTAGAAATAACTATGCTGGGCGTTCCCTGCAACGCTGCTTCCCGTGCTAACGTTCCGCCCACGGTTACGACAAGGTCAGCCTGTGCTGCAAGATTTACGGAATCAACGAATCCTTTTGGAACTATGATGTTTTCCCTATGCCGTCTCTCGTAACGTGAAAGAAACAGTACGTGTCCATATTTGGAAAGCTTCTGCGCCAGTGTTTCTGTCATGTCGTCTTTGCCCACTGCATATGCTGCTTGAGTTTCCATCTGACGCACGACAATCAGCGGTCTTTCATATTCCAAGTTTACCGGTTTATAGTCTTGCACCCACGCAACCTCATCCACACCATCAAACTGGATGATTTTCTCTGGTCCGTATTTCTTGTAAGAACGTAGCGGCAACGCTTTAGAAATGATTAGCACGTCACTTAAGGCCAGGGTGAGTTTGTTCGCAGCGATTGCGTGTGGCGCGTCTGACGTGTTTATTGTGGGAACGCCTAGGCCAAAAGCTACTCGGCACATGTCAGGCGATTGATGTGAAACTGCCATATCGGGCGGGTCTTTTTCGAACATTTTGCAGAACAACAATTGTCTGCGTGTGCCCTCTAACAGACGAGTGTAAGCCGAGGCGGGATTATACTTTCCAACTATGACGAATCTTTCGCCCAAAGCTTTTGCCAAGCTTGTCGTATCCGGATGCACTCGCGTCGTCAAGATTACCTCATATCCTCTATTTCGAAGCCGCCTTGCCACAGCAACCGCATATCGCACGTGTTTTCCTGTGCAGGCATCGTACCAGACTTGCATTATGTTTTCACCATTCTGAATTTGCAGCCGACTTTTTCTGCCGCGGTTTTATCGGTCTCTCTGTCGCCGATTACTATTACGTTTTCTGGTTTTAACCCTAATTTCTCGAGTGCCAACGTGATTTGTGCGGTGCGCTCAAGGCTGTCTTCTCTGGTTATTATCACTTGAAACGATAGGTTTAGGACGCTGAGAATTTTTTTCACGACATTCCTACCCTGCATGGTAACCAAGGCTTTCGGAATTTCCGAATATTGCTCGTAGAGTTCTACACCCTCTGGTATAATTGTCATTTTTGGCAGGATGGTAAATTCAGCTCTAGTCCATGTTTCAAAAACCTTCCCTCTGAGTGCCTCGTTGAGGGCAGCCACAGTTTTTGTTATGGGTTCGATATTTTTGATTCCTGTTATCTTTCGAAATTCTGCATACAATGCGCGATAGTCTATTGGTAGGCTTACCAAGGTGCCGTCCAAGTCGAATATAGCAGCTTTAATAGTCACGTGTACATCGCTCCAAGCACTCTGCCGTCCTTGACAAGTCGAGCTGGAGCATCTATATGTCTTATCCAGTAAACATTTTCTGGCAAAACGTCATACTTTGAAAGGTTGGGAATGTCTTCCTTGTAGGCCAGTTTCACGTACAAGTAAGGCAGATTCGCGTCAAAATCACCGCGAAGCATCTTACTCGCGTAGGAAAAAAAGTAGGAGGTCGTGAACATTCTTCCCGCGTTTATCTCCGTGGCGCAAGGAGTGCCTTCGCTGTCTTCTTTCAAATCTACACAGGCAATTCCGTTGAATTTTGGGTCTATGGCTAGAACTGCTTCCGTACCGATTTTGTTAACTCTTTCGTCGTGTATTGTTCTCTGCACTGCGGGAGTTCCCGTTATCCCAGAAGGCGCAAGGTGAGGGTATATGTATTCTAAGCGTTCTCGTGCCATGCTGGTTACCAGCTCGCCGTTTTTCCAGAGACTGTGGAAGGCGAGGTTTCTGCCGCTGAGGTGTTTTTGTGCTATGAATTTCCAGTTTTTGTTTCGCCCGCGCCAGTATTGAATCCATGCCAAGGCGGTTTCTTTGTTGTCTGCGGGAGTGCTCCCCACGCCACCAGCGCCGTGGGTGGCTCTTATCCATATGGGTGTTCCAAGTTGTTCTAGAGCTTTTTCTACGTCTGCTTCGCTTTCTATATACAGGGTTTCTGCAACAGGTACGCCTTTTTGTTTCCAGCGTCTGGCCAATTCATATTTATCCTGACACATGCGCACTGCTTCTTTTGATGGCAGAAAGGTAATTGCCCTGATTTTTTCCCGGCTCTCAGAAATTACTGCAACTTCGATGTCTGGTTGTGGATGTAAAAACTCGATTTTTTCTTTTTCAACGATTTCGTTCAGTTTTTTAATGTAATTTGCTTCTGTCGCAGGCGGAACCATGTATTTTTTTTCTGTGGGCGCCAAATGGATGCGATAAGCATCGGATTCTGTACTGACCAAGTGGAGCTTTTCGGGTGCGAGTTTTAGGGACATTATAAAATTTATTCCGGCTGGTCCTCCCGCTCCCGTTGTTAATATTCGTTTTGTGGTCATTTTTTTATCCCGCAAGGACTCCGATTAGTGTGAAAATCGCGATTATGACTGCGACGATTGTAACGAGTTTGCGTTCGGTTGTCGGATAGTAATAAGCGATGAGTGTTAGAAGACTTCGTCTGTGTTCTGCCCGTAGCTTGTTTCCATCCATAATTAGTCTGGCCGTGGTCCTGAAAAAAAAGAAATTGAGCAGAATCAACGCGGCATTGAAGATGTAAGGCAAAATTGAGATGAGGAGAGTTAATTTCACGTTAGAAATCAGCGCGAAAGAGGCTAATGTTATTCCGACCGCAAACGTGCCAGTATTTCCGACAAAGATTTTCCCTGTGAAATTGAAATACGCAAGCACCAGATACACAGCCAAGGGCACACAAAGCAAAGTTCCTTGACCAGATGCCGCTATCAGACCGATCATGATGATTGATGGACCGATGGTTTCCAAACCGTTTAAGCCGCCTAGCTGGTTGATGACGTTTGTAGTTACTGTGATTATAAGGGGGATGATAATTATGAAGAAAGAGGGACCGAAATCTATTGTGCCAAAAATGTATGTGTCAACAAGCGTACTTTTGGGGTACAGATCCCAAACCATCACCGAGAGGGGCAATGCCGCAAACAGAGGAAGAAGTGCTTTGTAACGCCACCTTAGACTCATCCAATCGTCTAATAGTCCGAGAAAACCGCCGAATAGTATGCACACGGCAAGTACGAGTGGAGCAGCATTAGCAGGATTTGAAGAATGATTTGCAGGCGGATTGTAGTATGCATAGAGTAGGAAGAGGTAAATGGCGCTTAAGATTACGTAGATGACGCCCAGACCATTTGGAACGAGTCGTTTATCAGGCTTGTGTTGATCCACGGCCTTTGGAAACAAGACTGTCAGCCCTAGTAGTTTATCTTGTAAACCGCCACTATTGGATCAACACCGCCGTGAGCTGTTTTTGTAGACGGAAAAGTGGCGGCTAATGTAAAGTATCCTTCCAGATCAACAGTCGATTCTTGGCCTAGTAGAAGATAATCATGGGCGTAGTACAGCAGTTTGTAGAATGTAGTGTTTTGACCCACTGCATTCGCTACAGGGGTACCGTTTGAAGTTGATGTTCTATTGACAACGTCGTAGCCTATGCTATAGTTTCCGAATAATGCATCATTGCCGTTGGCTGGTGTGCCATCTGGAAGTAGCGTCTTGTTTCCAGAGATCTGCACAAACCATCGCCATTTCCCTTCGTCTCCATAGCCCACTTCTGGGTAGTTACTGCTAGAGTCATCTTGGAATGTACCGAAGACGACTATGTAGCCGGGTGATCCATACTTGCCGGTGAACTGGTCTCTAAGTATTTTTACAGATTGTTGCTCTGTAGATATTAAGGCAGCCCCGACCCATGCAATCGCCGTGGTGTTGTGTGTGGAATTGTCTACGACTGATGTTTGGTTTCCTTCTATAGTGATCCAGTATCCATAATCCCACCAACTGACGAGGACAGTGTTTGGAGGAAGCTGAGTTCGCATCCACGTGCAGGCGTCAACCCACTCTGTCATCGGACCAGTGGTTGGTCCAATGCCAGTGCTGTCAGAAAGTATAGTAACCGGAGAGTACGCGGCATTGAATTCTCTTGGATATGGTAGAGCAATCGTCAGGGTTAGAAGCACAAAAATCATTAACACGACGACACCGCTGAACTCTTTCCCCACACGTCCCACCTGCTTCTTTCCAACAGAGATCTTCGGGGCTTCTCTCAGGATGGTTAGGAAAGGGTTAATCAATCCAATCGCACCGATCGCCCAAAGGATACAGAACGCGGGCGCAAGTATCACTGTCAAACGCACCATGGACATTGCGAAATAGAGCCCGGTTGTGGCATAAATAGTCAAGAACAAGTTTCGATTCGTAGGGTTTCTGATCACAAGGGAGAGTCCAAACAAAATGAAGAGTATTCCAACACCATAGTCATAATAGATCGTGGGCCAAGCCGTGACATGATGCTCCTGGACGGACTCAATAATCGGCGAACTAGCGCGTAGAAAGGGATCTACCAAAGAAATGAACTTTCCCGCAGGATTGTGAATTACACCAAGCAAAGAAAGCGCAGCCGCGCTGCCGATCAAAATGGCGAAGAAAACAACAGTATACAGGATTTTCAAACTTAGTGTCTTTACATCGCGAAGAACTTCACTAAGAAGCAACAATATAAAGACCCCCGCGATGGGCAACACAACCGAACTGGAAAGGAAGGCTAATCCAAGTTTTGGCACGTGCACCGCGATAAACAGACCTATGCCAAAAGTTACACTGTAGGATAAGAGCAGACGACGGCTGTATCGTCTTAGAATTAAGGAAAGGAACGCGAAAAGTGCTACCATGTCAATTGGATACATCGAAGCTCCCCATTGAGCGCAAATGAAACCTACGGACAAGCCCGTTGCTACCATATAGAAAAGGGCAGATTTTATAGAGCGTTCCATGTCCAAACTTCTTAAGAAGAATAAAATGATCAACAAAATAGCGAGTATTCCCATACTTTCGTTGTCAAAGAATCCAAGTGATGTTCGCCCTATGTAAGAAGGGTTCAATGCAAGGAAAAGTGCGCTGAGAATTCCAACTGATTTTCCTGCAATGTCCTTGCCCAAGAAATATGCGACGAGGCAGGTGATGGCTCCAAACACTGGTGGGAGGAGTATTAAAAAGTTTTTGAGAGAAATGCCTATCCCCAATAGACTCACTATCTCGTAGAGGAAGGCGCCCGCCATTGCTAAACCAGGATACCCTACTGAGGCTCCACTTACACCAAACGGATACCAGCTTTGCGTGATGTGCCAATTAAACCATGAAGAAGGGTCACCGGGGTTAAACCATGACGCGACTCCCGTTTTTGTCAAAAAATCCGCAAACCGATAAAAACTGAAGGGGTCAAACTCGGATAGGTCCATGCCCCAACGGATTGGAAGAATGCGCACGATGAAGGCGATTATTAGTATAAGCGAAATTATCATCGTAATCATTAGAGTAGCGTGTGAGATTTTGGGGCGTAGATTTCCTATTTTCTTCAGAGCACTGCCGAGCTTTCCGAGTTTTTCTCTGGCGCCCAATGTTTCATCCTTCTTTAAACCAAGATAATAGTACTCTTTTATCTTCCTTGTGGTTTTGTAGGCTAATCAGTCACTGTTTTCTTGCGTAACCGTATCTCGTTGAATCGTAGAAGGGGAATTTAACCATTTCTCCATCAGTCATTTTTTCCCGTATTTTCACCTTCAACTTGTCGCCAGTGTTTGCGTGCTCGCTTGCCACGTACGCCATAGCTATGCCATAATTCAACAGAGGAGAAAATGTGCCACTCGTGACCACGCCCACTTTCGCGCTATCTTTGTACACGTCGTAATGTTGCCTCGGAATTCCAGGTTCCAACATTCGGATGCCGATGCGTTTCTTTTTTACGCCTTCACTCTTCTGTTTCTGTAGAGCATTTTTTCCGATGAAATCACCTTTTTCAAACTTGACTACAAAACTCAAGAGTGCTTCCAGTGGTGTTGTGTCTTCGTCGATGTCGTTTCCGTAGAGGCACAAGCCCGCCTCCAGCCTTAAAGTGTCGCGTGCGCCCAGACCGCAGGGTTCTATGCCGAACTCTTCGCCCGCCTGCAAAATCGCGTTCCACACTTTAATGGCGTTTTCTGGCTTTCCTAAGGGAGTGTCCCATATGTAGACTTCGAAACCATCCTCACCCGTATAGCCTGTTCTGGAAACAAACGTGTTAACGCCTGCCAATCGTGTCCAGCCACACTTGAATCGTGCAATCTGGCTTAGGTTTTCGCTGGAGATTTTCTGCAGCGTCTTCTCGGTTTTGGGTCCCTGAACGGCGAACAGAGCGATATTGTCTGACACGTCTTCAATTTTCGCGTTGAACTTTGCAGCATTTTGGACTAGCCATTTATAGTCTTTTTCGCGGTTGGCGGCGTTGTATGTCATGAGAAATTTTTCTGGTTCGAGACGAGAGACTACGAAGTCATCTTTTATTCCACCGTGTTCATTGCACATAACTGAATACTGCGCGCTTAGAAGTGTAAGGCTGGCAACATTGTTTGTTATCAAGTAATTCAAGAATTTCTCGGCATCTGGACCTGTAATCAGGCTTCTGCCCATGTGGGTTACGTCGAAAATGCCCACGCCGTTGCGGACTGCCAAATGTTCAGGTCTGATATCTTTATACCAGAGGGGCATTTCGAAACCTGCGAAGGGTTCCATTTTTGCGTGTTGGCGGTGAAACTCGTACAAGTGGGTTTTCTTGAGCATAGTGTCTTTCCTCTTCTAAGTGATAGCTGATAGTTATGTGGTATTAAAATAAGTTTATCCGTGTTTTACCGGTTTGACCTCGACGTTTTGCGGTACAAACGATAGTTTCCTGCCACATTTCGGACATTTGCCGTTGTGCTTTTGTATAATTTCGTCTGGCGGCTTTAATTCGGCACCATTATAAAGTTCGTATCCACAATCCTGACAAACAACTTTTTGGGGCATTCTCCTCACTCCCAGAGCAGCAACAGATTTCAAATCACCGCAACCTATTTATAACTATCGAAAAAGCTTGACTGGAAAGAGGCTCAGATGGACAATTATACACTGATAATCACCGAGAAACCCGATGCAGCACGACGTATTGCACAAGCATTGGATGTTAAAGAAAAGCCTCAGGAAGCCAGAGAAAAAGGCGTGCCGTATTTTATCGCACAAAGGGATAAGAGCCTTGTTGTTGTACCTGCCGTTGGGCATTTATACACTGTTGCGCAGAGTGAAGGCAGACGGAGCGATTATCCAGTTTTCGGTTACAAATGGTTGCCGCGGTATGAGGCTGAAAAAAACGCTCGAAACCTGCGAAACTGGGTAGATGCAATCTCGCATCTTGCGGAAAACGCTTCGGAATTCATTGATGCGTGCGACTATGACCTCGAGGGCAGCCTCATCGGATATTCAATATTAAGGTACGCGTGTTTTGGCAAGGAACGCATTGCTAAACGCATGAAATATTCCACTTTGACCAAGCCCGCGTTGGAAAAAGCCTACGAAACACCATTAGACCATCTTGACTTCGCTCTAATTGAAGCTGGCCTAACTAGGCATGAGGTGGATTGGCTCTATGGCATTAACCTATCAAGAGCGCTGACTCTAGCGGCAAAACATTCAAGCGGAAGATATGCTACCCTGAGCACGGGCAGAGTGCAAGGACCAACTTTACGATTTCTTGTTGCAAGAGAACGCGAAATAAAGTGTCATGTGCCCACGCCTTACTGGAGCATCTGTGCAAGAGTGAGAATTAATGGCAAGATTTTCGAGGCAGAATATGAAAAGAAAATCATCGAAACAAAGGCCGAAGCCGAGAAGATTTTGCAAGAGTGTAAAGGCAAATCGGGAGTTATCGCGCAGATAGAAGTAAGAAAGAATCTCTTGGCGCCGCCTGTTCCTTTAGATTTGGGTGCATTGCAGGCTGAGGCTTATCGTCTTTTCGGCTATTCTCCTAGTCGCACGAGTGGTGTCGCTCAACGACTTTATCTAGACGCTCTAATTTCCTATCCACGAACAAGTAGTCAAAAACTTCCGCCCAATATTGGCTATAGACAGATATTAAACGGGCTAAAACACGAACCCTCCTACAGCAAACTTGCTCAAGAACTTCTCTCCATGAAAGCACTGAAACCACACGAAGGAAAAAGCGAAGACCCTGCCCATCCTGCGATTTACCCTACTGGAAATCGTCCAGAAAAAATTCTTGACGCCTCTAAGCGAAAAGTTTGGGATTTGATTGTGCGAAGGTTTATGGCGGTTTTCGCCGAGCCAGCGTTGAAGCAGAGTATGCAAGTTTCTATCGATGTAGATGGGCATCGGTTCCTTCTAAATGGCGTGCATGCTCTGTTCGAAGGCTGGATGCGGTTCTATAAGCCATACGTGTATTCCAAGGATTTTGCGCTTCCTCCTCTCAAAGAAGGCGAAAAAATAGATGTTACAGGAGTTTCTTCTGAGGACAGGTTTACCTTGCCGCCGCCGAGGTATAATCCGAGTAGTCTGCTGAAGAAAATGGAAAAGGAAGATATAGGTACAAAGGCCACGCGCGCAGAAATCATAGAAACCCTGTACAATCGCAAATACATCGCAGACGAAAGAATTACAGTGACCGATTTGGGCTACGACGTGACTGAAATTTTGCACAAATATTGCCCAAGCCTAATCTCAGTAAAATTGACTAGAGATTTAGAACAGAAAATGGAACAAATCCAGCTTGGAAAGGAAAGACGTGAAAATGTGCTGTGTGAGACAGTCGCGTACCTAAAACCGTTACTCGAGGATTTCAAAAAGAAGGAAGAAGAAATTGGCGAAGCGTTAAGCGAAGCCGTGAGAAACGCCAGAATACTAGAAAGAATCGTCGGCGACTGCCCCACATGTAAAACTGGTAAATTAATGATTCTTTACAGCCACAAGACAGGAAAACGCTTCGTCGGATGCACAAACTACTTCAAAAACCAATGCAAAACCGCCGTGCCACTGCCACAAACTGGACTAATCAAGCCCACTGGAAGAAAATGCAAAACCTGCGGCTGGCCTATTGTCATGGCAAAATCCAAGGGAAAAAGACCTTGGCAGTTCTGCATAAACCTAAAATGCCCTAGAAAAAAGGAGCAAAGAAGACTTGTCTAAATGCAAAATATGCAACAAAAAAACCAGTGAAAAAGACGAATATTGTGAATTGCATGCAAAAGCATACGAAAATATAACAAAAAAATATGATGTTTGGAAGAAAGCTGTCAGCATCGGTTGGAATGATTATCTAAACGAAATTCTGGGTAACCCATTGACGGGCGTGAGCGTCAAAGAAGTCGCACAGCAATTACTCTCGAAAGAATAGATCCAAGTCACACTAGTGGGTGGGCTTTGTTTTTGGCAATCATGTGCCATTAAGGCTTGTATATATAAAAAATATGGGAAGCTGGTTAGAAAATATCGGCAATCAGAATTTACACTACGGATAATGTGTTATCAAAACTCTTTAATAACCAAAACCAACTAAATTGTAGCGTTTCGGTTAGCAAAAATCATCAACCTCTCACGAAATTCAAACGCAGCTTCGGTAGGTTTGCATGTCCCAGCAAGAGAAGCTTCAGAGAGCAGAAATCTACAAAGATCACCTAGTGCAGGTTCTGCTGAGCAAGTTTTTGAACGGAGAAATCATCAAACTAGAACCAGTTTATGATGCCGAAGGCGGTTACCGGTATCCGTCTGTTGAAAAGATTGTGGGCGACCCTGCGATTGTGGGGGATTTTCTTAAGCAACTAGCCGACGCGGGCATTTTGAACAGAGAGCTTTATGACAGAACCATTTACTGTCCCAACTGTAGCTCGGCAAGAATCTCCATGCACTACGATTGCCCATACTGTAAATCTTTCAACGTGGAAAAAAGCGCACTTATAGAGCACGTGCCATGTGGATACATCGATACCGAGGGAAAGTTCCGCGCTGGAGAAAAACTCGTCTGTCCAAGGTGCCACAAAGAACTCGTCAAACCAGATTTGGACTACAAAAAAGCGGGCGTCTGGTGTGTCTGCCACAACTGTGGAAAAAGTTTCGATATACCTGTTCCGTCGCATTTTTGCCGTGATTGCCACTTTGGCTTCACTTTCGAAGATGCCACGTTCAAGGACGTTTATGCCTACACTCTAAGTGTAGAAGCGGGAAAAGAAGCCTCTCTGGGCTGGATAATGGCAACCCCCATCCGACAATTTTTGGAAAGTCGTGGTTACAAAGTCGAGACCCCAGGCTTCTTGAAGGGAAAGTCGGGTGCCAGTCACGTGTTTGACGTGACTGCGTTTAAGAGAGAGGGCGGAAAAGAAATAGTTGTAATAGATGTTGCCACCGCTGCTGAAGATGAAGTGACAGAGCAGCCAGTTATTGCGTTGTTCGCCAAGATTTACGATGTCTCACCTAGTCAGGCTTGTTTGATAACCATTCCTAAAATCAACGAAAACGGCAAAAGAATGGCGAAACTTTATAACATCAACCTTATCGAAGCCAAAAATCAGAATGAGGCTATTACAGAGCTAAGAACTGTTTGTAACAAAGTACATAAGTAGCCTATCCAACAGAGTACACGGCTACGTTTCCTCGTTCAGTTATTGTTTTCACCAGATACGAACCTTTAGGAAGATTGATATTAGGGCTGAAGAACGAAGCGGCTGTGCCAGAATTTATGAAAAAGTCCACATCGTAGCGACTGTGAATTGTTGAGGTGATGACCCAAACAGATGTCACATGCGAGGTTACTTGTCCATTGTTTTTGAAAGAAAAAAGCGCAATAGTTGCTCTGACTGCGAGAAAATCTATTCTAACTGTAGTACGAGTAGGATCTGCACCTGCATCGTGAAACTTGATGAACATTTTTCCGTCGCTCTTTACGTAAGACGTCCATCGATTAGTAATGCTGACTTGGTAGTAATCCCACCCGGTGGTGGTTGTTGGCGTGTAGCCTGTAGTAGAATTAAAGCCGCTGTTACTGTAGGTGTTCGCAGTCCAGTTGTAAGCTTTCAGAAACCACGCTTCACTTGTGTCAGTGGCTTGAAACTTTATCAGAATCTCGATGCCTTGAATATATGTAAGGGGATATTTTGCTAAATCGATGAAAAAGGTTCCATTAATATCTAGTACTCTTGGTGCTGCCGTTTCTCTGAATGTCTCATAGATTTCATCGTCTGCTTGAGTGTCGAGGTAGGAACCCCCGGTTATGCTACCGTTATTTATTCTGTATTCGCTCTGAACAATAAACCATGTAGAACGAGCGGTAACGGTGAGGCTAAGGCCTTCATGCAATTTTTCCCAGTCGTATTGGTTCATTGTATAATCCCAGAGGACAACATTGGCGACTACGACCACAAGTATCACAAGGCTAAGCACCACAGCTATCACGGTGCTGAAACCGCGTTTGTTTTTTCGAAGTTTATGGAGCAACATAATAGTCCGCAACCTTTGTGCCTCGTGTAGTCACTATGTTAATATGATATACTTTGCCAGACGTCCATGTGTAAGTGACGTTTAACCACCCTGTCTTACCTACCTGCAAAGCAAAAGGTGAGGTCGATTGAAGAGTAAAATTTATGTAAACGCTGGATACTGTAAGGTCCACTTTGCCGACGTTATGCAAATAAACGTTAATGCTACCCGTTCTGAACCAAACATCTTCTACAATGAAGCGCTCGCCCATGGTTTGATGAAGATTGTCAGAAATGACGTAAGCCGCTGTAGCCGCGAGCGACATGGCGGCAACGGTTATCACCGTAAGTAGGAGGCTACTCAGAACAGGAGTGATGGCACGCTTGTTTCTAAACAGTTTTTTCACTTAGTGAGCCTCCTAAAGCATTATTTTAAAAATCAAATAGCCGCATATCAGAAGAATGATGCTGTGCTTTAAGCCACCGCTTATGTTGCCTTCTCCCATTTTGCCCGCTGCAAGACCGCTGAAAAAAGCCTGAAGCGCCGTCATGTGGAAGAATAGTCTTCTGGCTGCATCTTGTGATAGTAGTGCGTTTCCGAGTATCGAAGCGCTCTGGGAGATGGGTGCAAAGAACGATTTGAAAAGCAAGGCGATGGTGAACAGAAAAACGAAGAACGCCACATAAATAATCGCCACATAAGGCCGAGTTTGGGCTTTTCTTTCTTTTTCAAGCGTCAAGGTTATCTGGATAAACTTGCCAATCGGGTCGAAGACTTTCTCGACATGACCACCAGAACGACTGGCTTCTATAATCAACGGAACAACCCGCTTTACAAGCGTAGTGTCCACACGCTCTGCGAAAGAGTCTAAAGCTTCTTCAAAAGACGAACCCCAAGACATCTGAGAAACAAGCTTCCTCAGTTCTTTGGTTAAAGACCCATAATCGCGTTTCGACGCTTCCTCGATAGCCTGAGGCAGAGTCATACCTGTCTGCTGAGCCTGCACGATGGCGCGAAACAAGTCGGGGAGGCGTTCGTCTATGGATTTCTTCCATCTGTAATCAATCAGATTGAGCACAGTGGGCACTAAAACAACGGCTAAGACGGCGAAAATTACATAGTCATCAAGCGCTGGAGTACCCCAGAAAAGAAATCCTCCGATGACAAGTATGGCTACGCCTAGAATGCTCGAAGCAATCCATGCAATCTTCTTTTGCCATTTTTCGATTTTTGGCATGGCTAACCTCCAGGTGAAATGATTTCTAAAAGCATGAGAAACGCTAATGAACCCATTGGAATGCCAACATAAGTGAGCAGGGTTAATAGCAATACTGGATTCATTAACCCCGAACCGCCGCCGAGCATTCCCATCACGGCCAGCATAACTACGAAGATGAGTGGACCAGCGACTAGCATGGTTACGTAAAATTCCGCCAGAATAGACAGTGTATCGGCGAATTTTCGCAGTGTAATCCGTTTCGCGTCCATGTACTGTCGTGAACGACTAGTCAAATATGCAGCGAGGTTTCCGCCAGAGTGAATGGTGCCGATAAAGCCCTCCACCATCTCCTTGAACTTCTGTGAAGGCGTTCGTTTAGATGCGTTTTCCAAGGCAGAGATGACGTCGAAGCCAAAAAGCTCTACATCGCGGACTACTGTCCTTGCTTCTACCGAAATAGCTGGAGAAACACGCTCATTAGTCAAAGAGCGAAATATGTGATCGGGCGAAACGCCCGCGCCTGCAAGAATCGCCATGTAACTCATTGTGAAGGGAAGTTCTCCATCGATGTTTTTCTTCATGCTATCCGCCCTAAAAATCGGGTAACCATAGAAAGCAATCACAGTGAAAGCACCAGCAAACATCGCGCCTCCTGTTCCGAAAAGGAGGGAAGGTATCAGAGAAAAATGCGCAACCAGAATTAGACTCGATGGTACTAAAATAAAGGTGATAACAGAAGCAAGCAAACTGGCGAGGACTGCCCAACTGACGTATGCCTTGAAACTAATCCGCAATTCCGACTTTTGCAAGTTCACGTCAACATCTTTGAATAATGGCAGCACATGATTGGTTTTCTCGCCCACGAGTTGATATGCTAGGGCTTGCGGTTTAGTTTCTCCTCCGCTGAGACTACTGTCTTGAAGCAATTTGTGAATTCGTCTGGTAATCGGCGTAAATGGTGGTTTCAAAGCGCGAGAGATGCGAGTAAATAGCTGTTTGATTTTTTCGTTCACGCTGTTCCCACCCTCGCTTTGCGATAAATTCGTGCGGGTTCAGCGTAGTATTCGCGTATGACATTGGCCACGTCTGTGTAGCGTCTGATGTTGTTCTTCGCCATCCATTCCAGTACTGTTTTTCTGCGTAGAATCTCCTTACGAACCTCAGTTTCCTCTAGCCCAAATTTTCTCATGTTTTTTTCTAAAATGAAACTATGCCCCGAGTAAGAGAAAGAATCATTTTTGGCGTTCCACTGAAAAACCTCATTCGTTTTCAGCTCCTTCGTTTTCTGGTTCAGTCCTATCATCTCGGCTATGGAGAAGGCTCTTCTCGCTGGTTTGCCGTCGATTTCCGTTCTGATTTGAACCATAATCACGTCTATCATGGTCAACAAAGAAGGAGGAATGTTCATGGGTTCAGACTCAAGCCTGTGAATAACCGCATCCACGGATTCAGCGTGAATAGTGCACATACCTAGGTGCCCAGTGGCCATGGCTTGAAAGAGCGTATAAGCCTCTTCACCACGAACTTCACCTACGATGATATAGTCTGGTCGCTGACGTACCGCGGCTTTCAACAAATCAAAAAGAGAAATGGCGCCCAAACCTTTATCCTCAAAACCATAACCCGTACGCACTACTGAGGGAATCCAGTTTTCATGGGGTAAGTTAATCTCAGCAGTATCTTCAACGCTTACGACTTTCAGTTCAGGCTTGATAAACATAGACAAACAATTCAACGTACTGGTTTTTCCCGCAGCCACGCCACCTGCGACCAGAACTGAAGCTCTGTTTTCGATAATATACCAGAAATACGCAGCGATCTCGGATGAAAGCGTGTTGAAAGTGATCAGATCAGAGATTGTAAGCGGGTCTACGCGGAAGCGTCTTATAGTGAAAGTTGAGCCTCTTCTCGTGACTTCGTTGCCATAGGTGAGCTGAATACGACTTCCGTCAGGCAATGAAGCATCCAGCATAGGCAACGCTATGGAAATGTTCTTTTTCGCGAGGTAGGCTAAGCGTATAACGAAAGAATTGAGTTCATTTTCGTCCTTGAAGATTATGTTGGTGGGCAAGGATTCGTATAAACGGTGCCACACGTAAAGCGGAACGTTAACACCATCAGCCGAAATGTCTTCTATCAGATGGTCTTTCATAAGCGGGTCGATTTTGCCAAAGCCCAGAAAATCGCGAATGACATAATAGAGAAGCTTGTCCACGGCTTCTTCGGCGATTTTTATGTGATAGTTTTTTATGATTTCCTTGACTTTGGTTTTCAGGAATTCTGTGGCTTTTTCTCGGGTTTCTAAGTCTTTTGGTGTTATGTCGATTTCTTCCCTCAGTAGTGACTTTAGTTCTTTTAGTTGTTTTTCTTCTTCAGGCAGCAGTGTGGGTTCGATTATTTCGTAGCGTATTTTTTGTGTGTCGGGGTCACGGATGACTGCGGCGTAGACGAAGGGCTCTTCTATAGAATACGCCTCTCGAAAGACTGAGGGCTTCTGTTTCGGTTGTGTTTCTTGTTCGAGTTTGGGCAATTTGATGTTTCACCCCATTCTTCACAGTCACTACTGCCGCGAACCCTACGTTGAATTAGGCTAGCCTATGTACATCAAGAATTATAGTGTATATGCAGACTTAATAAACCCTATGTATGGAAAATCCACTACATTCAGTAGTCCTAAACGCCCCAGAAAGGCATTTTCTTCTGCATCAACTTGATGTATTCGTCCAAAACCTCTTGCTCGTCGACTGACAATCTTTCTTGAAATTTAGCCTTGATTAATTTGACGTGGGATTCAGGAACTTTAACATAGAGCACATCTTTCTCGTCGATGTGTCGTCCAACGATGGGCTTTTCCAGTGAAATCGCTACCTGCATGCCGCTCTTGGCTTCGGGAATGTTTTCGCCCTTGTCTTGTATCTGCGAAACCTCGCCCAAGTCTGTTCCGTCTGCTTTGATGAGTGGATATTTGGCTCTTATGCGTCCTGCTAAAACTTCCACGCCTACTATCGCTGGTTTGGCTCTTCGGAAAATAAAGCCCTGCATTATCTGTACTTTGCCAGGTTTGATTAGCTGGTCGTATTCTCTTTGCAGTCGTGCCTCTTGTTCGCTGTGCATCCAGTTGGTGTAGTCTTCGATTATGTGGTAGATTATGTTACGGTTGAATATGGGAATTTTACGATCCGCTGCCTCCGCCTCGGCATCTGGAAGCACTTTCACGTTGAAAGCGAGAATAACGCCATAAAAAGGCTCATGCTCTTTCACAACAGCGGCTTCGGTAACGTCGCGTTTAGAAATATCTCCCACGTCTGCTAGACGTATAGGAATGTTTTCGTGCTTCAAACTCTCCGCAAGGGCTTCCAGCGAGCCTAAAGCGTCGGTCTTCAGCACCACGCCATCAACACCTGTAGCTATTTTGACCCTTTGCACCTCTTCGGACACAATTCGCACATAGTCATCGATTTGCGCCTCTGAAGGAACAGAGTATAATGGTGCACCTGCGAGCGCGTTTTCGAGTTCGGGCGCCGCGATTTTCACACCCGCTGCCGCAGGCACAGCGTCGACTGAGGAGAATTTGTCCCGTGGGTCGCGGATTTCGTCTAACGGTTTGGAAAGTAGCACGGCGCGGGTCTTTGTTATGATGGGTTTTTCTTTTCCGCCTATGACTATGGTGTCGCCTTTGTGGAGAACACCGTCGTAGATTATGGCGTTTATGGTTATTCCTAGGCCGGGTTCTTCTTTGACCTCGAGCACGGTGCCTTTGGCGGGTCCTTCGGTCACTTGTAACTGGTCGGTCAAGTACTGCTGCGTTAAACCTACTAGCACGGCTAAGAGCTCTGGGATGCCTTCGCCCGTTTTGGCACTTACGGGGACAATGGCGATTGTGCGTGTAAAGTCTGTGATTTTGTTGTAACGATCGGTACGAAAGCCTAAACGCGAGAATTCGCCCATTATTTCGTAAAGCCTGTTGTCCAAATCCTCCTTAACATAAGCGTCCTGACTCTCATAAGAAGCTGCAAGCAGCATGTTTGGTTTGGACACCCAACCCGGAATGCGGTCGATTTTGTTGGCAGCCACCAAAAACGGCGTCTTCCTTGCCTTGAGAATGTCGATGCACTCGTAGGTCTGCTTCTCGAACCTTTTGAGAACATCAATAACAAGTATGGCGATGTCGGCTACGCCTCCGCCACGCTTGCGAAGATTGGCAAACGCCTCGTGCCCAGGTGTGTCGATTACGAGCAAGCCTGGAATCTTTATTCTCTCTTTAGATTTGCCCAAGAGCGGGCCGCAGATGTTCATGAGTGTTTCGATTGGAAAGAAGCTGGCTCCGATGTGCTGGGTCATGCCTCCGACTTCGCGGGCTTGAACACTGCTCTTCCGTATCTTGTCTAAGAGCGACGTTTTGCCCGTGTCCACGTGTCCAAGAACGCAAACAATAGGTTGTCGAGTTGGCATGCTGCCCATCCCCTTTTCCTAAGCGTCAAAGCTAGTGCTGTTTCAACATTAAAAAGCCTGTGTAATAAGGATTTTTATCAAAAGAATTTAGTCTAATTTGGCTGCCAAAAATAGAAAACGAGGGGATAATTGTTAGCGGCCTACGTCTCGACGATAGTACATGATTCCGAGGGCACGTTTCTGTTCGGCTTCTAGCTGGAAGGTCTGAGCAACTTTTGCGCGTTCACCAGCTGCAGCGATGGTTACGCTGTGTGGCACGTTTGTTGAGGACTTTGCCAGTGAACCGAAAGCTCTCATGAGACGGTTCGTTTTTGTTGCTCCTTTCTTTGTTTGGCAGTAAGTTTATTTAGTTTCATTATCGAATGAAAAGGCATCAGCCTAAGAGTGCCGGGGTGGCCGAACGGTTCAGGCGGCAGCCTGCAGAGCTGCTCTATGAGGGTTCAACTCCCTTCCCCGGCTCCAAAGCATGAATCCATGGATTCGGTTGCATCTTTTGAATAGCTTTGACGTTTTTCCAGTTCGCGA
>DATKLC010000053.1:0-2673 GCA_035542635.1 Candidatus Krumholzibacteriaceae bacterium | reverse complement strand
AGGTCGATTTGTTCTTCGCCTTCGAGTATCTGGAACACTTCCTTCCTCTCAGGCGCAATGTTAGGGCGAGGTAGAGTGAGCCAAACGTCAACGAGACTCTTCTTCTTACGCTCTAAAAGCTTAATCCTGAGCTTCTTCGCCTCGATGAGGAGGTCTATGGCTTTCTCGAAAGGCGTCGCGATAAATTTCAACGGCTTTTCGAATACTGAGGAAACCATGCCGCGCTTTTCCAGGTCTCTCAGGATGCGGTAGGTCTCGGTTCTGTGCAGACAGAGCGCCTCAGAAATTTCGCTGGCCTTCCTTTCTCCATACCTCGCCAGATACAAATAAACGCGAACTTCGTTCTTCGATAACCCTAACTTCAGAAGTGTGTGCTCAATTATTTCGACGTTCTTCAAAGGTCCCTTATCTTTTTTAACGAATTTCCAAGCTCCAGTGGTTTCGTCGTACATTCGCACGAGTTCTTCGGTTTTTTCTATCGCCATTTTTGTGTGTCTCCTTAATCTGTATGTCAGATTCGGAAGCTGAACGTGTGTCTCTGCGGTTTACGTATTATATACTTATGAATTCGAAATCTGAATCACAAATCAACTTTCGCTGGCAAGATACCTCTTTAAAGCTCTGCATGATAAACCATTAAGCGCTGACGGGGAGAAGGCCATGGCACTAGAAGCAAATAGTCTATTTGTTGCTGCACGATACTTGATCCCAAAAAACAACTTCTGGCTCAAAAGGCTCTCCCTATTATTCGCCTTCATCTTCCTAGACTACTTCGTCACCCTGCTTCTTTGCACGGCACCCATTGAAGAAGGCAACCTCCTAGCCAGAAGTTTCATGGAAACCTATGGCATACCGCTAGGCCTGACATTCTTCGATTTAGTCGCCAACCTGCCCATTTACCTAATGCTCAGTCTGAACTCTCATCTTGCCAGTCTGCCGCCTAAGCTGTCACAAATAGTTGAGACTTCAGCCGACTTTGCCTTCGCATGGTTCATCGCCGGACTCCACTTCAACGGCGCCACCAGCTGGCTATGGTTTGCACCAGATGTTTTGAGGCAAGCATTGGGCGCTTCGATTTATCTTTTGGTCATCTTCTTTATGCGTCACAAAATTCATCAGAGTGCGTAGCGGTAGGCTATACACAAACCCTATTATCCATTCTAAGGCTCTCAAATGCACGTAGAAGCATGGAGAAAAGGCTTATGGAAAACTCTGAAGCCCAGCAAGCACCAGCATCCGCAGAGGAAGTCTATCTCTCTTATCCGTATCAGCTCCAAAGCGAAGAGACGAATGAAAACTTTGAGAAAACCAAGGCCGAAATCGAAAAACGATTCAACGAACTGCTGACCACGATAAGCGAAGAAACCATTCAACTCAGCGAGTTTTTGGTGGAAGAGAAAAAACTGATCCAAGAACTCTGCATGTTTCTGCGACACATTCTCAAGCGTCTGAGCATGACGTTTAATATTCCCTTAAAAGCCGTTCCAGAACTGCAAGCCAAAGCCAAAAAAATCGTGCTCAACAAGGAAGGGCACTTGATCGTGATGTACGAAAAAGACAAGGTCAACTCGCGGGTTTTGGAGGATTACCCGCCAGAAATTGTCTTATCAGTTATTTGGAACGTTATTCCTGAACTCGAAAAATCCATAAAGACGTACAGAAAGAAAATCAGCGAAAGAGTCGGCATATTCGAAAGGATAAGGAAAGAACTGAAGAACATACACAGAGTCTTCTCTTCTTCTAGCAAAGACGGAAGCGAAGTGTTCATCGTCGGAAACGAAGAACTGAAGAGCCCCATAGCAGCGAATGAAAACCAACTCCCACCGCCCGAGAAAAATGAGTGAAGGAAGAAACGCCATGGAAAACCTTGGCACCGAAGTTCGCACCTTTTACTCCCTCCGAGAACTGCGCGAAGTCATAACAGAAGAAATCAAACAGTACAATGCAATAGTTGAAGAATACAGCCAATGGCTGGGCTTGTTTCTTCGAAGCGCAGAAGCAGCCAACAGCGATAAAGAATGGTACAAAAACCTCTCTACCATGCAAAAAACCATCAAAACCAAGAAGAAACCACAGAAAACAGAGAGGAAACAGGAAAAAAGCAAGAAACAAGAAGCATCAGCCGCTGATTGGACTGCCTATCGAAATGTCATGCTTAGTACCAGCGAGCAAGGTCAGGCTGAGATAGTTTTTGAGGCGATTGAAGAGATAAACAATAAAATAGACAAGCTCGAGCGTGCGGAAGGCACCTTTGCCGAGTTAGAAAAATCTGGCTTGGGAAAAGACATCACTTTCATCGCGTTTATTCGTGACGGTGTGCCTGAAAAGCTGGTGTTGCGGCACAAGAAGGGCGAAGAACTGGCTGAGCGGTTTAAATTCATCACAGAGTTTTCCGTGTCAACAGACACAGAGTAAAGCCTCAAACGGTGGCGCTGTATTCCACGAAAGCCTTTGTGAATTTCTTCATCAGGTCGTACGGCGTTTCCACCACACAATGCGTGCGGAAATAATTTTTCACTGCTCTGCTCTTCATTCCAACGCCGATAAGCCCAACGCCTGAGCGCTCTATCTGCTTAGCACTCTGCGTCAATTCGGCTTCCATTTCTAAATCGCCTGAAGGATAAAAATCTGAGACGGCGACGATTATTTTTGCCTGTTCCGTGTGTTGCCGCA
>DATKLC010000052.1:0-5021 GCA_035542635.1 Candidatus Krumholzibacteriaceae bacterium | reverse complement strand
GCGAAAGCCCAGAGACAGTAAAGAAAGCGTATGACATCGTTCGTGTGAACGAGCCTATCGAGAGATGGGTTATTTTCCGCACAAACCACGGAACAGACGCACATCTACGAACAGTGAACAGCATCGGCGACGTACAGCCCTGCCAACCAGTCACAGTAAGAGGCGAAGTGGCAAACGCACCTAGAATTATCCCATTGAGGCACGTTATCTTTTCAATAAAGGATGACACTTCAAAGATTGACTGCGCTGCTTATGAACCTACTGGAGACCTCAGAAAAGCGGCTAAGCAGTTGATGGTTGGCGACGAAATCGTGGTTTCAGGCGGTGTGCGACCAGCATCGGCGACGAAGCCTTTGACGATTAATCTTGAAAAAATGCGTGTCATAAACTTGGCGCCAAAGGTTAGTCTGCACAATCCTAAGTGTGCGAAATGTGGTAAGACCATGTCTTCCATGGGCAGGGCTCAGGGGTTTAGGTGCGAGAAATGTGGCTACAAATCAAAACAGCTGACAAAAGTTCAAAGAACCGAAAAGCGTGACTTGGAGGAAAAACTCTACATTACATCGCCACATTCGCAGAGGCACTTGACCAAACCGTTTCGACGATATGGACAAGAAAAAACGCTGAACCACGCGTTGTTCAAAATGGTTCAAGAATGGCATTCACCGGTTTATGTGAATAAGTTTTGACGCTTTGTCCATGCTGCCTTTAGTTTGGAAACGAAGTTGTCTTCGTCTTCTGCTATCAGTTTCTTAACTTCTCTCCAGGTTGCCGGACAATTTTTGTATTCGACTTTCACGATGCTGTGGATTATTTTGTCGAGTTCCTTCTTGTTCTGGCTCGTGACTTTGATTCCTGCTTTTTCGAAAATGGGCTGAAGATGCCTAAAATAACAAGTCATGGCTAGTTCGTCTCTTATTTCTTTAGTCTTTCCCTATCCCAGCGCTTAAAAACTTCTTCGGCGATTTGCGTCCTGAAAACAAACGCGTCTTCCGGATGTTTCACGTACAAGTAAACCATATAGACCCTCGCAAACCCGTCTGACCTAAGTAGCATGTAGCTGAGCGCTTTGGGAAGCTTTTCATTGTACACCCCGAACACTTCGTTAAAAATGGTGGCTATTTTGTCACTGGAAATGCTGTGGTCGAAGCCTATCTCGAAAGTGCAGCAATAGTTTGTCTCCAGCTTTTCGCTCTCATACAGGCAGTTAGTCATGTCTCTACCCATGACCTGAAGATTGCTGATGACCACAACGTTGTTGCCCACGGTCAGAACCTTCGTGTAATTGATGGTGATTTCCTGCACGATGCCCTCAACCGTTCCGAGGCGTACGTAATCACCCACCTTGAACGGTCTCGTCGCCAGCAGGTAAAGTCCTGCCATGAAGTTCCCGATTGTTTGAGTTGAGGCAAGACCGATGGCAGCGCCTCCGAACGCTGAAAAAACGAGAAACAAATCCGTGGATATGCCGATGACCCCGACCACTGCTGCTGCCGCGCCGAAAAAGATGAGAGTGCGGAAAATTAGAGCTACACTGTTTGTGACATACGGTGCTAAACGGGCATGCTTAGCGAATCTTCGCAGGTATCTCGTTAGCAATCGCTCGAGCGTAACCGCCACTACTACAATGACTATAATTGAGAGAATCATACCCCACGTGATTCCGGGATACGGACTCGAATTGAGGAAATCGAGGAAACTCATAACGTCGCCTCTTCATTTCCGCATTTGTTGCCTGCACCTTTTAATAAAGCTTCACACGACACGATGCTTCTATATGCGACCAATTAATAATGAAGCGGCAACAGCGATTATTACTATGGCGATGGTTTCGAACAGCGTGATTTTCCAGTGCACCTTTGTCTTTTTTGAACGGTAGCGCACGAGAAAAACGCCTACGACAACTGCAACAATGAATAGAGACAGAATAATGTTCAGTGGACTCGGTAGCGTCAGGTACGCTAGTATGGGATATATGCCTGCCAGAAAAGTCGTGGCACTGCAAATAATCGCTGCCTGAAGATTTGACCTGCTAATTTCTCTGTGCAGAACAACGAACAACTGCTCAACCAGCAATAATGATTTGTCGCGCTCTTTTTTGTCTGGAATATCGCCAAGGCTGTAGTTCATCAAATTCTGCAACGTTATCATATTAGCCAAGTCTTCGGTTATTCCACCGAGCAAAAAACTCGAAAAATTCGTTATGGTAACCGCCGCAAGCGTAAGAAAAGCGGCGAAGGCCGCTGTGCGCGTTGCCAGACCAGCCACGAGTGCAGATAGAATAACCACTAGGCTCGTGACTGAGCCATCTGTTAAACCCGCAACAACCTCGATCACAGGGTCTTTTTTTAAGAGTAGGCTTTCCCACTCTTTGCCAAGCTTAACACCCTGTTCCGTTGGCTGAACCAAGCTTTCTTGGCTAAAAGTGATTAGTCCTTCAGCAGCCATTTCATTCAAAGCCCTGTCAAGGTCGCTCATTTCGATGCACGCATAATTTGAGCAGACCTTGTCTATGCGGTTTTTTAGCTGCGTTTTCTGTACAGAGTTGCCTTTGCTGAGGCTTAAGAGTACAATCACGCGTATTATGTCTGGTAACTCTTGGATCTCAAACGACAAACAGCGTGTCACCGTGCGACGGTTGATATGGTCAAAGCCAAATTAATAACTCTTATGCAGCACTATACTCTCTGCAGAATTGAATTTTATGCTAAAAAAAGAGGGCGTGAAGATTCTGATCATCGAGAACGTTGCGTTAAGGTTTTGGCTTTATTTTCATTCATCGCCTCAGGGGTTTTTCAATCACTGTTTTCGTTAAGATGACTATGCTCGTCACCTGATTCTGAAGCGATTTTTGACAGTGTTCAGGGAAAAATGATGGTACCCGAATTTTCCTGCTAATTAATTCTATCGCTGTTTATGATGGCAATTTTGTTAGCGGTCGTAATCTATAGAAGGAAATATGCCCTAGATGGCTGATGCTAAGGCTGCCGCTGTTCAGTTTGCATAGAAAAAAGACGGCTTAAGCTGCTGCTGCCGCTGCTGCAGGTTGACTGACGGCTTCGGCTCTTCTTCTGACGATCAGGATGAACATGACGACTACTGCGAAGATTGCCGTGGTGATTCCCAAGAGATACATCAGGATTGTGGTTACGGCGTTGGCTGCTTGCAGGTCTTGGAACTGTGGTCTGTAGGGCGATTCTATGTAGAGTGTCGGCTGGTAGGATGGGTATTCTGATGTGTACCATGTGGCAGTGCTGTTGCGCCAGATTTCGTTTCTGGCTCTTACGTACAGTTGAGTGTAGCCTGGGGCGATGTTGGTTGGTAGACTGAACGGAATGTACAGGGTCGCTGATGCGGATGGGGCAACTTCGATGGGTAGGGTTGCGTTGGAGTAGAATGTTTGTTCATAGACGATTTGGTCGGTGTAGTAATAGTCGATTGAGGCAGTTAGCTCAGCGATTCTGATCTTATCAGCTTTGTCGTTGTATATAGTTACTGTTATGAAGCCTGTTTGGCCTGGGTAGTATGGTTTCTTGTCGAAGGTGCATGAAGTTATGGTTGTAGCCTGTGCGATGTTGGGAATAATCCCTAGGCAGAAGAGTGCCATTAGCACAATTGGTAGTCTTTTTTTGTTCATTTATAGTTACACCTGTATGCTCACAGTTTTCGTTCAATTCAGCCGTTAAAAGTTATGAATTGGCAATGCAGATTGAGAATGCATGAAAAAAGCGAATCCCCATCGTCTAACCAATTAGCGCCTAATGAAAACATAGTCTTAGTATGGCAGATTATTAGGGAACCTTTAAGTCTGTCGCGGCTTAATTGGTACTGATAATTGGAAATTTACTTCTTTCAATTATTGCCATAGAAATTGAGGTGATTGAACAAATTGCAGAAAAAGATGTTTGAGGCTAAATGTAGTGACTGCGGCCAGACTGCCATGGTGCCTTTTAAGCCTACGGCGGGCAAGCCGGTTTATTGTAGAACGTGTTTCCCGAAGCATAGGTCTAACGGGACGACGGGGACTGGTGCTGGTACGGGTTTCGGGTTAGACATGAAAAACGCTTGGGCACAACGAAGATAACCGCGAAGAATGAAAATAGCAAAAGCCCACATGTATACAGCGTGCACATTTTTCCATTCTAATTCCTTCTTTGCTCAGAAAACATCATGATATGAGTGGTGGGGCTGCCCGGATTTGGACCGGGGTCTATAGAGCCCAAGTCTACAAGCCTAGACCAAGCTAGCCGACAGCCCCATCTGGCTCGAACACAAAACACAGCAAACAACAAATATATACCTTATTACCCACAACTCAAAATTGCAAAATGCACCCAAGTTGCAGAAGATATCTTATGATACTGGTAAATTCATTTTCCATTTTTGTAGCCTGTATAGTGTTGAATCATTGTGTTTTTTCCTCTCAATAAACTGGAGTAACGAGGCGGCCTTGGAAAGAATGATTTTGATGAGAGCTATTCCAATTTTGGCCATCCACTATATTCAACTGGCGGAAAATGTCTGGCTTTGGTGCCTGGTGTGACATAATAATCCGGGACACTTTCATCGATTGATTCATAATCTTCGATTCTATCTGGGAGCAAAGTGCTAATTAAAACAAAAAATCCCAAATCATCCTTCATCTTTCTAAGTCTGGGCGTGTGTACAAAAGGGTAGAAACAGGCTTCGACTCTATTCTTGCTGTTTTTGTAAGGATCATTTACTGATTTGTGTCTCCAATGAATTCTATGAAGAGCAGATTTAATCAAACTGCCTTCGTAAACTAACCGAATGGGTTCATAATCATCAGTCCAAACAAACCAGTAATCCTTCGCTATTTTGTTACATTTACATACTACTTTTGTGAAGGGATCGAAAGGATAAGCAACGATAGGGTTAACTGGTTTGACCTTCTGCTCCTCCCCAAGCTTTTTCCATTTTCTTTCTCCATAACTCTATATTAGCGTAGGCGTCAAGCAATTTCTCAGTTCTTCCTAGAAAGTCAATAATCTTCTCGTTTT
>DATKLC010000051.1:0-16101 GCA_035542635.1 Candidatus Krumholzibacteriaceae bacterium | reverse complement strand
TTCCACGAGTTGACCGCCATCGAAGAAGTCGTCCGAAGCCAGCAAGAGAGACTACTCATCCTGCAGAAGGCCAGAGAAGCCCTGAAATGGGTGGACCAAATAGGCGACACTGAGGGACTCAAGTATCTCGTTCTAGAAAATGACGGAGTCCCAGAGAGAATACTCTTCAAAGTCTCATAAAAAAAGGAGAAAAAACCATGCAAAATGAAGCATATTCCACAGCGTTAAGGAACGCGCTAACAGAAATCAAGAACATCTGTCCAGATGTGCAAGCATCCTTCCTTTTCGATAAAGAAGGAACAATAATCGCAGGTGACACTGAGTCGCCCGAGGTTCCCTTTGAAAAAACCGTCAATGCCATGGAAACTCTTCTGGATAAGACCGAAACAATCGGCGGCCTCGATTCATTGGTTATCAACGCACAAAAGGGCAAAGTGCAAATCTCCTGCGTCAACGACATGTACCTCGCCATGGTAACCACCAAAAACATCGACATGACTTATCTTCAAACCGTTTCCCGAGTACTAATACCTACAGTAATAAAACTCTTAGACAACATCACTACAGCCCCCACCCCTATTGAGCTTCCATCTTCACGATCGTCTTTTGCACAGTTATCAAAAAGAGTCGAACAAGAAGAAATCAATGAAGAAGAAGTCGAAAGGACAAGAGATGATACTACAGACGAGGAAATGGGCGAAGAAACTCTTGAAGAAGAGATTGAAAAACCCGAAAGACCCGCATTGTCTTCAATGCGGGCGTCGCCACAGGATTTGCGTGAACCTTCGAATCAGCTCGTAGTGGACACGCTCAGTGGACTGTTGGTACGAGGGGACACGGTGCAGATTGATGCCGAAATTCTCAATGAATGGTCAGACTATTACGACGGCGCCGAGGTTAACCAGGTTGAGATTGAATCCTTCAATGGAAACTCAGTCGTCTGCAAAGTAAAGCCAATCAAAGACTCCAAAATCGAAGGCAAGGGCATCATCAGAATTCCAGAAAGAGCATGCCAAGACCTCGACGTGAAAAAAGGCGAAATGGTCAAAGTCAAACCATTAATGGAGGAAGAGTAAAAATGCCGAAAGCTCAACCCAAAGGTAAGCTTGAGAAAATGACTCGAGAAGACATGTCAATCAACCTAGAAGACCTGAAACCAAAAGAAAGCAAACCACAAGTTACATTTGTAAGGAGCAAGCCGAGAGAAATCACGCCTGAAAGAGTACGCGCAATCTTAGACGAAATGAAAACAAACGACGGCATCGTCGGATACATCCTGCGAAACACAAGAGCGGCTTCTATAGACCTAAACGATCCAACAAAACTCATCGATTACGCCATTCTTTCCTCTTCAGCCAAAGAAGCAGGCCAGGAACTGTCGCAAACGTTCGACCTCGGCGAAATCGAGAACGTACTCATAGACGGCAAAAGCGTCAAACTGCTCTTCCTAACAGTCGGTGAGAATGACATCAGCGTCTTCATGGAAAAATCTGTAGATCACACCAAACTATGCAAGACTCTCAGCAGCATAACCTAACCGGGTTTTTCTTAACATTTTCTAGTAACGTCTCCGGGAATATGAGCACCGAGAAGGAAAGGGATAACTTCTAAAGTTCTTATTCCCCTCCCCCTCATTTATTCCTTCTCTGTGCTCATCCCAATGGAGAGACTTGAACTTTTCGGAGCGCAAAGAAGGTTTAAATAAACGCGAAGGGGTTAGTTTATTTTGAACGCGCCATTGCTTTCGGTGGGTTTGTTTGGTTCAAAGGGAGAAGAGTCTGAGTCTAAATCATCGCGGCCGGCTTGACATTATGGCAAATATTTTGAACACTGCTGCGGATGGCACTAAGAAGACACAATTAATGTACAGGTGCAATCTTAGCTTTAAACAGTTAGAACTCTATCTGAACTTGCTCACGACCAAAAGACTCTTGTCCAAGCGGATTCACAACGGAGTCAAAGATGTGACAATATACGAAACCACAGCTAAGGGACAGTCTTTTCTCCACATCTATCACACTATGAACGCGCTATTATCGGCTTAACCCTTCTTTTCGGCGTCAAAAACGGAAATCCTGTGGAAAAATCTGGCCATGTGCCGTGAGATTTTTATCCTCGCGTTCTTGCGGTCTAATTGAATAAAGCCATATTTTGCCAGAAATTCAGTTACGAGTTGCATTTTTAATGGCGAAAGCCGCGTTCGGTCGGCTATCTCGTCAACATCGTGCCATTGTTCATCCTTGAGTAATCTGATTATTTGTTCAAGACTTCTTTTCGGCAATAAAGATCTCTCGGAGTAATTCTCAATGTAAGCGCAGAGTTCTTAAGACTTCTGAAATTTTCTTTCGAAACAATTTTCTATAACATTAATGAGGGCGTTTTCTTCTAGAATATTATGCAGGTCGGAATATGCTTCGGCTAGGAGCGTTGTTTTTTAGGCTTTCCATGTTCTGTCTTGTTATAGACGAATGTTATAGACGAGGTTTACAGGTTGATAAACTGGGATAACCCGAGGAAAAGGCGAGATCGACTCTACATTCTTGCAGAAATTCTCGACATAGCCAAGGAAGGAAGCTTAAAAACCCAGATAATGTACAGGGCGAACCTTAGTTTTACTCAGTTAAACGAGTACTTGGACTTGCTTTTAAGCATGAAACTTGTCGGACTAACCGAAGACAGAGCAAAAACAATATACAAAACAACACCCAAGGGACTCCAATACCTGCAAAATTACAAAGAGATCATTGAACTGCTAAAAAACGGCAACAGCAACGGAAAACCCGACATCAAAGGCGGACCACCAATCTACTGGGTTAAAAGAACGCCCTAAGCTCGCTTTATTTCCTGTTTTTTCATTTTTCATGAAGCCAAAAAACAAACAAAAAGAGGAAAAAATAGGGATTGCTTTGTCTAGTTTGGTTTTAGCACGTTAACTGGGCCTTTTTTCCATCTGATGGCTATGAGTGCTACGGCGATGATTGTCACAATGCTTAAGAGCGCTACGAGCAACTGAGCAGTGAATAATGTTGGTATTGCTTCCAAGCCTAGTGATGGGTCGTGTTCGAGTTCGTAGTTGCCGAAGTATGGATAGTTGATGTATAGGCTCAAGTGACCACCCGAAGCCAAGTAGGAAGCTGTTACGTCCACCGTGCTTACCACTGTGCCATTAACTGGGTCTCTAAGTAGAGCCTGGGGAACGAATTTGAAGAATCCCGCGAGTGTTGCGTTACCTTGTTCGAAGCGTAGCTTGAAGTGATCGCGTAGCACGTTTGGCATTGGGTGTTCGTCTTCCAAGCCCGTCTTATTCTGCACGATGGAGTACTGTTGTCCATCGACGTACATGTACTGATTCATCTGGTTGGTCATCGACTGGGCTGCGTTTTCCATGCCTCCATCATTTAAATCTGCGGCATCATCCGCAACCATGTTGAGTTTTGTCATGTTGATCGAAGCCAAATTGATCCAAAGAGCCAATCCTGCTTTGCTTTGCGGAATGCTGATGCCCAACTGAGTTCCAAGCGCTTGGAATAGGTTGTTGAGCTTGTCTATGTTCCATTCCCAGTGTTTTACAACCAAGTCCATCTTGAACTCGCCGGCTTGAACCGAATAACTATATCCGCCGTCAACATTGATAGTAGCGGGTGTATAGTAGAATCGGCAGCGTATGATTATGTTGCCTTCGGCAAACTGCAAGTTTGGCCAAGAGTCGGGCACCTTTACAAGTGTGAAATTGAAGCCCAAGTATTCAACAGTGCCTTGCGTAACGTTGGTTGGAGGACTAAGTTCCCATTGACAGCCGCTGAAGGGCAAGAAAGGCCTATGCAGTTCCGAGAAGTTGCCGATTTCGTCAAGAATAGCCTCAACATGATGACGTATCATTTCCTGCATCATGTGTTGCCCTGGCATGTAGAAACGGTTTTCCAGCATTGTCCTAAATTTCAACGCTGTAGCTTCGTTTTGCATTATGAAGTAGGTCTTATTAAACGTCATGTACTCGATTAAGCCTTTGTACTTGACCACATAGATGTTGTTTGGATCTTTTGTGTACCACCAAAGGAACATGGGTTTTTTGCCGTCCCTTGGAAATATTATGGTTATGAAGTCGTTTTGGATGACCGCCCAACTGTTGTCTATTGTCCAGGTAGTGGCGGTGACTGTTGATTGGGTCTCTTGCTCATTCGCAGATGCAGAAACTGCAGCCAAAGGAAACGCCAAAGTCACGAGCAAAATGCCCAGCAAAACGGTTGTTATAAGATTTCTCCCGTATTTCATAGTTTTTCCCTGAAAACAAGAACGCAAACGGCTCTCTTAAGCCAACCGTTTCCATAAACCTCGAACATCAGCCGGAAAGAGTTCTAGAAAAATAGAACTTGCCGTCGACCGAGCTATTTTATACCATTTCCATTGAATATTTTCGCAATTGAGATACGTAATTCCTTCAACGTTATGAGCACGAAGGCCAATCTGGAAAATTAACTAAAAAATTCACATTTAGCAATATAAAAGGCTAAAAATTAACATGCCTGCATGTAAAAAAACGTATTCGGACAGTTTTCGCCCATTGGCTGTTCGCCAAGAGATGAAAGTTCTCGGGGGTTCTTGAAATTTCCGTATTATCGCATGGTTTTTCTTCATTTGACATTAGAGAAGAGCATGGAAGATTGCTGTAACTGTGCAACACCCTGTGTGGTCGCTGACATTGATTTTTATGTATATTTAAGCTTCGTGTTTTTTCGTTCCGTTTTAGTAGTCGGCTTTCTTTTCAAATTGTTTTTCGAAGATTTTCTGCACTTCTTGAATGGTGTCCGCTTCTTCGGGTGTCTTGTCGTCTCTCACGCGCGTAATCCGTGCGAAACGTAGAGCCATTCCACGCTCGTATTTGGGGCTTTTCTGGACCTCATTATAGGCGACCTCAACCACAATCTTGGGCACAACAGTAACACGTCTATGCTCTTCGCTTAGTGTTAGTTCCTTTAAGCGTCGGGTCATTTCAATAATCTCTGCGTCGGTCAGACCCTTAAACGTCTTCCCTACGAGGAAAAATCGTCCCGTCTCGGCATCACGTGCTGCTAAATAATAGTCGCTGAGCCAGTCATGTCTTCGTCCATAGCCATATTCGGCAGCTATAATCACCAGGTCCAAGGGTTCCAGAACAGGCTTGACCTTGAACCAACGCTTTCCACGCACGCCAGGTGTATACGGGCTGTTCAATTTCTTCGCAACGAGTCCCTCATGCCCCCTGCTCATGGCTTCTTTAAGAAACCTTTCAGCCTCCTCAGGATTTTTCGTTATGATTTGCTCGGTCAATGGAATATTAGGCGCGATTTCAATCAATTTTCTTCTTCGTTCAACGTAAGGCATGGAGATCAGGCTTTGTCCGTCAATGTAAAGCACATCGAAAAGGTACAATTTCACTGGGACTTCTTTGGTCATTTCGGCAATCTCATGCACACGCCTGAAACGTCGCATTAAATGTTGAAAAAGCATGGGACTACCGTCTGCACCTATGGCTATCACTTCGCCTTCGACAATCGCTTTCTTGGCTTTGATTTCATTACGCACTTGCTCTATTATTTCGGGCAGGCTGTCCGTTACATCTGTAAGTCGCCGACTGAAAACGCGAACAGTGTCTCCAGCTTTGTGAATCTGAATCCGCGCGCCGTCCAACTTGAATTCGAACGCCGCCTCTCCACCTAATTCTTCTAAAGCTTCACGCACATCAGTCGCTGTCTGCGCCAACATGGGCTTAACTGGCTTGAAAAGTCTGAAGCCAACAGTCTCTAACCCTTTCTCGCCTTTCGTCTTGGCTAATGCTGCTACTTCGCCAATGTCGCCTGTCAGCATAGTCGCTTCTTGAACCAACTTAAGCGGAATACTAAACGCTTTGGAAACTGTTAGCTCCATCAAACCCTCGTTGAAGCCAGTTCGCATGTCGCCGATCAATATCTTGACAAGGTACTTCACTTCCAAAGGTGAAGCAGCACCCAACAAAGTCGCCAACAGACGTTCTTTCCGTTCCCTTGAACCATGTCCCGTGGTCTCAGCCATCGCTTCCAAAGTCTCGCGCGCCTTCAGAATGGTCAGTGACGTATCGCCAAAGAGCGTCGTCTGTCGCTTCACTTTGCTCTGTTCAACTAAAGCCTCAGCCGCAGTTCCAACATCGCCAGTCTTGCTGAATGCTTCTCTGAAAATGCTCCAGTCTGCGTAGGTTAACTGATTCAAAAGGCTACTCAACGTTGCCCAGCTCACTTCGAGCTCTCGCTGATCCCATTTTGGAAAAGCCCTACCCAAAAGCATGGAAACTGCGGGTTCCACTTCTTCAGGGTTTAACTCTTTCAGAAAAGCTGAGGTCAGGTCGACCTTGGCGTTTCGTTTGGTTGTGGCTTCCAGCTTTTCGCAGAGTTCGGCTAACGTTCGGAATTCGGTATTCTTCTGCAACGTCTCTTAACCAGAAAAAGCTCAACCTCTACCATTTACATAAACGTTTTGCGAGTATGGGATATGGGAACTAGAATGCTTCGGCGAGTTTGGCTTTTAGTTCTTTGATTTTCTTGTCTAGCTTTGCTTCTTCTTTTTTGTTCTTCAAAGCCTTGTAGCCGTCTCTCGCGTATTCTAAAGCGCCAACACCAAACCTGTCGAAACCCTTCTCAAACGCGATGTCAGCGGACTTGAGGAAACGCTCCACAGCTGGTTTGTATTCCTTAAGCATGAAGTTACATTCGCCAGCCTTGAACATCATGTAAGAGGCGTCGAAGAAATTGCCGAGCTTGTTGTATAATTCTGAGGCTTTGAGGAATTTTTCTGTGGCTTCCTTGTATTCGCCCTTATCTGCGAGTGCTGTTCCTTCTCTGTGAAGTTTTATGGGATCTTCTTCTGCCATTTCTCGTCACACCCTTTTCGAGGTTTACCCATACAAGACACGCTCACAATAAAAGTTTTTCTAGGCACGATGACAACATAAGATGCACAGGTGAAAATAGAATTGCCGGTAAAAATCTGCGATGCACACGTTCATCTCGGCGAATCTGGACCATGGCAACCGTACGATAAGCCAACCATACTTATCAGAGAGTTAATCAGGCTTTTCGATAAGCACAATGTGGAAAAAGCCATAGTTTTTCCAAACCCGAATGTGGGCGATAAATATCCAGCGATGAACGACTACATAGCCCAATGCGTTAAGAAACATCCAAAACGACTCGTAGGCTTCGGTCGCGCAGACCCGCGAAGGGACGAAGAAGCCATACAAGAGCTCACACGCATCAAAGAAAAACTCAATCTAGCCGGGCTCAAGCTGCATCCGATGGTGGAATGCTTCCGACCAGACCATCCATTCTTCGCAAAATTCTTCAAAAAAGCCGCAGAGCTGAACCTGCCCATACTCTTTCACACGGGTGATGGCTTTTCTTCTCCAGGGTTAATGGCTGGTATTGCCAAAAAGTATTCGAAATTGCCGATAATTCTGGGGCATTTGAAAGAAGGCTGCCTTGGCGTTATGAAAAGTGCGGGAAACGTGTACGTGGAAACATCTGGAACTATTCCTGAGTTTGTTGAGATGGCTGTGGAAATCGACGCCGACCGCGTCTTGTTTGGTTCAGACGCGCCGTACTATCGTTATCCTGTGCAGATGGCTGTGATTGATGCTGCGCGGATTTCACTGAGGGAGAGGCGAAAGGTTTACTACGACAATTTCTGCAGACTTTTCAAATGAATCAGCGTGGCTCTCCATGGCTACAGTGGTTCAAAGGGCTTCAGTTGCCGACTTGGACGCTCTATACAAGATTGAGCAACGATGCTTTACCAAGGAAGCGTGGTCAAAAAGACAGATAGCCACGTTTCTGAAGGCTTCGGGTGCAGTTAGTTTAACGGTAAAGACGAATGGCGAGATTATCGGGTTCGCTATCGGCTTAGTGAATCAGTATGATGGAATGAAGATAGGCCACATCGTAACCATAGATGTTCCGCCCGACCACAGGCGAAAAGGCATAGGAATGACCCTGCTTAGGTCGATTGAACAAGAATTCAAAAACATAGGCGTTAAAGTCAGCTACCTAGAAGTGCGTGAAGACAACCTTGCTGCTATGAGGCTTTACCGCAAAGCTGGCTACGTTGAAGTTGAACGGTTAGAAAACTATTACTCTCGCGGTGGACATGGCGTGAGGCTAGAGAAGACGCTACTCTCCTAGAGACCAGAGGTACAAATTCCGCTTTTTGTCAAGGGCTATTTTTAGTTTGGCATCTGGTGTTTCGACAAGCACGAGTTGTCCAATAACGTCGATTATGCAGCCAGGTAAAAGATGACCGCCGAAAGTCGCTCCTTGTTCGTTCGATACTGCTATGTGTCCATGTGCCACTAGTTCGCCGTTTTCTTTTTTTGAGATGTTGCCAGTGCAGGACACGATTTCTAGGGGTCCGGCGATGTGTATGGGTTTATGTTTTCCCTCTTTGTAGAAACCTAAGACTGCCTTCTTTACCATTCCGATGAGAAAGAAAAATCCAGCTTCAACCTTATTCTGCTCTGCCTTCTCTTTAATAGCATCTAGGAGATCTTCGTTTTCGTCTAGTCTAATGAAAAAAGTTCTTCCAGTTTTCGACTCTGTTTGGTTCACGTTCTTTCACCTTTTTAGCTGTTCAGGCATTGCTTGGCTAAAAACTTGTTGGAGTAGCTGAGGTTTGGTTGATGCTTTTGTATACAGAAAATGTCTGAGGGTGTCGGTGATACATAATTTTGCTGAGTCTACTATCTTCACTAATATCACCAAACTTTCCAGCTTCTCCTTTAACATATTGTGGAATTGCTGGGTTTAGCCTACACCATTTGCTACAAATGAGTCTGTTCGTGGCAGAAAAGCCCGAAATAAGCCGCGTTAGTTTCATTTTTGGCTCTCAAAACTTGGTGACTTTTACTTGCTTCGGTTTCTGAATGCGAATTTTGAAGAAGGATTAGGCTTTCATAACTCTTATGCAATCAATTCGCTTCACTGTGTGCGATGTGAATTGGACTCCAAACAACTTTTGTTGGAAGAGCTGTCGGCTAGAGTGGGTGACAAAATCAGTAAGCAAACGCTTGAAGAAAAAATAGATCAGTTCGCAAAGTACGGCGCTCTGTTCTTGTTCGCAGAACTAATAGGCCTGCGTAGGGAACTCGAAAAGCTTAGGGAAGAACTCAGCTCTCTAAGAAACGAGGAACTAATCTACGTAAAACGCTAGTCACAAAAATGCTCAGGCGGCTTTCCTTCTCTGGATGAAATAGTGGATTCCCAAGAGCGTGGCATATGCTCCCAGGGCGATGAACAGGATAAAGCCTAGGTTGAGTCTTAGGATTGTCAGGCCGATTCCGCCTATGAGCATAAGCAGTACGCCTAGCGCGACGACTTTCAACGGGTTCCAGTCTTTGAGACCCAATGCTTATCTCCACTCTTAGCGTCTGCGCTTCTCCAGAAGCTTCTTGATGATGGCATCGTAGCTTTCGCCCTTCTTGCCCCGCTCCTTCAAAAGATCAACGGTTTCCTTAGTAACTCTGATGTTAGTGAAGGAATTCTTCTCTTTCTTAGGCTCATTAAGTTCAGTGCTCAACTTAGCATCACTTTTGTAAGGGTTATATACAATACTTAACTCTTACGTAGAGTTATGCACCATATTTAAAGGTTTAGTAGTAGCCCTGATTATGGAGGCCTCATTAAAATATACTGACGAAAATCCCCATGCATTACAAAAAACAACCCAGAAAACACGAAAATGCACACAGCGCGCGATTTGTGCCAAAAATGTGCAGAACGTCAGAGGTGCGCACTTCGGCGACCTAGAGGTACAAGTCATTCAGAAAAGGTAACCCTAATTTTTTACTCTTAATCCTTTGTCTGGAATTCACTTGAGACCATTAAAATGATGCAAATCTTTGTATACAAAAGCATCAACCAACCTTCATTTTTTTCCATAGTTTTCCAGCAGCAACATTCACGAGTAGGCATTTTTACAAGAAAAGACCTAGGTATACAGTTGCAAAGTGGTGTGTCGTGGAATTAAGTTTTAATTAGTTGCTTGTTTGAATATGATTGCGGCGGCGTTTGCGGTGAGCAGGATAAGCACGGCTGACTTAAGGAAGTGGCGTAGGCGAGGTTTCTACAGCGAAGGCGCTCTGGTCAAACTTCTCGAAAAGAACAGCTACCACGCAGTGCGTGTGCCCGTGAGCAATCCCAGTCTTCATCCGTTACCCGATGTTATCGCCCGAAGAGACGAGCATGTGTATGCGTTTGAAGTAAAGAACGCGGGGTATTACGCCTACTTCCCAAAGCAGCAGATGGAGAAGCTTTTCCGCTTTTTGAACGAATTGATTCCTACTCCTAACGAGCAGAAGCATCCTGTTTTGGCGGCGCATCTGGGTAAACGGTGGATTTTTAAAGAATTAAAATGGGAAGACTGGCAGCAAGGCGTTTTGATTGAGCAGGAGCGTATTGTGAAGAGGGACAAGGGCAACTTCGATTTGGAAACGGGCGAGAAAAAAGTCAGGTCAAAAGAGGAGTTGCCTGGGCTTGTTTTCGACAAGATGGGCGAGTACTGGGACATCCTCACAAGCACGCACCCCACAGAGAAAGAAGTCGACCTCATCGAAAAAGCCGTAGACAACAACGGCTTAGTGCTCGACCTCTGCTGCGGCACAGGGCGCCATGACGTTTTGCTCGTCAAGAAGGGCTGGCAAATCGTAGGTGCAGACTTGTCTAAGAGCCTTCTGCGAATAGCCAAGAATAAGATAAAAAAAGAAGACGTCAGCTTTCCCGTAATCCAATGCGAGATGCAGAGTCTTCCTTTCAGGAGCGAAGTTTTCGCGAACGTCATAAACATGTTTACCAGTTTCGGCTACCTACCCTCTGAAAAAGAGGACCTGAACAGTTTAACCGAAATTGCTAGGATATTGAAGCCAGATGGTAGTTTCCTTCTCGACGTAGTTAACAGAGACCACTTACTCAAGGTATTCAAAGAAAGCGACTTGGCCGACTTTGGCGTTTTTACAATGGAGGAAAAGCGCAACCTAGACGAAAACAAGATGAAAGTAACCAGCCAGTGGATTGTGACGCCCAAAGACAACAGTGAAAAACTGGTTCTCACACATGAGTTGAGACTTTACACCTTAGAGAATCTGCGGCGAATGTTGACTTCAATGGGACTTACACTGAAGGCTGTATATGGCAACTACAAAGCCGAAGACTATAGCACAGAGTCATCAAGATTAATCATTCTAGCCCGGAAGCAAAAACTCCCTCAGAACACATGAAAACATTATAAAAACTACCCATCGCATACTAAGTAATTATGAGCAGCATCAAGAATTTTAAGCTGTACATAGATGGCGGTTGGATCGAATCAGCTTCTGGCGAAACGTTTCTAAGCGATAATCCAGCTAAACCGAAACAGATTCTGGGGATTTTTCAAAAAGGCAACCAAGAAGACATAAACAAGGCTGTGGACGCGGCTGAGAAAGCGTTCGAGGAATGGAGTCAAACTCCTACGCCTAAAAGAGGCTTAATTCTCCTAAGGACGGCACAGTTGTTGCATGAGAACAAGGAAGCTTTAGCCCGAGAGATGACTATGGAAATGGGCAAAGTATTAGCCGAATCCAGAGGCGACGTTCAAGAGGCAATCGACATCACCGAGTACATGGCGGGCGAAGGCAGAAGACTCTTCGGAAACACCACACCCTCGGAGCTGAGAAAAAAATTCGCCATGACCATAAGAATGCCCATAGGCGTATGCGGACTAATCACGCCCTGGAACTTTCCCATGGCCATCCCAGCATGGAAAATGATGACGGCACTTATTTGCGGCAACGCTGTGGTGTTCAAGCCCTCTTCGGACACGCCGCTCTGCGCAACCAGACTTGTGGAGGCACTGGAGAGGGCAGGATTACCCAAAGGCGTTTTAAACATGGTCACAGGTCCAGGCGAAGCTGCAGGAATGACACTTGTGAGACACGAGAAGGTCAGGGCTGTATCTTTCACAGGGCATAAAGACACAGGCGCGTACATTCTGAAAGAAGCCGGCCTAAAAAGAGTCGGCTTGGAAATGGGCGGAAAAAACGGAATAATAATCATGGAC
The DNA here is from genome assembly GCA_035542635.1 of Candidatus Krumholzibacteriaceae bacterium. GTDB lineage: Archaea > Thermoproteota > Bathyarchaeia > Bathyarchaeales > SOJC01 > DATHCB01. The sequence goes on along the minus strand of DATKLC010000051.1, from coordinate 4,008 downwards.
GACGCGAACCTCAACCTAGCCTTAGATGGCGTAATCTGGGGCGGGTTCGGAACCACAGGACAAAGATGCACAGCTGCTTCACGAGTCATAGTTCATGAGAAAGTCAAAGAAAAATTCGAAACAATGCTCGTTAACAGGATCAAAAAACTCAAACTAGGCGACGGATTAGAGCCCGACACCGACATTGGTCCGTTAATAAGCAAGGCTGCCCAAGAAAAAAGCGCCAAATACGTCGAAATCGGAAAGAACGAAGGCGCGAAACTCTTGAGTGGTGGAAATATCCCGAAAATGGACGGATTCTTCTTCGAGCCCACTTTATTTACTGACTGCTCCATCGACATGCGAATCGCACAGGAGGAAATCTTCGGTCCGGTTGTCGCTTTGATTTCTGTTAAGGATTTTGACGAGGCGATTGACGTGATCAACTCTGTAGAGTACGGGCTGAGTTCGGCGATTTACACGAAAGACGTGAGCAGGGCGTTTGAAGCCATAACCAGAATCGAGGCTGGACTCACTTATGTGAATTCGAGCACCATAGGCTCAGAGGTACACCTGCCGTTTGGAGGAATAAAACACACGGGCATCGGTGCCCGAGAAGGCGGAATTGAAGGAATAAATGAGTTCTCCGAAATCAAAACCGTCTACATCGATTATTCGGGAAAACTCCAAAAAGCCCAGATCGATTTGTCTTAGTTTCCGTAAGTCTAAAATAACCAGAAGCTCTTTACTCTGACATCGTGATGCCATTATGGAAGGCACCGAGAAGAAATTCACTCTTGACGAACTCAAGCAGAACGACGGAAAAGAAGGTAGACCCGCGTACATAGCCTATCAGGGCAAAGTGTATGACGTAACCGACAGCCCACTGTGGACGAGCGGAGACCATCAAGGACTGCACGAAGCAGGAAAAGACCTGACAGCTGAGATAAGCGAAGCTCCACACGGAGAAGAAACACTGGCCAACATGAAAATAGTCGGCGTACTAGTTACCTAAAACCACTTTTTCCTCGCTAAATTCTATGGCGCGTTAATGCTTCACCAAGCCGACTGCGTGCTTCACTAAAAGCTCAGCAACGTTAACGCCAGAAGCTCTTTGTAATCCCTGCCAACTCGGCGAACCGTTGACCTCCAGCAAAACTGGGCCGTCTTTGGTTTCGAGGATGTCCACTCCAGCATAAATGAGGCCTAAAGTCTTAACGGCCTTTACCGCCAAATCTTCAAGTTCTCCTGATAATTGTAGCAGTTTTGGCCTGTTGCCGAGGGCAATGTTGGCTTTCCAGTTTCCCTTGGTTGCAACTCTGTAAATCGCGCCAATGACTTTCTTGCCGATGACGAACGCACGTATATCCCGCTGTGGGTTATCCAAGTATTCCTGCACGTAAATCGGTAGCCCTAGCGTTTCTAGTGTTTTGTACGCGTTGAAGGCCAAGTCAACGTCTTCGAATTTCATGGCACCAAAGCCTAAAGACCCGATTAATGGTTTGACGACTATTTGCCTGAACCTCTGTGTCTTACGGTACGCCCAATGAGCGCTTTCGGTTATGTATGTTTCTGGCACCCGAAGTCCTGCGTCCGCCAGTGCAGTAATGGTGGAGTACTTGTCGCGAGTTTTGGTTAAAGCCCCCACAGGATTTATTACGAGGGTTCCCGTATTTTCCAGGTGCTGCATCAAGCCAAACCGCCTGACAACCTGTTCGTAAGAGCCAGCGCCGAACGAACGAAAGAAACATAGGTCGATGTCCTTGACTTCGCGGTATCCGAGCCAGAAGTGTGAACCTTGGTTAGAAATTGAGGCAGACATGTTCATTACACGCGTTAGAAACGTCTTGCCCACCAGTTTTCTGCACGCGAAACGAAGCTGCTTATTGTTGGCATCATAACTTCGCCCGATTATTATAAGCGACTGCAACGCAACCACAACCGTTCTCTCTCTTATAGCCAGAATTTAATCGTTTTCCTCCAAACTTCTAGGCGTCATTTTAGCAGAAAACTGAAATTTATATATTCATGTAATAATCAATTGAGAGAATCCTGTTCTTAAGAGCAATTATAATCATTTATTTGTAAATTTCTTTCTAGACAATATTGTTTTGAGGTTGGACTTGCTAGAATTCTGTTAATTTTCTGGTCGTTTCTTTCACAGTTGTTGAGAAATGCGTTAATAAGATGGTTTGTGCAGGCAGTTCACTTATAAAGCTTTGAAGCTGCAGGACGGGTACTACTGGTGTGTCGTTGTGGATTTTGAGCGTGCTCGTGGTCAATGCGATTATGATTGGGATTAAAGTGGCGCTTGTCCATCTGCTCAGCTCTAGCATGTCAGTGAATTTTTGAAGTGATTCTGCGAGGGCTTTGGTCCTTTCTGCTTGTGCATTAACTGTCTTTTCTATTGATGCTCTGCTCCAGCCGTGCTGCCAGTGCTTGCAGTCGACGCAGACTATGCGGGGTTGTTTGCGTGCGATTAGGTCAATTTCCCAGCGTCTGTCATCCGCAGCTTTGAAGTGAAAGTTCCTTCTCACGGTGTAGCCGTTCGCCTCGAAGGCTGCCGCTGCCATGTTTTCGAATTCTTTCCATTCCAAGAATCTGCAGGTGCGTTGTGGGTCGCTGCCTTGTTTGATGGCTTCTATTGCCAGTTCGAGTCTTTGGCTAGATACAGTTGTGAGGTTGTTTCCGTTCAATTCGACGAGGTTTTTCTCTTGCAGTTTTCTGAGCATTTCGTCTGCTATGTCAATGGGCGTGTGGGCGTCTTTTGCAATGTGGTCTTTTTGGGCTGCGCCTTTTTGGGTTAATTTGAGCACGGAGAGAATTATTTCGCGGTCGGTTCTCATCGTTATACGACTCGTATTACACTATATTATGCAGGGACTTAACATTAAGATTAATATGCTTTCATCTAAACTACTCTTCAAGCGTGGTCGACTTGACGGCGGACTATGAGAAAAAGAGAACCAAATCCAAGAGATTGTATGCCCGCGCGAAAAAGGTTTTGCCCGCTGGCGTGTCTTATTTCATTCGTTATTTTGAGCCATACCCTTTCTACGTGTCTCATGCCAGAGGCAGCAAAATCCATGACGTTGACAGCAATACGTACATCGATTTCTGGATGGGACACTACACGCACATTCTCGGACACAATCCGACGGCGATTAGAAGAGCCGTGCAGAAGCAACTGGAGAAGGGCATTCACTTAGGCGTTTGCCACGAGTTGGAGGTGGCTTTGGCAGAGCAAGTGGTGAAGATGGTTCCAAGCGCCAAGATGGTGCGTTTCACTAATTCTGGCACAGAGGCTTCTATGTATGCCACTCGACTTGCAAGAGCACATACGGGCAAAGATAAAGTGGTAAAGTTTGAAGGCGGCTGGCACGGAGGCTACGACGCTCTACAGGTGGCTGTGAAACCGCCTTTTGACATTCCTGAAACAAGCGGACTGCCTGAAGAAGTCGCCAGGAACACGATAGTAGCGCCTTTCAACGACATTGAGACAACACGGCGAAAAACAAAAAATGAGGAAATCGCTGCCTTTATCATTGAACCTGTCCTGGGGTCTGGTGGTGGGATTCCAGCGGAAAAGGAATTTCTTCAAGAATTACGAGAATTGTCCCGTGAGAAGGATGCGTTGCTTGTTTTTGATGAAGTCATAACTGGGTTTAGGCTGTCTCCTGGTGGCGCTCAGAAGTTTTACGGTGTTATTCCTAACTTGACTATTCTAGGAAAAATTTTGGGCGGCGGTTTTCCTGTGGGCGCTGTTGTAGGTAAGAGAGAAATTATGGAAAGGCTGGACGCAACGGTCTATGAGCGTCCACAACTGTGCTTTCACGGAGGCACTTTCAGCGCCAACCCCATTACCATGATTGCTGGTTTGACCATGCTGAAGCAGCTCGAAGACGGCACAATCATTCGTCAACTCAACAAGCGCGGCACTAGGCTTCGTCAACAGTTGAGAGAAATATTCGAAAACAACCACGTTGATGTGCAGGTGACGGGTGAAGGTTCTCTTTTCTTAGTTCATTT
>DATKLC010000050.1:0-5784 GCA_035542635.1 Candidatus Krumholzibacteriaceae bacterium | reverse complement strand
ATGACCAGTATTCCGTACCCAACGATTATCAAGCCATATATTATCAAAGCCTCAGCGATTGCCATCAACAAAGCCCTACGATTCAACACAGTTTCCCTCGAACACGCCTTGTTTCAGTTAAATGAGTATATTTAAGTTGCCCAATTCCGCCTAAAACACGGCTATTATTGATAAGGATTTTTTTAAAGCTGCTTCGCGAGTAGAGAATTAAGCTCGTTAGGTTCTGCGTCCTTTATGAGGATTATTTTTTCTTTACTAGTCAAACCAGAAACAATGAACACCTCATGTCCAAGAAGCTTAGAAAGTTCTTTTATCAGTTCCTTGTTGGCTTTTCCCTTCTCCGGCGGATTTCGGCAGTGGACGACCAAATTGTCTTCTTCTCGTTCCATTTTGAAGTTGTTTGACCTGGGTTTTACTTTGACTTTTATCAATATTCCTTCAGTGGTTTGGGTCGTTTTCATGGTTTTTATGCTCCTACCTGAAAGAAAATGAGTTCAATCCTTCATTAGGCGTTGGTAGAAAAAGATACGCACACGTTCTTATATGGTTACTTCCTCACAAAATGGGTTAGAAAAGAGGACGCTCTGAATGGCAATCACGCAGCAACAGCAACAACAAAAGAAAATTATTCGACCACCCGCTGAGGGAAAGCCGCCGAACGCGGAACATGTTACATCGATCGCTATTGAGTTTTTGAAAGCTTTGGGCAATAAGCATGGCATAAGGCCTAGAAAAGTGTCTTTACAAGGGCAGATTTACACTGTGGAGTTGGACGTGGGTAAGGATAAAACAGCCGCTGTGCATATAGAAGCTCAAACGAGGGAGATTAAGGAGTACGAAATAAAGACGAAAGAGAAGGAGGAATCTGGGTTGAATCTTCCGCTTTCGCCAAAAGTATTTGTGATGATTTTTGGTATATCCGTCCTTGTGTACTTCGTTTTCGAGTTTCTTAATGTTTCGGGCGTGTTATTTGGGCGTTAGAACCGTTTTTCTTTTGCGTTGTATTTTTTCTATTTGTAGAGTGTGTGCTTTTCTTAGTTCTTGCATGTACCATGATCTTTCTAGCGCGTAGTGTATTATGAGGATCATGCCGAATAGTAGAAGCACGATGCCTATGAGAATCGTTGCCAAGCCTAAAAGGCTGTACGGATGCGCTGTTAGATGGTATGGTAAGAAAAGAAACCAGTTTGGGTCGTTCTCGGTGATGACGGTGATTAGTGTGCCGTTTAGCCAGAAGATTGTGCCTGCAATTATTATTAAATAGCCTATTGTTTCGTTGTGTCTGGATTCTTCGGCTTTTTCGTGTAGGTATTCGTCAAGTGACATTTTGTGTACCCGTGGTGTGTGCTCAGATTGGTTGTATGCTTAAGGTTTGTTACGGAATCCGAATAGTTTTTTGTCATTGTGTTGCTTCTTTGTTGGGTTTTGTGGTTTCCACGGCTTGTTCTGGTGACGGTGTTACTGATGCTGTTGCAGCAGAAGAGATTTCCACTTTAGGAGTTACCTGCTTTGTGGAATGGAATAAATCGGGCGGTGGGTATGGTGTTTCTAGTAATGTGGAGATGAGGTACAAAGCCGTGAATATGTGTTGGTATACGCCGTAGAGCATTCTGGGAATTTTTGTGTCTGGGTCGATTTCGAGTAGTTTTTCGATGTCTGCGTCTTTGCCTGTGAGCGTGGCGTTTCCTTCGATGCCGAATTTTGCAATGTTTGGTTTTGTTCCCACGGTTAAGAGGAAAATTACTGTGACTTGGCCGCTTTTTCTTTCTTTTTCTTCGAGTTTGGCGCCGACGTCAAATGTTAGTGCGCCTGTTGGTGGGTTTTCGTTTAGTTTGACGGCTGTGATGTTGCTTATCGCTACTTGAATCTTAACGTCTCCGATGTCCACTGAAGGCAAATGGTGGTTTCTCCGAGTATAATCTGTACTGTGCATTCATTTCTTCCATGGTTGATTGGCTTGTTTTTTTGTGTGTAGCAGCTTGAGACGCACGCGGTGGTTTTGTGCCGTGTGACCGTGCTCTGCGTTCTTCTAGACCCTCTTCCATATATGATACTATTAGGATCCAAATATGATCCAAATATGAACCAGAGAAACCACAGTTCACTTGTCGAAGAAAAAGAATCCGGGTCTTTGGTTAGATTGTGAACCTGCCTTTCTGATAGATCAATTCGTTGTCAGCGTAGATTTCTCCGGTTCTCATGTCTTTAAGAAGATCCCAGTGAATAGATGATTGATTTTTGCCGCCGGTTTCTTGAGGAATAGGAGCGAATCCTAAAGCAAGATGAACGCAGTGTCCCATTTTTTCGTCGAAGAGCATGTTCTTCGTGAACCTATCTATCCCAGCGTTTGTGCCGATCGCTATTTCTCCGATTCTTTGTGCTCCCTCATCGGTCTTGAGGATTTCCTTGAGGAAGCCTTCGCCTTTTTCGGCTTTAGCGCTTATCACTTTGCCGTTTTTGAATGAGAGTGTGATGTTTTCGACTTCTCTGCTCATTTCGATTCCTGGATACGTGAACCTAATCTGTCCCTGCGCGCTGTTTTCTATGGGGGTGGTGAAGACTTCGCCGTCTGGCATATTGACGTGACCGTCGCAGTTAAGCCATTTTCGGGCTTTTACGCTCATTTTGAGGTCTGTGTCTTCGCCGACGAAGCGTATGTTCTTGGCTCTGTTGAGGCGCTTCACGATGCCTTCCTGCGTTTTTGACAGTGTTTTCCATTCTTTGACTGGATCTTTCTTGTGTAAAAAGCAGGCTTTCGCGACGAAGTCTTGGTATTCGAACAGTGACATCTCGGCTTCTTGTGCCAAAGCCTCTGTTGGGTATGGTATTATAGCCAAGCTTCCGGGTTTCAAGAGTCTCTTTGCGCGTATTTCGATTATCTCTCGTTGTGAAGCACTGTTTTGTTTGAGTCTGTTAGGAGGTATGTTCGACAGTCTTTTGGTGTTGGTTTCAGCATAGATTTGGATGACTGTGTCGATTTCGCTGTAGAAGAATCGCGTGAAGGGGGACACGAATGTTATCTGTTTCTCGTTGCCGTAAGTGAAGAGTAGCTCCTCCAAGCCTTCCAAGTCTCGCGGTCTCAAGTACAGCGTTGGATGCCCACCCTTCAGAAGAATGTGCTTGTACAGTTGCTGAATTAATGGAGCGGCAGCAACGTTGCCAACAATTCCTTCAATCTTTCCTTCATAAACGGGTGCACAATAATCAGTAGCGAGAATTGCAAGTTTTTCCACGTCAAACGATGACAATTTTCTATCAGCCCTTTTTGAAACCCTATGCTAATTGCCTACATTTAAGCCTAACCGATGATTTAACGTCATTTGAGACTTCTGTATCTGCACAGCGCCCCTCTAGCCTAGGTATATTTTCAGCATAGTACAATGTTAGGCGAGCTTCAGATTTCTGATGGAACACACAGCAGCAGACCGACCCTTCTAATAGGCTCCAAATAAGAATGGGCTTCTTTGGCACTTTTTAGGCGTGTTGTGCTTCGTCTTTTATGATATGTTTTTTCTTTTTTGTACTGACGGCTTTTTAGGTTCTTTTCATGTATTTTATGGTTTTTTCATACAGTTTTTGAAAGTGTTCGCCGAATGTTTCGTCGCCTCTTTCCTTTCTTGAGGCTAGTATCCACGGCTCGAGTTTCTTCCAGTTCGAGATTATGTAAGCGCCAAGGCGGTCAACGATTACGTCTATGTCGACAAATTTTTTGTTGACCAAGAAACCGACCTCCTCAAAAAAGGCTTCGACTTGATAGGGGTAATCGCTTACTTCGAAGTTTTTCTCCACTTCGGCTTTGTACTTCGTCAGGTCTTTAAACTGGAACTCGTTCTCAACCCATCTGAAGGCTTTTCTGAGCCTGTCAGTCTCTGCCCACTCGAACAGTTTCATGGATATCTCTAGGTCTCTGTGCTTGTCCATGTGTCTAAGCTGAAGAAGAATAAACACGGTTGCTGAAACACCCGCTAACGCGGAAAGAATAGCCGTCCACTCGATTAATGTGACCATATTAATCTCCAATTCTGAAGGGTAAACATCGTTACTATCACGTCTTATATTGATTTTTCTCTCATGCTCCTTAATGCTATTTTTCCCTGCTCTGGTGCCCAGGGTCTCTCGCAAAGCCCATTTTTTATTTTACCTTCAGTCCCCAAAAAATCATTAATATCTAAAAAAGATCGGTATGCTAAAGTGTTAAATCTCCTGCTTGTGGGTTATTGTAAAACAAGCTGGGAACATCTTGAAAACCAACCTTGTTATTCAAACAATGCTTAACCACAAGTCAATTCGAAAGTTTAAGGATGAATCACCTTCTGATGACACAATAAAGACTATTGTGAGGGCGGGTCAGCAGGCGCCGTTCGCCTCACAGTATTACAGCGTCTTGCTGTCTCGAAACAAGAAGCGCAACCCTTGGAAGGCACCAGTTTTATTCACGATTTGCATCGATTCTCACAAGTTCGAACTCATAATGACCCGCAGGAAATGGAAGTTAACCACTAATGACCTCACGCTCCTTATTTTCGGAATCCAAGATGCAGCCTTGATGGCTGAGAACATGGTGGTTGCCGGAAGAAGCTTGGGGCTCGGAAGTTGCTTCCTCGGTAGTGCTCTATACAGAGCCGCCAAAATTGCCAAAGAGTATAACCTGCCAGAAAGGGTGTTCCCCCTCGTGCAGTTGGCAATGGGATATCCCGCGGAAGACCCGCCCACACGACCACGATACCCATTGGAGTTCACTCTCTTTGAGGACAAGTACCCAGAGTTAAGCCCGAAGGTGGTCTTAAAAGCCACGAGGCAAATGGATGACGGATATCTTGCGCAGGATTACTACCTTAAGGCAAGGGCCAAAATACCCTTAGAAGCGAACCGCAAAGAGACCTTTACATACGATAACTATAGCTGGACAGAACACATCTGCAGAAAATGGGGACAATGGTATCCAGACGCAGAAGAACTGCTGAAACTATTCGAAAAACGAGGGTTTCACTTGACAAGCAAAAGGAAGCCACGGGACAAGGACTAATCTAAGCCCACTCGACGCATGCTCATGGGCTATCTTTTTAGAGTTTTAAGTTTTAATAGTAGGTTGATGATTCTAGCTTCACCGGAAAGTCTCTGTCCAGGTCTGTGGGGTCGTCGTATAGCTTGGTTTAGTATACCAGCCTGGGGCGTTGGCGATCCTGGGTTCAAATCCCAGCGACCCCACCAAACCCACTTTTGCCCCTTTTTCTGAAACGAATTAGCTGGCTACTTCAGTCTCATGCCTAAGCTGATCACGTCGTCTTCCTTGAATCCGAGATGCTTGTAGAATTCGATTACCGATGTGTTGCTTCTGCGAACCTGCAAATTGACTTTAAGGCAGCCCCTTTTCTTCAGCTCATGTGTGGCTTTTTGGACAAGCATTCTGCCGTAACCACGCCTCTGACATTCAGGAGCAACAGCCAAGTAATTAATCCAGCCTCTATGACCTTCATAACCCACCATAATCGACCCCACGACCATACCGTCTAACAAACCGACAAAGAACAGGTCTGGCTGAAATTCAAGCTTCTTCCGTATATCTCCCACGGGATCATTCTGCGGAACAACTAAGCTGCATTTTTCCCATAAGTCAACCACTGCGGCTTGAAATTCGAAACTGTACTTGACTATATCAAATGCCATCTTGCCCAACTCCGAAACTGTTGTTTACATTTTACCTATTAACCTTGTTCGGAAGATAATCTCCTGCCATCTATGCCAGTCATGTGATAAACCGTGTTTACACGCAGGTCGCCTTAA
>DATKLC010000049.1:0-3198 GCA_035542635.1 Candidatus Krumholzibacteriaceae bacterium | reverse complement strand
AGGACATAAACCGAATCGTGAACGAATTCATCGAAGTCAACGAGCGAGTCGTGATATACGCTCCAAGATTCAAATTAGTATACAGAAACACGCTCACAGGCGGGGAAAAAGCAATAGAATTCGACGGCGTCACAGGTAAGCAAATCTACATCCACCCAAACGTCAAGAAAGTCCGATGAGAACACGGAGACATTCTACTGAGAATTACTCAGATTTGTGCAACTTATCAGCCCCCTACAACACACACTGACCCTTCTAGCAAAGAATCGATAATGCCAGTTCTTGGCAACCTCGTTTTGACTGGAAATCGTGAACTGATAGACATATAGAACTTAAATCCACAAAAGACTTAACTCCAAATAAGCACTATCTATAGTTGTTAATTGATGGGAGAGAAGGAAAATTGAGACGCGTTAGATTCGTCATTGCATTTCTGATTATCGCTACAATGATTCTGCCAAGCACTCGTGCTCTATTCGTTAAGCCCTCATTTCCAGATTATACTCCTAACGGGATGCCAGATTTCGACGAGAAGCAAGACCAATGGGGTCCTGTAGCAGGCATGTATACCTGGTGTTGCCCAGTGGCGGTCGCAAACTCTCTGTGGTGGCTCGACTCAGAATACGAATCATTCATGTTCGCCAACCCAGTACCTCCGCCGACGATAAGCGACCACTTTGGACTGGTGACTTCCTACAACCTTGGAGTATGGGACGATCACGATCCGAACAACGTTATGGGACTTGTGCCGGTCTTGGCTTTCTGCATGGACACTGACGGTATGAGAACCGGCACCGCGCACTCAGGAACACGATGGGTAGACGTCGCACCTGGTATCCAGATGTACCTAACACAATTCACGAATGTAGCCGGAATGTTCCAGGTTCATAGTTCAGATTTCCCAGACTTTGAATGGATAGACAACCAAACTGAGCAGTGCCAAGATGTCGAGCTCTTCATTGAATTCTGGCAGCAGGCCGTACCGGGTGGGCCATGGACTAACACAACAATAACCAATCCAAGCTGGGAATTTGGCCACTGCGTGACAGTCGCAGGAACGGATCTTGCAGCCTCTTTCGCTCTAATTAGCGACCCCTATTTTGACGTCGCAACCCCTGGTTTGCCTTCCCACAATGATGCACAGTTCGTCTCGCATGATGGTTGGTCAGTAAACCAATGGATGATGGGCCCAGGCCCCTATGGACCAAAGCCTATCTGGGAATTGGTCAACTACTGCCAGATGGCTATGGGCCTGCCTCCGACTTATCATGCGTTCATAAGAGGGGCGGTAGCCACTTCTCCAGCGGCATTACCTGGGTCAACTGCAGGTGCGGTTGGCATAACTGGTTACAAGTTGCTGTTCAAGGAAACGGTGAATAACTCCTTCTGTATACCGGTAACAATCGACTACTACTGGGACTTCAGCATCGATAAGTGGGACGGCACACAGTGGGTTGCTTCAGGTATTAGTGGCTCGAGCACGCCTGTCACAGGTTATGGAATACCGCCGTTTACCATAGTGGACCTGCCCTACTATGTTTACCTCTTGCCGACGTCTGTAGGGTGGTGTAACTGGCTGAAGGTAAGCTTCACCTTCCACTGGACTTACAGCGGCGTCAGCTACTCAGCCGCCTACTCGGCGAAGCTGCACGTGCATCCTCCAGACATCGCCGGCACAGCCAACACTGCGCCGTACTACGGGGCGGATGGCACCGTCGGTCCTCCAGACTTAGGCATAATCTCGCCCAACTGGAAGAAAACCGTCACCGGTGGCACAGACCCGACCTCTAACCTTGCGAAGGCAGACATCGACGGCGACAACTACGTAGGCCCATCAGACCTGGGCAAACTCTCAGCACGCTGGAAAGCAACCTGGACAAACACGCCCCCACCAGGCTAAAACAAACGCCAATCCAAACCTCAACCTTCTTTTTTTGTCAAATTCAGCACAGATTTACAATCTACATTGATAGCCAAAAAATCTACAAAAGAAAACGTTATTCAATGGAGCGAACAGCGCCCAGTAATGGTCATAACATTGCTCGTATATAATTGAATTCTGGCAAGTGTTCATATTTATTTAAATTTTTATCTAAATAAAGTTTAAATTTTTAATTATTCATTGACATACCCATGAAATTCGACACCGTGTTAGTGCTCGATTTTGGTGGGCAGTATTGCCATCTTATCGGAAGGCGCGTTAGAGAAAATAATGTCTATTCAGAAATAGTGCCACATGATATCTCTGCCAAAGACGTTGAAAAGTTACGGGAAAAATTCAGCGTTAAAGGACTCATCTTATCAGGTGGTCCGCAGAGCGTTTACGAAAAAGACGCCCCAAAGCTGAATCCAGACGTTTTGGAGTTAGGATTACCTGTCTTGGGTTTGTGTTATGGGCATCAGCTTTTAGCTCACATGATGGGAGGGGTTGTAAAGAGAAGCAGCAAGAAGGAGTTTGGCATAACCTACGCAATTATTGACGCTGCCGACGACGTCCTGGAAGAACTTACAAAACGAGAGAAAGTGTGGATGAGCCACAGTGATACAGTTTTCTCTCTTCCGAAAGAATACGAAACTTTGGCGCATACGGAAAACTGCCCAGTAGCCTCTTTTAGACATAGGCAGAAGCCCATTTATGGCGTTCAATGGCATCCCGAAGTCGTACACACAGAGCACGGCATGAGAATTCTGCAAAATTTTCTGTTCAAAGTTTGCAAATGCCAACCCAACTGGACGATGGAAGACTTCATAGAAAGAGCCGTAACCGAAACAAAACAGCAAATAAACAACAAAAAAGCCATAATCGCCCTAAGCGGAGGCATAGACTCCAGCACCGCCACAGCAATTACAGCAAAAGCCGTAGGCAAAAACCTCACCGCCGTCTTCGTAGACCATGGATTCATGCGCGAGAGTGAACCCGAATTCGTCAAAAAAACCTTCCAAAAACTCCCAATAAACTTTACAGCCGTAAATGCAAGAAAAAGATTCCTCAAAAAACTCCACGGCATAATAGACCCTGAAATGAAGAGGAAGATAATCGGCGAAGAGTTCATCCGTGTTTTCGAGGAAATCGCCCGCAAAGAAGGCGCGGACTTTCTGGTTCAAGGCACGATTTATCCTGATCGTATCGAGTCGGGTTTCAGAAAATTTTCAGACAAGATCAAGACCCATCACAATGTGGCTGGTTTACCCACAAAA
>DATKLC010000048.1:0-1863 GCA_035542635.1 Candidatus Krumholzibacteriaceae bacterium | reverse complement strand
TGTGCTTTGTTGAGCTAGGCAAAGCAAACTATACTCTGTCATGCCGGTAATGCACACTGTGCTTTGGCGGTGCCAGAAAGTCCTTAAACTCTTGAAGTAACCATAATAGAAGATGAATATTGTTTGGTTAATTTTGTTGAATATTGGAAAATGCTTGAGGATTACACCGGACACAAGCAGGGCTACTACCAAGTGCAAGGCTAGAAACCGCCAAAGTGCTTAGAAGTGGCGAAAAATTAGGAAGCGATTCGGCTCCAAATATGAACGGTGAAGTTGTGGTTCTCTTTGTGAGTTTTTGTTTGAGAAGCTAAACGTATTATAGTCGCCTTGGTTAGGCTACCTTTGTATGCAGCTGTCTCGTTTCAACTCGTCAGTCAAGGGATTCTGCACGTGCCCGCCCAAGTACAACTTGAACACCTATCTCGGACGCTGCGGACACGAGTGCATCTACTGCTACGCCACCAAGTTTCCAACTTTTAACGGTCCACCCATACCACGCATAGTATTGATTGAGCAAATCATAGCCATGGCGAAGAATACCAAGCTCAAGTTGCCCGTGATGATAAGCGACTGCACCGACCCATATCAGCCGTTAGAAAGGGAGCATCAGATTACGCGCAGGTGCATTCAAGCTCTGGTTGAATATGGTTTTCCGTTGCTTATTGTCACAAAGTCTGACATGGTGACGCGCGATGTTGACTTGTTCAGGAAAACTTCCACCGCCGTCTCCATAACGATAACAACCATAAACGAAGACATCGCCAAACGAATCGAGCCCAATGCGCCAGCGCCAGAGAAACGAATCAACGCCTTGCAGAAAATCATAGCCTCAGGAATACCCGCAACTGTGAGAATTGACCCGATAATTCCATATGTGAATGATGACCCGGATGAATTCGAGAGGCTAGTTTCTGCACTCGCAGATGTAGGCGTGAGACAGGTCACGATTTCTACGGTGAAACCTGTCAAAGGATTCTTCACGAAGATTAAGCAGGTGCTTCCGGAAAAGCATGAGAAAATTGTTAAGGCGTATGAAGATGCAGAGTGGCTCATGGGTTACAAGTATCTCGCTGCAGATAGGCGAAAAGCCATAGTCAACAAACTAAGACCTGTTGTAATTAAACGTGGCTTGGAATTCGCTGCCTGTCGAGAAGGCTTACCAGAGTTAAACACAGGCTTGTGTGATGGCTCGGACTACTGCAGAACCACCGAGCTAACGCGACACATCGAATTAAGCAAACGAGTCTCTTCCTCACAAAACATTTAACTCCAAACTCCACACAAAAATCGTTTCCCACAGAGCGCGGCCGTAGTCTAGCTTGGCCTAGGACACCGGCTTCCCAAGCCGAGGACCCGGGTCCGAATCCCGGCGGCCGCACCACTACTTAGCACTAAACGGTTCTTTTTGCGCCGCAGTGCGGACAGGCGGTTTCGGTTTGGGGCATGAGGGCTCCACAGTATTTGCAGGGGATCATGACGACTTCGCGGAGGATTTCTCTTTCCGTAATAACAGGCGAAGCGCTCGGAGGAGCAACTTGAAGTTCTGTTATTCTGCTGGTCACGTCGGGTCTCCCATCAACGGCTATTACGCCTTTAATCGTCCACGTGACTTTTCTGTCGAGACTTCTGCACGTGCCAGGTCCGCTGACGGGCAGATTTATGGTAAACGGAAAATCCTGTACATACCCATTAGTCAAATGCGTTGAACCGCTTAAGGCTGGCTTCGCAGAAAACAAGGTGGCAGAATCCCAAAATTCCTGGTCAACCTCTCGGTGCAGGCTTTGCTCATAAACGCGCCTCATTTTTCTTGCTTCTTCAACGCATTGAATCTCGCATCTAATTTCAGTAACGTCGAACTCCTCC
>DATKLC010000047.1:0-9673 GCA_035542635.1 Candidatus Krumholzibacteriaceae bacterium | reverse complement strand
CAGATCACATAGCCTTCACTGTCTCTACCAAAGCGTGGAAACATGACATCATCACGGACGAGAACCTTCACTTCTTCGTGTTTCTTCTTGGTAATCTGAAAAGAAGTCGCCCACGCATAATCGAAAAAGTCCAAGGCTGTTCGCCTTATCCTTTAATGTTGAAGATCGCTTTGATGACGCGGCGTACCATTTCCTGTACTTCTTCGTCGTCGCTCGTCGTGCCCACGATGGTTTCGTTCGCTGCGGCTAGGGGGGTCATGCCGTCTGCTATAAGCACAGCCCAGTTTATGAGGTCGCCAGGTGAAGGTCCATAGGGAAGGTCTCCGTTTTTGTACTGTCTGCGGAGTTCGGCGCCGATTTTAACGACTTTTGTAGCTGTGGCTTCATCTACTCCGCCACGTTTTTGTACCAGTGCCACTTCGTCAGGGCAGATGTTGTCGCCGACACTTAGGTAATCGAAGGTTATCCATACGCTCATGCGACGTCTGAGGGCGGCGTTTAGTGGTTTTGTGCCCACGAATTCTGACGAGAATGGGTTCATGGAAATTATGAGGTATCCAAAAGGGCTGCGGTTTATGATTTCGTTGTCTTTTTCTGTTAGTACGATGTGTCCTCTGGTGTCGAGGATTGGGTTCAGCCGTGAGGCAATATCTTGTTTCATCATGTTGGCTTCGTCGAGGTAGAGTATGCCGCCTGTTTTGCACCACATAATGATTTGTCCGTCTATCCAGTTTTCCTTTCCGAGTCCGACGTACCTGCCGAAAAGGTCGTATGTGGATGTGTTAAGCCCACAGTTAACTTCCCAGATCGGAAGCCCACAAATCTCCGCAACGATATAGACAATATGTGTTTTTCCCGTTCCGCTTGGTCCAATCAAGGCGCATTGTTTGAAATAGTAGAGTGAGCGTACGATGCGTTTAACGTAGTCGTGTCCACGGTCGACGTACTCTGGTGTGCCTGAAGGGACTAGGCTCTGCATGTTTTCTGGGAAAACGTAGCCCGGATGCAGGTCGTATCTTTGGGTTCCGTATTTTCCGATTAGTGGTGAGGCTTTTGGGTTCACTTGTTTTGCGAGGCTTATGTGGAATTTGGCGTTGTTGCGTTCGGTTTTTATTTCGAGTTCTTTCATGTAGGCTACTTGTTCTCGTTTCTTTTGCCCCTGATGGCTGAACCCCATTGCAACTGGTTTCTGCTGCTCTGTTTGAGACAAATAGCCCGCACTCCTTTTTCCTTTTGCCCACGTATGTTAGTGTCTGAATTGGAATTTAAGTATTCTGTCTTGCGATTCAATACTATAAGAATGGAGTAGAGTGAGCGTGCACAACTGCTCTGCGCTCTCTAAGACCTCTTCCGTATATGATATGAGGCTCCAAATAGGCTAAGTATGAACAGAGGCACAGTGGTTCAACTCTTTAACTTTCTTTTGTCGGAGTTCTGCTTTTTTCTTTCTTCTAATCAAGAATACGATAAGTGCCACGAGAAACGCTGCTGCAAACCCTATGATTATGTAATGTGACACGCCAGCGACCTCTCGCCAATTAGCACCCAAGTACACGCCGATGTAGATCAAAATGATGTTCCAAACGAGACATCCCGCCGTCGTGTACGCGATAAACTTTGGCAGTGCCATCTTCACCGCTCCAGCTGGAAATGATACGAGCGTCCTGAATCCTGGAACCATTCGGCTCAGAAATACTGTGAGAGCACCGTATCTTTTGAACCAGCCCTCTACTCTTTTCAATTGCGCTTCATTAAAGAGCAACCTGTTCAGAATTCTCCGCTTGGCGAGTAGGTTCATTCCCTTCAGCGCGATGTAATAATCAATCAACGAACCCGTTATGCCTGCAAGCGTTGAGACTAAGACGGTTATCCACAGGTTGAGCTGGCCTTGAGAGACAAGGTAGCCAGCAAATGGAAGTACAACCTCACTTGGAATAGGCAGGGAGCTCGCCTCGAGCAACATCAACCCGAAGATTCCCGCATAACCCCAAGAGGAGATAGCCGCCGTAACGTTTTGAGTCAGCGTCACGATGAAGCTGAATAGTAGAGCAAGCGGCGTGCCTGTGAAGCTGCCTCCCTCGATCAAGGTGTCCTCCAAGGTATCCAACGAGATGACTAGAATCACAATCGCAACTATCGCCAGAACCAGTAGCTGCGGTGCCTTTCCTTTCAGACCTTCAAGATTTCGACTAATCGTCAATGAGCATCCTTTCATTACGAAGTAAAAACTGCAATTGGCTTATTACATTTATCGCACGCCATCTTTCGTTTATTAATCTTCATGCTCTAGTCTAAAGAATATCACCCATCAGCATGTAGCAGACCTATAGAAACTATTTTGTTCCATTCTATCGGAGCCTAATAGGAAGGTCTAGTCTACTATTGCGTGTATGCACACACCGTTTCTAAGCCTAAAAGGTGCTGGGCATATTTGGATCATATTTGGATCCTAATAGTGTCATATAGTGAAGGGGGGTAGGGGGAGCGCAGTGCAGATTCTCACACTGAAAAACTGCCTATACTAGAAGAAGCGTGCGTACACAGACGAAGGAAAATCGTCAGCTGTATTCTCTGAACGTGTGACTGCACTTGGTGCAACGGAAAAACTGCGTCGAAGATTCGTCACTTCCACGAGTTTGCACCTGCCACACGTAAGCCAAATTATTCCCACACTTGGGACACTCAATCCGCACCGTGGGCAGAGTACGCAATTTTTGCTCCTCCTTACTAATCACAGCGATTGGTTCTTTCGGCGGCTGTTCAATAACCTTCGGAATGGTCGCAACTTTCACATCTGCAGATGATTTCATATAGCCACACTTGGGACAAGAAAGCACCAAAACGTTTTTCCCACTACGCTTCCTCTTAGCTGGAACCATCCTTGTTCCACACTTGGGGCAAAATTCCATTAGGTTTTCACCGTTTCCGATTCCCTCTGCAAGGGCTTCGCTGCTTTTAAATCTTTTCATGCATCAATAAAGATGCCAATTACGCATTTGTAATGATTAAGCCTTTCCATTAGCTTTCGTCAAACCCGACGCGATAATATGCGCTACACGCAAAGGCTCAGGCACATTGCTTCGCGTAGAAGTTTCCTTGACGATTTTCTCCGCATCTTCCTTGGAAATGCCCGCGATCTGCATAAAAATCGGCTCCTCACCCTTCCTGCTTCTAACCCTAATCAACCTGCTCGCATTCTCAATAATCTTCCACCGCATCTCGCTCTGCGGAAGATACGTTAGCGCCTTACGTATATCATCAAAATCTGGCTTTTCCCGCGTCACAGCGATAACAGGCAAGCCTGTTAATTCTGAAAGCTTCACAATGTCGACCACGTTAAAACCAGCAAAAGTCACGCCGTTCAACATCACAACACGAAGCTGAGCGTAATGCGGCGATGCGTTAATCATGTCTGCAATTTTCTGTGTGGCGTCCATCCCGTCAATCGTAACCTCGGTTTTCATTATGCCGTCAAGCCAAAAACCACCTCTGAAAACTATGCCAATCACGTTCGCTAAACCCTTCGTGTGCGGTGCAAAAACGCCGTCATCCACGCCGACAATCCTAATTTCCTGTTTAATCGCACGGAACTTCTTGGTGGGCAAAAACGATTCCTCCTAAAAATAATATGAAAAACACGCACCATTATTAAAGTCTGACGAACAATTAGAAAAGCATAGAAGGAAAACCCATGGAAAAGTTCCTCTCATTCATACCGCATTACACACGCTTAGAGAATGTTCTTAACGACCAAAACCTCGCATGCCTAGGAGACGCATACGTCAACTTCATCTACTCAATCGCGCTATCAAAAAAGAAGGACGAAGCTACAGGCGCCAAGGTAAGTAGCAGCATTCTTGCACAGGCACTGAGAAAAGCTGGATTAAGAGGCTTTCTGCCAGGAAGATTGGATAGACACTCGTTGGGAGACGCGGCAGAATCGCTCATTGTCTACGCATGGATACACGGAGCCATCTCAATTGAAGAAAGCGTAGCCACACTGCTGTCCTCAGATAACGCTGCAGAAGCTTTTGCGATTCTTTTACGTCAGGCAAAAGAAAGGCTAAGTTTTAACCCTACGGCTTTTGCGCCCACTCTTTAAGCGCTTTTTCAAAAGCCTCATCAAGCTGCTTAGTTTTCTTCTGAAGCTTCTCCGCGGCATTCCTAAGCGCCGTTTCTGGCCTGCCTTTAAGAGTGCGAACATGAACCACAGGATTCGCCGTCAATGGGTGCGCAATGGTGTAGCCCGCTGTATCTACTGCTTCCTCGCCCAGTAAAACCTTTTGCAGCGCATTACAGAATGAATGCCCCTCGCCCTCAATCTCCAGCTTAATCTCGTTGCCAGATTTCATCAAAACCTTGAGTTTCATAAATTTCATCTCCTAGAATTCTCCCTTACCATAATCAGAGGCAACCTTTCTATTTTCAATCCTGCCGCAGTTTGGACAACGCATCCTTGACCTGCGCCATTGAAGCATACTCCCACAGTTAGAACAGAACGCGAAGACAACGCCCAAGTTCCTGTCGACAGCAGTCGAAAGATGATACATCCTATTCGCCTCTGACACAACTTTGGCCCGCAGTATGTCACCAGCCTTACAAACATCAAACATCGAATCCACATAAACAGGACTCGCATCAGAAATATGCAAAACTCCGCTAAAAGGCCCAGATAAAATTTTTTCGCCGATCTTAAAAATGCGCACCGTTGCCGTCTGATTTTGTGCCTGTTGCACTTGTCCGATGACTATGCTACCAGCTTTCGGCGAACTTGCTGCACGAATAACGGGATAAACCGAAACTTGCTTGTTAAGCAAATCTATCAAGGTACGACCCGTAGCCTTGGCATAGATTACGCCTTGCTCCACGTACGTGCCCGGGCCAGGAGAAAACTCCTCGATAACACCTAAACGGTCGCCAGGCGCGACGAATGCACCACTTTTCCTTTTAGCCTGTTGACTCAACAAACATCACTTCAGCTCGATACTTTTCCTTTTTGCTGCTCAATAAACCTTTTGTTCTTTTTCTCAATCACGTACAAGTTGACGGGAAACCGATACACCCGTTTCTGATGAAAAGCGAACATATGAGGAATGCTCATAAGAAGGAAGGATATGGCTTTTATTTCTCCACCATTTTTTTCAATGAACCTCTTTAGAAAAGGCGAAGGCACAAGTTTCTGCTTGTCAACGGTTTCTACACTCTTGTGAAGCGAATAAATACGCCTGCCAATTTGAAGAGCCTTCTCAAGAAACTTCAAGTCTGCCCCTTTTTTTTGTACCCCATAAGGGGGGTTTTGGAGAACTGTGTCAAAACTTCTCCGTATGGTATCGATGTCTGCGATTATCCAGCTTGTTTTTGTTTTGACATGCAGTTTTTCTGCGTTCATTGCTGCTTGTTTAATAGCGATCTTATCAATGTCCACACCAACGACTTCCTTTGCACCCAGCAAGGCGGCGGCTATGGCGAGTCTTCCTGTTCCACAACCTAGATCTATGACTCTTTTGTCGCAGATATCGTTGTAGATGTATGTCGCTGTGAAGAGAATTTCTGCAGCCACTTCTGGCGAGACGGGGTATTGCTCAAGATACGCTTTGGGCGACGGATGAGGTGCTACTTGGGCGACTGCCTTTTCGAGGTCTAGTTTTCGAACCAGCCTTTTTTGCAAAGTGTTTCCCAGTCCATTTCCTCGATTGTAACGAGCGCTTCATTTATCGTTAACATCGGCCTGGAAAATCTAGGCGCGTCGTCTAAAACTATTCGCGGGCACGCCGTGTTTACAAAGGCATCGATTGTGGGAAACTGCATCAACGCTTCGGGCGTTATCTCCTTCAAAGCGAACACTACGGTTTTCCTGCCTTTGTCTTGCAGTTTGTTTTTGATTTCAACGGCCCTCTGAAGACGCGTCTGTCCGGGTTTGAGACCGACTATGATGCCGAAGATTTGGGCTCTTTTGGCTTCAGAGACGTTTGTCATTCTTTGTCGTCGTGTTTTCTCGGCTTCACCTTCAACACTGAACGCACGTTCTTCGTATGGATCTGCGACTATTGTGGGTTTTGACGTGGCTAGCGAGATGCCCATGGCGTGGAATTTTCCGCTTCCGACAAACAGAAAAGCGTCAATCTGATCTGTCATTATCTTCGCGTTGCTGTAGTCGCAACCTATTATTTGTCCTGCATACCTTAGTCGACCAGCGTCGCCTATCACGACTCTTTTCCTCTCTCCGAGCAACACATCCTTTGCTTTGCCGATTTCGTGGACATGCTGAACCGTGGTAACGAGCCCAATGCTGTTCCACGGTTCTAACAGGGGCAATGCTCTTTTCACAGCCGCCTTTATGTCTATGTTTGTCCTTGTCTCAAAGTAAACCGCAGGGATCGCTGGTTGTTTGATCATTTCCGTGTGCCCATAATGTACTATCAGGTCGGCTTGAAGAGCCTGAGCATCGTATACTGCCAAGTCACAGGCACCATAGCAAGGATCAGCAGATACCAGAGCTTGAACTCCTACGGATTCCACCGTCGTAGCTATACTGAGTGCATATGGTTTTAGTCCTTCCGGAAGCTGTATCAGAACTCTTTTGGCTTTGTGTTTTCGTATCTCTTTTGCCAATCGTTCTTCTTCGAAGTCGAAGATGGAGGTTCCCATTAGTTAGGCCACGAAGAAAAGGTTAACGAACAGTGCTTATTCTTTCCAGTGA
The DNA here is from genome assembly GCA_035542635.1 of Candidatus Krumholzibacteriaceae bacterium. GTDB lineage: Archaea > Thermoproteota > Bathyarchaeia > Bathyarchaeales > SOJC01 > DATHCB01. Next base: position 2,973 of record DATKLC010000047.1, on the reverse strand, counting down.
GGCGTCCAGCTTGACTCAGGCTTGGGTTTATTTAGGGGGTGCCCCGATTCTCGTTCGGACGTTTCGGCTGATTGTTCGAGGAGGATTCTTCGTTCTGCACTAGCCACGAGTTGCCGAGTTGACACAACAGCGTCATTGTTTACTGAGATACTGTTGATGCCGCTTCTGACTAGGAATTCAGCAAAGTCTGGCAGGTTGGATGGTCCTTCGCCGCATATGGACACAGTTACGCCGTTTTCGTGCGCCACTCGGATGAGGTGGGCAATGATTCTTTCCACGGCAGGGTCGCGTTCGTCGAAGTAGCCCATTTGCCCGAGTCTTTCGGAGTCACGATCTATCATGAGTATGCCTTGTGTCAGGTCGTTTGAGCCTATGGAAAAGCCGTCGCACAACTTTGAGAATTCGTCAGCCATAATACAAATGGAAGGCGTTTCTGCCATGAACCATACTTTAAAATCACGAGAGCGTTCCAAGCCTTCTTGCCGCATTATTTCGAGAACCTGTTTCGCTTCCCACACAGTCCTTATTACGGGCAGCATTACCCAAACATTCTTTAGGCCTAGTTCTTGACGACATTTTTGAATGGCTGTACACTCTAGCCTGAATGCTTTCTCGTACCATTGGCTGATGTAGCGGCTTGCGCCTCGCCAGCCAAGCATGGGATTGTCTTCGACGATTTCGTATTTCTCGCCGCCCTTCAAATCACGATATTCGTTGGTCTTAAAGTCGCTGAACCGCACCACAACTGGTCTAGGCTGAATAGCACGCGCCACGGTGGCGATGCCTTGTGCAAGTTTGTTGGTGAATTCTTCGCCACGTCCATTTTCGAGCATATAAACGGGGTGTTCACCGATGTAACTCGCAAGAATGAATTCCATTCTCATGAGACCTATACCTTCGAAGGGCAGGTTTTTGTATTCTTCGATTTTTTCTGGAACGCCGAGGTTCATGTAGATTTTTGTTGCTGTAACAGGTGCAGAAATCACTATGATTGGACTAGAACTCGAAGTTGCCATAGGTGCTGCTGCCCCAGGAGCCATTGTGGCCACTATGCCTTCGTATACGACTCCGCTCTTGGCGTCAACTGTGTATTCTTTTCCCGTTTTCATGATTTTGGTGCCGTTGTCTGTGCCTACAATGCATGGGATGCCGAGTTCTCTGCTTACTATGGCTGCATGGCAAGTGACGCCGCCTTTGTCTGTCACGATTGCGTTAGCTAGGCGCATGTAGGGCACAAAATCGGGGTTCGTCATGGTAGTCACGAGTACGTCGCCTTTCTTAATGAGCTTCGCAGCGTCTTCAGGGTTGAACACGACCTTAGCCACGCCAGCGCCTGTGCTTCTTCTTCCCGCGGCGAGCCCTTTTACGACAACTTTCATTTCTGACGGCTGCATTGAGGGTTTGGCTTCTTTAATCGCAGGAGCTGTCGCGACTTGCGTACTCCACACGGTTTCTGGTCTTGTCTGCACCATGAAAATATTTTCTGGAAACTTCATGTCGCGGTCGATTGCCCACTCAATGTCTTGTGGTTTTCCGTAATGCTGATCGATTCTTTTGGCGAATTCTGCGAGTTTCAAGATCTCTTGGTCTGTAACACAAGGAGTTTCTTGCCTGTTGGCTGGCACTTTGGCGTGGATGGTTTTGCCTGTTTTTGGGTCTCTGATGTATTCGATGGTTTTTTTGGCTATTGTTCTGGCTAGGATTTTTAGTGTATTCCTATCAATTTCAAAATGGTCGGGAGTTACGGCGCCGGATACGACGCTTTCGCCGAGTCCCCAGTTTCCTTCTATGATGATTTGGTTTTGTTCTCCTGTTACGGGGTTTATGGTGAAAATGACGCCGGCGCTTTTGGAGTTGACCATTTTTTGGACGCCGACGCTTATGAGGACGTTTTCGTGTTTGAAGCCTTTTTCAGTGCGGTAGAATATGGCTCGTGGCGTGAAGAGGCTGCTCCAGCATTTTATGGTGTTTTTGATGAGTTCGTTTGGTCCTCTGGTGTTGAGGAATGTTTCTTGTTGTCCTGCGAAGCTTGCGTCTGGTAAATCTTCTGCTGTGGCGCTGCTACGCACGGCAACGAAAGTGTTGGTTTGTTGGGTTTTTTTGTTGAGTTGTTTGTAGGAGTTGATGATTTCAGTTTCGAGTTCTTTGGGCATTTTGGTGGCTTCGATGAGTTTGCGGATTTTTTTGGAGGCTTCTTCGTATTCTTTTGGGTCTGTTGTGTCTTTGACGGTGTCAGTGATGGTTTTGTAGATTTTATCCGCGATGTCTGTTTTTGTGATGAAGCGCTTGTAAGCATAAGCCGTAATCGCAAAGCCTGGTGGCACGGGAATTCCTGCGTTTGTCATTTCGCCGAGGTTTGCGTTTTTTCCGCCCACGAGGGGTATGTCAGTTTTTCTTATTTCTTCGAACCATAGAATGTATTTTTCATTCTTGTCTTGAGCCAATTATTATTTCACCTTTTTTTTAATTTGATTAGTTTGGAATTTGTTCTATGACAATTCTGCAGGGGATTGGGAGTTTTATGCTGCCGCGTTTTAGGGCTTCTTTGGCTGTTTCTACAGCTTCTTTTGTGATTTTTATTTGCATGATTTCTTGGTTTACTCTTACGCGTGCGGCTGTTCCGATGGGTTTTCCGAAGGCGCGTGACATTCCATCTTGCAGCCTATCTGCATGCGCGCCGAATATCATTTTGTTTTCTCTGAGGATGTTGTGTGGGTATGGTAGAATTTGGAGGAGGTAGTTGTTTACTAGTTTTTCCATTAAGACTCGGTTTGTTGCCACGCGTGCTGCTTCTAGGGCGTTTGTGCGTATTTGGGCGCTTTGTTTGGCGATTAGCGTGGCTTGGTGTGTGAATGTGGCTTTTGTGTCGCCCATGGTGAATTTTGTTATCTTGCTCATCGGGATGCTTTTTATGTATTCGTGTCTGCTGTAGGGTTGGCCTTTTACTTCGCGGTAGTTTTTCGCTCGCACTTT
>DATKLC010000046.1:0-7259 GCA_035542635.1 Candidatus Krumholzibacteriaceae bacterium | reverse complement strand
CTTCCAAGAGTACATTAAAAGGCTTCCACAAGACAACCCACAAAACATCCTCATATTCAAACAAGAAAACGACATCCAAGCCTGCCTAGGCTACTGGGACTTTAACAAAATAATCAAAGAACGCATTCTAAAACTAAACACCAGACTAAGGGCAATCTCACTTCCCATAAGATTCCTCGGCTTGTTCACAAGAATGCCAAAAATCCCAAAACTCGGCGAAACACTAAAACAATGGTACCTATTCCCAATGGCGTATAAAGACGCCACGGCACTGGCAGAGCTCATCAAACACGTAAACAACCTCGCCCTAAAAAACAACATAACCACACTCGTAACAGCACAAGACGACCAAAGCCCACTAGTCAGCACCTTATCCAAATTCAGAAACGTCCAAACAAAAATACACTACTTCGTCAAGCCACTGCAAAAAACACAGGTTCTCCCTGCGAAGGAAAGAAAACTCTACACAGACATAACAAGCATCTAAACGTAGAAAAGCCTACAACGTACCCTCAAAAAAATCCTCATGCTCAGCCAACTGCAACTCCCTGATAGATGATTCGGACTCCTCACAAAGCTCAGCCCTTTTCCAGCCCTTAACAATAGCCACGGGCACAGCTTCGTTTCCCTGTCCCATGAGCAACTCAGCCGCACAAGCCAATTCATCCACCACAGCCACATTCTTCACCTGCAATACATAGCTGAAAAGGTCTTTTTCCCCACGATAATCCCTAAACACCTTAACGCCCGAAACGCCGATGGCAAATTCAGTTTGACCACGCCGAAAAGGACGACTGTAGGTGTCACATACTATAACAGCCACACGTTTCCCTGTCAACCGCACTAGCCCACGACGAATAAGCCTCGCCGACTCATCAGGATCAATTGGCAAAAGACTAACCCCAACCCCATCCTGAGACGCCACGTTCGACTTGTCCACACCCGCGTTAAGGCAAACCCAGCCACGATTGTCTTTGACAACCAAGAAACCAGGAACAGCCTTCACAATCCTTTCCGTCTCACGAAGCACAAGCTCAACAAACCGTGCATCCTTTTCCGTCTTAGCTGCGATTTCCCGCGCTTTCTCAGAAGGCTCCACATTGCTCAAATTGGCTAATCTTCCTTCAGCCTTCGAAACCACCTTCTGCGAAACCAGAATAATGTCTCCATCTTCAATGCTCACTTTATTCCTCCTCGCGGTTTCCACGATGATTCTCGTCAAGTCGTCGCCAACTTTTACGAGCGGAAACTCGCCAAGTCCGACAACAGTAAACGACTGCAAGATAATACGCTCCAATGTTAAGGGCATAATTAATCTTCTCGCATTAAAGAAGCTTCTCACAGCCTTTTTATTCCAGAAAACCGCCAGAAACACATGACGGCAGCCATGAAAATAACACTCGACCCCATAACGACACCTTTCAACTTGGACAACACCTTACAATGCGGACAGGTGTTCAGGTGGCAAAAACGCCACGACTGGTGGTACGGCACGATTAGGGGCAGGATGATGAGAATAAGGCAGATGGGCAACGTTTTAGAATTCGAAGGCTCTGACACAGATTTCATTGAAAGATATTTCCGCCTAAGCGATCCGCTTCCGCTTATCACGATGAAGATCGGCAAAGACGATTACATAAAAAGCGCTATTCAAGCCCTCCCTGGACTGCGCCTCATACGGCAAGACCCGTGGGAGTGCCTCATCTCCTACATCTGCGCCACGTTCAGCAACATACCGCGAATCCAGAAAATGATCAACAACCTTGCTCAAAGATTCGGAAATAAACAAAACTTTGAGGATTGTTCATTCTACACTTTCCCAAACCCAAAAAACCTCGCCAACGCTGATTTGAAGACTTTAACGGCCTGCAAACTCGGGTTCAGAGCCAAGAGCGTGCTGGATACGGCAAAGAAGATACATGCAGAGACAGTAAACCTATCAGAATTGGAAAAGCTGGATTATGAAACCGCAAAGAATGAATTACTTAGGCTTGCAGGCGTGGGCGACAAAGTAGCTGACTGCGTCCTCCTCTTCTCATTGAACAAACTCGAAGCCTTCCCAGTCGACGTTTGGATAAAGAAAACCATCTTGGAACACTATGACAGCTTCTTTGATGATTCTTTCGCCCAAAAAACTCAGCAGAAAAGGTCTATGACGCCAAGGGAGTACGGGCGAATCAGTTCATTCGCGAGAGAATATTTCGGCGACTATGCCGGCTATGCGCAGCAGTACTTGTACCACTTTGAGCGTATAACCTGTGAGGCTGTTTGACTCCGTTAACGCAGTCATTATGTCTTTAGCAGTGTCCAATTTTCGGAGACGACCGTTGTGCCCGCATACGAGTCTAAATATCGATGAGTAGGGTCACGATTAGGCATGGCCAATGAGACAACGATGTCGAGTAAGATGGCGAGCCAGTAGATTTTCGTCACATTGCGCAGAAGCGCTTTGTTCAGGGTGGGTTTGTTTCCTTCTTTCGTGATGACTTTGAGGTGCATTATCCTCTTGCCTATGGTGAAGCCATAGATTGACTCAGTGCACGCTGAATACAAGAACAAGGGAAGCCCCGAGGAAAACGGAAACACAAGGCTGTTCGTACTCCACCAAGGCAACATGAACGTCGCGCTTGTGGAAACTGATACTGCCCAGAAAATTATCAGTTCTAATATCAGAACCGCTACGCTTACTATTACTGCGTCGATGATAAAAGCGATGAGTCTTCTAATCCAGTAGTCCTGAAGTTTTGGGCTGTGGAAAATTTTTGAGTATCCTGTCTCAAGTTCACTCGACATCAATGGTCACGCATTTTGAGTTATAACCCTATGAATATAACTGTTTTCCGCGAAAAAGAGAAAACGAAGCAGAAAGCTAGCCTTTCACGACGGCAAGCGGAACTAGCCTAGCTACTCTTGTAGCTATGCCCACTTTGTCGCTCACTTCAGCCACTTTGTCCACATCTTTGTAAGCCTGGTCCGCCTCCTCAGCCAACACGACCTGACTTGCGGCACGAATAACCTCACCTCGGCTTTCCAAAGCCTTCTTAACCTCGCCACCCCAGAACTGCCGTTTGGCGGCTGTACGGCTTAGCATTCTTCCTGCGCCGTGGGCTGTTGAGCCGAAAGTTATCTCCATCGCCTTGGCTGTTCCGACAAGCAGCCATGAGCTGGTGCCCATGCTTCCTGGAATTATCACCGGCTGCCCGTATGGCCTGTAATCTGCCGGCACTGCTTCGTGATTTGGTGGGAAGGCTCTTGTTGCGCCCTTTCGGTGAATCCAGACTTTTTTGGTCTGTCCGTCTATTTCGTGTTCTTCGATTTTGGCAATGTTATGTGCGACGTCGTAGACGAGATTCAAGCCGAACGTTTCTGCAGGCTTTTTGAACACTTGCTCAAAGCTTTGTCGTACCCAATGTGCGATTGTTTGACGGTTGACGAAGGCATAGTTAACCGCACACGACATAGCTTGAAAGTAATCCTGCGCTTCTGGGCTGGTTCCCGGAGCACAAGCCAGCTCTCGGTCGGGCAGTTCGATTTTATACTTATGCACCGCACGCTCCATCACGCGCAAGTAGTCGGAGCATATTTGGTGTCCATAGCCTCTGGAGCCGCAGTGAATCATAACAGTAACTTGTCCCTCATGATTAATGCCGAAAACCTTGGCTATTCTAGGGTCGAAGATTTTGTCCACTTTTTGAATTTCGAGAAAGTGATTCCCAGAGCCCAATGTGCCTAGTTGTGTTTCTCCGCGGCTTTTAGCAGTCGACGAGACCTTGTTGGGGTCGGCGTTTTTCATGCATCCGCTTTCTTCGCAGTGTTCTACGTCTTCTTTCCATCCGTAAGCCTTCTCAATAACCCAAGGCACACCTTCCCTGGCCACTTGATCAAGCTCAGTGGGCGTCACCCGAAAATCCTTGCGTCGACTACCAAGACCAGATGGCACATTGTTGAATATCGTAGTCGCCAAATCAGGAAGCTTGGGTCTAATATCACCCTCAGAGAGACTTGTGGTTAACAAGCGGACGCCACAATTTATATCATAACCAACGCCGCCCGGACTGATCACTCCATTCTCGTAGTCGGTTGCTGCTACGCCGCCTATGGGAAAACCATAACCCTCATGTCCATCAGGCAACGTTATAGAATACTTGTAAATTCCTGGCAAATGCGCCACATTGACACACTGTTCCAATGTGTGGTCGGTTCTCATTTTCTCAAGCAAACCCGCGTCTGCAAGAACCAAACCGGGAACGCGCATGCCCGACCTGTACTTTTGTGGGATTCGCCACGTGTACTCGGTTAATTTCTCAAGTGGAACTGCCGACATTTTCTTCTCCTCCAAGTGAGTATGATTCGTGTGCTATAAACAATTCCGCTTTTCACTTAAAGGCGAATCATTTTGTTTGTCTCTGAAAGTATTCGATAAAACCTTGAACATTCTGTTTCACCCCACCACGTCCGAGTATGGGATGCGTCTTCACATAATCATCCACAGCCCTGACCGCAGGGTCTCTTTGGCGGATGCTTTCACTTATCGCTTCCAATGTTTCGCCCTTTCGCAGCCCGTTGGCAACGATTTCTGCCCAGAGCCTCAACTGCGCAGCGTGTCGCTCGAGCTTCTCAATCGCGTCCGTGGCAACGCCAAAATGCGTGTAACACAAAAGCCGGGGGTCCTTCTCTTTCAGTTTGTCTATGGAAGCCAGCGTTGTTTCCAAATGGAAAGGCGGCGGCGTAGTCGGCACAATAACGCCGAACTGGTTGAGGTAAATGCCCGCCGCATCACCGGGAAAAAGGGTTCGGCTGTTTCTCTCGAAATAGCTAAAGTGATGCGAAGCATGACCAAGCGTTTCGATGGCTTCTAACTTTATGCCCTTGCCCAAATCAACGGTCATCCCGTCACTCGCAGGCAGTATTCGTTCTGGCGAAACTGGCTCTGGCGCCTCGTATAACTCTGCAACTCTGCCCAGAACCTGTCTAGATTGCATCCAAAGTTTTTCTGGATTCACTAAATGCTGCGCACCTCTTGGATGGACAATTAGCTTCGCGTTTGGTAAACGCTTCATCAGGGTTCCTGCGCCGCCTCCGTGGTCGAGATGAATGTGAGAAATCAGTATGAAACTCACGTCGCCGTATTTTACTCCGATTTCGTCTAAACCCTCAAGCAAATTGTTCACCGTTGAAGTTGGACCCGTTTCTACTATGGCGATTCTGTCTCCTAGAACAGTGTACGAGGCGATAAAATTCGCAAACCCCGCAGGCTTCAGGTCGGTCAAGTATAGGAAGGCGTTGATTTTTTGGACAGCCATTGCCTTTTCACTTGGGCTATAGCATGGTTAGATGTCTAAGATAAACTTGACAGAGACTCTGCCTGGTTTTTTATCGATTTCCATGCGATGGTAAGTGACGGCTTTTATTCCAACCTTCTGAGGGTGCTTCGCAGGGTTAAATGGTTCGCCGCGTATTCTCGCCGTGAACATGAAGCCGTCTTTTGTCTTTTCTATCTTTGAAATTCTGAAGTCCGAGTACAAGTTGCCTTTGGTTTCAAAATTGACTAAAAGCTGTTCAAGCCATGAGTAAAGCAGAGCTTGTTCGTCGGACGCTTCGACTTTCACGGTGTCTTCAATTTTATGCGCTATTTTTCTAACGTCCGTCATGACTTCGAAGGTTGCCAGAGCGGCGTTTTCGAAGGCTTCCTCCAAAGTGGCACCGTACGCGACTATGTAAACATCGGCAGTGTGTTCCAGAAACTCAAACCGCTTGCCCCATCTCAACCAACTTTCCCTGCCTTTAGAGCGCCACAAATAGTCAAATAAATCAACTAGCGCTAATATAATTCTGCCTCAAAAAAGGACGGTGTTGAATTGGAACAATGGGACTTGATCATAATCGGCGCGGGCAGCGCAGGCTTGTCCGCAGGGTTATACGGCGCACGAAGCGGACTGAAAACCCTCATTCTGGAAAAGCAGATACCAGGCGGCGCCACCATAGAATCACCCTTAATCGAGAATTATCCCGGTTCTATTAGCGTGAGTGGACAGGAGCTTATTGACAAGATGATTGCTCACGCCACGAAATTCGGTGTCAAGATAAATCAACTGGAACCGGTAACTGAGCTCGATTTGAAGGGAGAAAAAAAGATTGTTAAAACAGCGAAAGCAACGTATGAAGCTTCAGCTCTAATAATAACCACGGGTTGCCACCACAGAGAGCTCGGAGTGCCCGGCGAAAAAGAATACAGCGGAAGAGGCGTGAGCTACTGTGCACTCTGCGATGGCGCGTTTTTTAAAGGGAAAAAAATCATCGTCGTCGGTGGTGGAAATAACGCCGCAACCTCGGCGCTGATTCTTGCACACTTAACCCCAAATGTCAAGTTAATTCATCGAAGAGAGGGTCTCAGGGCAGAAGAGATACTCATGGAAGACCTGCAAAAATCGAAAGTCGAGTTCATTTGGAATACAGACGTGAAGGAAATCAAGGGCAACAAAACCGTAAAAAGCGTAACAGTTATCAACAACAAAACGGGCGAGCAGAAGGAAATCGAAGTAGACGGAGTTTTTGTCCAAGTCGGCGAAATACCCAACAGCGATTTTGCCAAAAACGCAGGTGTTAACGTGGATGACTATGGCTACATTATTGTAGATTTGCAACAAAGAACCAACATTCCAGGCGTCTACGCAGCTGGAGACGTGACCACGAACCCCGTGAAACAAATCGGAACTGCGGTCGGACAGGCTATTGTCGCTGCGACGGACGCGTTCGGTTACATTCGCCGTCCATACTACTACAAGGCTTAAGACTGCTTTTTCATGAGATACTCGTGAATCGCGCGTGCAGCACGCTTTCCAGCACCCATCGCGCTGATTACTGTTGCTTCTCCGGTCACTATGTCACCACCCGCGAAGACGCCTGGAATGCTGGTTTGTCCAGTTTTCTCGTCAGCAACAATTGTGCCCCATTTGGTGGTTTCGAGTCCCTTTGTTGTACTTTGAATTATAGGGTTTGGCGTCCTTCCGATGGCTACGATTACAGCGTCAACGTCCATTATGAATTCTGAACCCTTCACGGGCACTGGTCTTCTTCTTCCAGATTCATCTGGTGCGCCGAGTTCCATACACACGCACTCCATTGCTTTCACCCAGCCTTTCTCGTCGCCAATGAATTTTGTTGGGGTAGCCAAGAATTTGCAACCGATTCCTTCTTCCTCGGCGTTTTCAACCTCTTCTTTTCTCGCGGGCAACTCCTCCCTAGAACGACGATAAACA
>DATKLC010000045.1:0-5311 GCA_035542635.1 Candidatus Krumholzibacteriaceae bacterium | reverse complement strand
GACTCTAACGCCGTTGACATTGCGTGTTCGATTTCGGACAGTCGTTTGGCTTACCGGGCTTCTGCGGCTGTGGGCTTAATCGAAACTCTGGGCTTGTTGTTGCAGGGTGGGCATTGTGACGTGGGTTTTGTTGGCGCGGCGCAGGTTGACGAGTATGGCAATTTGAACACCACGTACATCGGGGATTTTGAGCATCCCAAAGTGAGGCTTCCTGGCAGTGGTGGCGGGAATGATATAGTGTCTTCTGCCAAGCGCGTTGTGGTGATTATGAAGCACGAGAAGCGCAAGTTCACGAAGAAGCTGGATTACTTGACCAGTCCTGGCTATTTAGATGGTCCTGGTGCTCGGGAGCGTGTGGGTTTAAAGGGTGGTGGTCCTGTGCTTATTGTGACTGATTTTTGTCAGTTGGGGTTCGATGACAAAACGAAGAAGCTTAAGCTGTTAACTGTGCATCCGGGCATGACGGTGCAGCAGGTGGTGGAGAACACGGGATGCGACTTGATCGTTAAGGAACCTGTGCCAGAAACTGAACCGCCGACTTACGAAGAACTGCACCTGCTAAGAATAATAGACCCAACGGGTATTTACATACCGAGACCCGAGAAGAAATAGAGTTGCGTATTTGATGGCGTTCTCGAATTCCTACGAAGATGCCAAACGCGCGGAAGCCTACGCTAAACTGGAGTTTCCTGGCACGTATTATTTGGCGTACCGTGATTTGCCTGAAATTATTTTTGAGCATGTTAAGGGAAAAGAAGCATTGGATTTTGGATGCGGAACAGGACGTTCGACACGGTTTCTTCGAAAAATTGGTTTCAGCGTCGTCGGGGTTGACATTTCGAGGGATATGCTTGAGAAAGCCAGAAAATTAGACCCTGAAGGTGATTATCGTCTTATCGGGGAAGGCGATTTTAGCCAATTCAAGAGTTGCGCCTTTGATTTGGTGTTTTCGGTGTTCACGTTTGATAATATTCCCACTATGGAGCAGAAGGTTACGAATTTTAGAGGGCTTGGTGGATTAGTGAAGAGTGAGGGGAGAATCGTTAGTGTGGTGTCGTCGCCTGAGATTTACTCGCATGAGTGGGTATCGTTCTCTACCAAGGACTTTCCAGAGAACAAGCACGCGAAAAGCGGAGAAAGTGCGAATAATTCAAATGGACATTGAAGACAAGAGACCTGTGGTGGATGTTGTCTGGACACACGAGTCCTACAGAGAAGTCTACAAAGAGGTGGGACTAGGACTAATCAAGACCTACAAACCCTTGGCAAAAAAGAACGAACCCTACAAATGGGTCAACGAAACAAAAATCGCACCCTGGACAATCTACGTGTTGAAAAAGAGAATAAAACTAAACGTCTTTAATATCACTGAGGACGTGAGCAATTGAAGAGTCAAAAGGTCAAAAACCCGCAGGAATACCCTAAGGTCATAACCGACTTGCCCGAAGCCATCATACAGGTTAAAGGCATCAAAGCGTGGGTGCTTCAGGGCGAGATGCATCAGTTGGTTTTCTTCGAGATGGAGCCTCAAACGCAAGTGCCAGAGCACAGTCACGACTATCCACAGTGGGGTATCATGCTAAAGGGAAAAATGCAACTAACTATAGACGGTAAAACACACCTCATCAAGAAAGGCGACGAATATGTCATCCCTGCAGGAGCAAAACATTATGCAACTTTCCTAAGCAAATGCAGAGTAATCGACTTCTTCTCCGAAAAAACCAGATACAAAACCAAACCTACCAAGCAACGCTAGATGGCTGTTCTTTTTTAGATGCAAAGAATTAGTAAATTTGTTTTCTAGTAAACTCTCAAGGACAATGGACTTTGGGCTTTTTTAATCAGTGGTTCGGAATTTCCAAGGGTTGAATCTAGTAAGGTCAACTTCTTTTCGAGTTTGTTAACGTATCTTGGTCCCTGATTCTTCACAGTGTCTAGCAGTAAGCTTTTTAGCGTAGTTGCTGGCGTGCGCGTGACTTCGGCAGATGTCTTAATCAATTTGATTTTCCACGCAAATTCTGCCAGTTTGGCCTCCGCAGGGTTCTTAGGAATTTTCATGTTCTTTCTTCCAATACAATGTATGCCATCTTACGATATAATAGAATTATTCGGAAGCACAGAATATATCGAAAACCGAAATATGAGTTTGGTAAGTAGACTTAACAGACAAGAAATTATCTGGTTCAGATGGCTAAAGCTTCAATCCAAATTCGAGCCTGATTTCCTTTCTGTTAATATCATCGTTTGAATAAGCAGCCAAATCAAAGCCGATAAGATCGAATCCCTGCTCCACATAGAACCGTATGGCTGGAACATCGCACGACTGCGTCTCTAGAACCAGCATTCTTGCTCCTCTCTGTTTCGCAACACCAACTGCATATTTCATCAAAGCAGCGCCAATTCCTTTCCTTCTGAATCTCTCCCTGACAAGAAACTCCCAGACACGCATCCTGTTATTCCATTTTTCATATCCAAGCTCAATCCAGCCCACCTGTTCACCATTTAGAACGGCGGCAAAAGCTCTTGGCTCCTCGATATGGTCTTCGAACAGTCTTCCCGTGTACGTCTTTTCCAGCGGCTTCTCAAGCGGGCTAAGGTATAGCTGTATTTTCCACGCTTCGAGTTCACGTTTGACCGAGATTTCGTAGTAAGAGTCCGTAATGTATCTGTCTTTGAGTTGATATAGCCTATAGTCTTCTGCGCTTAATCCTGTGATTTCAACTTCGCCTCGACGACTTGTTCTCATGGTCATCATTCCCTCTTATTGAAATTCATGAAAATGCTAATTAATGTTTGAGTTGATTTAGTGTATTCTGTTTCACAAAGGAGCTAAACACGATGGAAGTTAAACGAATTGCCGTTTTGGGTGCGGGTTTGATGGGTCATGGTATCTGTCAGGTCGCTGCTCAGACGGGCGGATATGAAGTAAACCTGTACGACATTGAGCAGAGGTTCCTCGACAACGGTTTAGGCATGATTAAAGGAAGCCTAGACAAGTTCAAGACCAAAGGAACACTCACCGAAACACAAGTAAACGAAATATTGAACCGAATCCACCCCACCTTAGACCTAAAAGAAGCCGTACATAACGCGGACTTAATCATCGAAGTCACCCCCGAAATCCCCGACCTCAAAAAACAAGTATTCACCAACGTAGACCAACACGCGCCGGCACATGCAATAATCGCTTCAAACACTTCATCAATCAGCATAACTGAACTGGGGTCAGCCACTAAGCGTCCTACTCAGGTCTGCGGTATGCACTTCTTCAACCCACCACAACTAATGAAGCTAATCGAAGTCATCCGGGGCGAACTAAGCTCAGATGAAACCATAAACACTGTCCTAGACGTGGCGCACAGGATGGGCAAAGAAACTGTGCTGGTCAAGAAGGATGTGCCGGGTTTCATTGTGAACCGCATACTGTTCCCAGCCTTAAACGAAGCCGTGGCTTTATATTACGAAGACGTGGCGGACAGAGACGACATCGACAAAGCTATAATGCTGGGCTTAAACTGGCCGATGGGGCCACTAAAACTCTTAGACTACATAGGCGCCGACACCACACTCGCCATAGGCGAAGTACTCACACGCGAAGTTGACCCCAAATTCCACGCCACACCAGGACTAAAACAAATGGTAAGAGCCAAGCTTCTGGGCAGAAAAACCGGAAAGGGCTTTTACGACTGGACACAAAAGTGAGGTGAAAAACATGGAATTAAAAAATGTACTCTATGAAAAGAGCGAAGGAATAGCCACGATAACACTTAATCGACCAGAAGCTTTGAACGCCTTCAGCGCAGAGCTCATCAACGAAGTAATCCAGTGCATAGAAGACGCTGCAAAAGACGAAACCATACATGTCGCCATAATAACGGGCGCGGGCGAAAAAGCCTTCTCCGCAGGTGCAGACATCAAAGCCATGGCAGGCATGACATCACTAAAAGCCAAAGAAATCTCATGGAACGGCTACCGAATCTGCAAAGCCATAGAAAAACTCGAAAAACCCGTAATAGCAGCCATAAACGGCTTTGCCTTGGGCGGTGGATGCGAACTCTCCATGGCCTGCGACTTCCGCATAGCCTCAGATAAAGCCCGCTTCGGACAGACAGAGATTAATATAGGCTTAATCCCAGGCTGGGGCGGAACACAACGTCTAGCACGCTTAGTGGGCAAGGCAAAAGCCAAAGAACTCGTCTACACGGGCAAAATCATCGACGCAAAAACAGCCGAACAAATAGGCTTAGTTAACATGGTCGTGCCCGCAGAACAACTGATAACCGCAGCAAGACAATTCGCACAAGAACTGGCCACAAAAGCACCAATTGCATTGAAAGTGGCAAAAACCGTCATAGACAACGGACTCGAAACCGACCTAGAAACAGCCCTAGCATTAGAACGCGAAGGCTTCGGCGTATGCGGCTCCACCGAAGACGTCCAAGAAGGCATAAAGGCCTTCACAGAAAAACGAAAACCCGCATGGAAAGGACGCTAATAAGCCGTCTCTCCATCCGCCTTTCATTTTTCCAATGGTGCATTAGAGTAGGTTTCGATAAGCTTTCGGAATTTCTTCAATATCTCCTCCGCTCTGGGGCGCATTTCTTCAGGCAAGTTCGGGTCATCGTCAAGAACACTCGTCTTATATTGATTCAGCCTGAATTTAGCCCAAAAAGTGTCTCCCCTAAAGAGAGCGTAATTCAGTTCAGTCTCCATCGCCTTGAAATGGGCCGTATAAATCATGGTTTTCGGCGAGTCCACAATCACCCGTTTGTTTATGCGCGCACCCATTTTCTTGAGTTCGCTTATTTCAACAAGCTCATGAATCATAATGAACTCGTTGCCAAGAACGTCACGCAAAGTCGTCGGATCATCAGAGAAAATCTCGCCAGTCAGATAATCGTAGAATTCCCGCCCTGAAACATCGGCTGCAACATAACCCAAGATGCTTCAACGACCTCTTGGCTATCCTTATCTTACTGTCAATCTCATCCAGCACGAACATCCCCTCCTTCAAACGCTAAATCACTGCACCAGAATAATATTTAAAAAATTCTCACAAAAGTGAACCAGAAATTCTCTGTTCATATTTGGGTCATATTTGGGTCCTAGTAGTATCATATAGTGAACGGGGTCTAGAGGGGCGCTAAGCAGATACTCACTCACAAACTAAGCGCTAAGCGTTAATCATGCTCTTTATCCTTGTCAGAAAACCGTTCATAACAAGACAGAACAAGCTCCTGCCCCAGAAGCTTCGCTTTCTCCTGCTTACGCTTATGCATCAACCAATCCTTATAACCTCCAACGATACCCC
>DATKLC010000044.1:0-2510 GCA_035542635.1 Candidatus Krumholzibacteriaceae bacterium | reverse complement strand
TCAGCGGCAAGCTCTCTCTCAACAAAAACACCCGTCCTGCCAACTTCATCCCTACGCCGAAGCGCACGCACACGATCATAAACCGTCTCAACCGAAACACGAAGAAAACCCGCAACCTCTTCCTCACGCCCAACAACACTACTCTCCACATGACCCTTCAGCGTGGGCTCGATAAGCATCAGCCTTTTGTCCACACCTGCAACACGCAAATCGTCTTCAAGCATCTGCAAGCTCAACTCGCCGCCATATTTGTAGAAATCTCGTTCCACGCGCCGCATCTTAACAAGAGGAAAAGACACGCAAACATTCTCAGCCAACTCCACGTGACCCTTCAGCGCATACACCGGCGTAGCCTGCACCAAAACACGTCTAAGGAAAGAAAACCCAGCTTTCTCCAAAGCGTTTTCGATGACAAACGAAGAAGGCGGCTCGGGAACAAAAACATCAACATCACTTTTTCTGGAAACATCACCCCTAGCAATGCTCCCATGCACAATCGAATGCAAATGAAACTGCGACAAAGCCTCCATAAGCTTCAAGGCGCTGTTGCGCAAGGTTTCCAACAACCGCCAATGCTGCCCATCGTAAAAAACCTCAACACTTTCAGAACGCTTAAGAGGCTTCTTCGCCATTCTTTCTCCAGCCTTGCAAAAACTATACTAAACCGTGCTTTAGAACATTCTTGAGGAAAAAGGATGCTGTTAACGCCGGAAAATACCTTTCTACTTGGCATGCTGGTATTCTGGGCAATCATATACGCCCTTGGGCAAATTCTCCACGCAGAAAAGCATGGACTAAAAATCTTTCCTTTCTTCCTCACCTATCGTTCTGAAAGATTCAAGAACACAATATGTAGATTAGGAGAAAAAAACAGGCTTCTGTGGAAAACACTAAGCAACATAAGCATTGCACTGGGTTTGGGATTGTTAATATACGTCACATACTTCCTCGCCAGCAACCTGCTCAAATTCTTCTACGCAAAAGTGCAAAGTGTGCCAATAATACCAATCATCCCAGCAATCACGATACGTTTGGATTCGTTGCCCTACTTTTTCGTCGCCGTTGCCATCGTTGTAGTTTTTCACGAATTAGCTCACGGAGTAAGCGCAATTGCCGAGAAAGTTTCAGTAAAATCTGCAGGCTTGGCTTTAGTGCTGGCTTTTTTCGGCGGATTCGTGGAACCCGAAGAGCAAGAGTTCGAAAAGGCTTCGAAAACTTCGAAACTTCGAATTGTCAGTGCTGGTTCGGCGATAAACTTGGTGACAGGGCTTCTTGTTCTCATGTTGTTGTTGGGCCTTTTCGCTCCTTCCGCAGGCGTGCTGGTGGATGGCACTGTTGCTGGTGGTCCTCTTGCGAATGCTGGCGTTAATAGGTTTGATGTGATTACTGCTGTTAACGGCACTGGAATTAATTCGTTGCAAAACCTTGCTGACTACTTGAACAAAACGACGCTGGGCGCCGTGCTGATTCTCAGAGTTAACGATAAAAATGTCAGTGTGACAACCGAGAATCTGAATGGGCGCGCGGTGATTGGTCTTTCTTATGGGCTTGATTATCATCCTTCGCGTTTTGGTTTTGACCGTGTGACTTCGGCTAATGTGTATCTAACGTTTTATTGGACTTTTGTCGCTGCTTTTAGTGTGGCTGTGTTTAATATGCTTCCAGCTTTTCCGTTTGACGGTGAAAAGTATCTGTTTTATCTTCTCGAAGATCGCGTTGAAAAAAATAGGCGGTTTTCTTTGCGTGTCTTGATTAGCGCTGTTTTTTTGGGGTTGCTTTTCGCGAACATGATTTTGAGTTTTGTGTATTTCGGTTTGCCACGAGCGTGAAAGAGGAGTGGTTGAATTGGTTAAATGTGGTTTTTGTGGTCGGCGAAAGGCTGTTTTCGTTAGGACTTACAGCGGAGAAAAGCTCTGCAAACCGTGCTTTTGTAAATCGATAGAAAACCGTGTGCGCGTGACCATTGCTGATTGTGACATGTTCAAGTTTGACGACACGATTTTGGTTGCTGTTTCTGGGGGCAAAGACAGCGTTGGGCTTCTGCACATTTTGGCGAAGATTGAGAAAAATTTTCCAAAAGTTTCTCTGCGTGCGGTTTCGATTGATGAAGGAATAAGGGGCTACAGGAGCGAGGCGTTGCGGATAGCTGCCAAAAACTGTGCGATTTTAGGTGTAGCTCACAGCATTTTTAGTTTTGAGGATTTTTTTGGTTTGACGCTTGATGAAATTGTTGATAAAGCAAAGAAAATGCGAGTTAATGCGCCTTTGACATCTTGTGCTTATTGTGGGGTTTTGAGGCGTCGGGCTTTGGGTTTGGCGGCTGAAAGGCTTGGTGCAGATGTCATTGCTTTGGGGCATAATTTGGATGATGTGGTTCAGACTTTTTTGTTGAATGTTGTGCATGGTGATGTTTGGCGTTTGGCGCGTTTTGATGTTGTTAGTGCCGATGGTGGTGGGCGTTTTGTTCGGCGTGTTCGTCCTTTGTGTCTTGTGCCTGAGAAGGAAACGGC
>DATKLC010000043.1:0-7215 GCA_035542635.1 Candidatus Krumholzibacteriaceae bacterium | reverse complement strand
TTATGATAATGTTTTTGTGTTTGGTTTGTTTAGGCTATTGCCATTTGAGGTCGGGTTTGAGATATCTCGTGAAACACCAAAAATGCTCTGAATTTTGTTGCTTAAGAGGTTATATAGTGGCTGGGGTTCTGTTATGTTTTGGAGTCTGTGTTGAAGAATAAAGAACAACTGTTAATCCTGATTTCCTCCTTCCTCCTCGGAATCGCACTCTACATAATTGCTGTCCTTTCAACCCCCCAACTAGAACTGACTGACTATAACTCATTAACCATTATCCTCATCACAACCATCGCAGGCCTAGTCGTTCTGCTTCTGGGCTACGTAATGGTCGCAGTCATAAGCAGCGTGGCATCGTTAAGACTCGCAGACATCATCGCCCGACTCACAAAAACCAAACAAGTCATCGAAATAGTCAACGAAAAACCACAAACCATCCGTCAAAAACTCCAAACAGAATACTTCATGCTCCTCATGCCCGCACTCATCTTCATCATATCGACTGCCCTCGCATGGGACGCATACAACCTACACGATTCAAGAACGTCAATATTCTACCCAATACTACACTGGCTAGACGTACTCGCAGAACCCCCCACAATCGCCCCCATCGCTTATTCCGTTGACATCATCCTCGTCATGATATTCCTTGTAGCCATCGCTGGATTCATACCCGCACTCATTCTGCCCTACTTCCGAAAATTCAAGATAACAGGCGTCAACAGCGGACCATTCCACACAACTCTGCTAACCACCGTCCTCAGCGTCGTCATCAGCCTAGGAGCAATACTAACGATCATAGGACTCGTCTACGAAACACTGTGGGTAGGCAAAGGTCCAAACTACTACCACTACATCATCCCAGTCATGCTCGGACTCAGCATACACTACACCATAGGAGCCTACCTTGGAAGAGAAAAATCAGAAAAAACAATAACAAAAACGCTAGAAGAACAATCCCGCAAAAGGATCGTCCAAGGCACAGTATACATACGAGGGCACCAACAAAACCAGAAGCCATAACAATCTTTTTATTTTGGGCTTTCTTAGCCTATTGCCACTTGAGGTCTAATTAGCGATGTCTCTTGAAACACCGAAGCTACTCGAAACCCTAAAAAAAGTCCGAGAAAACTCTAAGCAACGCAAGTTCAGTCAAACCATAGACATGACCATAAACCTCCAAGAAATTGACATGAAAAAACCCGAAAGCAAAATCCAAGAATCCATCGAACTCCCCCACCCGCTTACTAAGAAAGCGAAAATCTGCGTAATAGCCACAGGCGAACTCGCCATGAAAGCCAAACAAGCAGGAGTAGACCTGGTCATAGAAAAAGACGAACTAAACAACATAGCCACCGACAAGAAACGCCAACGCGAACTAGCTAACACATACGACTTCTTCATCTGCGAAGCACCACTCATGCCAACAGTAGGCAAATCACTAGGCGCAGTCCTAGGACCAAGAGGAAAAATGCCCACCCCCGTACCACCCAACGCAGACATAAAAGCACAAATCGCTCGGCATCAACGCTTAGCCATAGTACGCACCAAGACACAGGCGCTCATAAACGCCCGCGTGGGCACAGAAGACATGAAAGACGAACAAATCGCCGAAAACATAACCACCATAATCCGCCGCTTGGAAGGAAAACTTAAAAGAGGCATCAAAAACATAAAAAGCATCACGCTTAAAACGACGATGGGCAAACCCGTAGAAATCAAACTCTGAGAAGGGCTAATATGACCACACAGCCGCTGAAGCCGATTCAAGAAGAAAAACAGCAAGAAACCCAAGCCTTAACCACGCTCATCAAAGACTACAAAGCCTTCGGCGTAGCCAACCTAACCAAAGTCCGCGCCGCCCAGCTGCAGGAGATCAAGAAGAAACTCCGCGGCAGCGTCTACATGAAAGTCGTCAAGAACACCATAGTAAGAAGAGCCATAAAAGACACAAACGACAAAAAAGACATAGACAAAATCGAACCGCATCTAGCCGGCTCTAATGTGCTCATGCTCACCAACCTCAACCCATTCAAACTAGCCCTACTCTTAGAACAGAGCAAGGTCAAAATAAGCGCAAAAACAGGCGACGTCGCGGCCGTAGACGTCATCGTACCCGCGGGAAACACGGGCATGCCCCCGGGACCAATAATCAGCCAACTCGGCGCGGTAGGCTTGGCCACACGCATCGAATCAGGCAGCGTATGGATAAACAAAGACACCATGGTAGCCAAGAAGGGTGACGTTATAAACGAACGCCTGGCCAGCGTACTCTCAAAACTCGGCATAAAACCCGTCGAAGCAGGGATAGCCCTAAAAGCCATGTACGACGACGGCACAGTCTTCACAGGCAACCAACTACACCTAGATTTGAACGCCTACAAAAACGACTTCCAAACCGCCCACCAGTACGCCTTCAACCTCGTCCTGTTTACCGCGTATCCAGAGCCCGAAGCCATACCCTTCATCTTGCAGAAAGCCCACTTTGACGCTTACAATTTAAGCCTATTCAGCGGTTTCCCGACCAAAGAGAACATCAGAGACCTGATAAGAAAAGCCCACGGTGAAATGATGAGCCTCAGCGGTGCTATCGCTAAGAAAGATGCGAAGGCAGCGCCGATAGCAGGCTAAATGATAGTAATTAGTAATTAGAAAACAAAACCCAGATGAGGTGAAAAATATGGAATACGTCTATGCCGCCATGCTACTTCACAAGGCAGGAAAACCAGTCAACGAAGAGAACCTCAACGCAGTGCTTAATGCCGCAGGAGTAAGCCCAGACGCAGCACGAGTTAAAGCACTCGTCGCCGCACTCGAAGGAGTAAACATAGAAGAAGCCATCAAAACCGCACCAGCATTCGCAGCACCCGCAGCACAAGCACCAGCAGCACCTGGCAAAGAAGCCAAACCCGAGGAAAAGAAAGAGAAGAAACCCGAAGAAGAAAAACAGAAAGAAGAAGCAGCATTGGAAGGACTCGGCGCACTCTTCGGATAAAAACGTCGTTATCCCTCTATCCCAGTTTCCGTTCTATTCCTTTTTAGCGTCTTTTAAGGCGCAATAGTTTTTAATTTAGGCTCAACCCTTAACACTAAAGTCGCATGCACATGGAGGCAAAACAGGTGAAACCGCATCGTTTTCCCGAAGAAGAGTATCATGTTCCATTTTTTGACGAGAACGGCTACGTGAGGAAACAGTGTCCAAAATGCAAGGAATACTTCTGGACGATGAACCCCGCGATGAAAACCTGCGGCGAATCTACGGCTGAGGGCTGTGCGCCGTATAGTTTTATTGGTTGTCCGCCCACCAAGAAGGCCTACACATTGCCAGAAATGCGTGAAGAGTTTCTGTCTTTCTTCGAAAAACACGATCACAAGCGAATCGCACCCTACCCCGTCGTGTCACGGTGGCGAACCGACTTGTACTTCACGTCAGCGAGCATCGTGGACTTTCAACCGTACGTTACCAACGGCATCGTTCCGCCTCCAGCCAACCCGCTGGTTATTAGTCAGCCGTGCATACGCTTCGTCGACGTCGACAATGTCGGACCCACCTTCGGACGGCACTTTACTATTTTCGAGATGGGCGGACACCACGCCTTCAACTATCCTGACAAGGAAGTGTACTGGAAAGACCAGACAGTGAAGCTTCATCACGAGTTCGCTACAAAAGCGCTCGGAATTCCCGAAGAAGAAGTCATCTACAAAGAAGACGTATGGTCGGGCGGCGGCAACGCAGGCCCAGACTTGGAAACCATCGTGCGCGGGCTCGAGCTGGCTACTTTGGTGTTTATGAAGTTCAAAGTAGAAGACGGCAAGTTTGTGGAGTTGCCCATCCGCACTGTCGACACGGGTTATGGCATTGAGCGTTATGTTTGGATCTCACAGGGAACAGTAAGTGGCTTCCACGCAGTTTACGGCAAGACTCTCGATAAAATCATGAATATGGCTGGCATACGTGACATTGATGAAAACCTACTGACGCGGGTTGCTGCACATTCGGGTAGGATGAACGTGGAGAAACTCACTGACAGAGCCAAAGCGTGGGCAGAAGTGGCGAAATGCGTCGGTATGCAGCCTAAGCGTCTCAGCGACATGATGCTGCCCATAGAAAGTGCCTTCGCCGTGGCTGACCATACTAAGTGTTTGGCTTTTATGCTCGCCGAGAGCGTTGTGCCTTCGAACGTAGAGGAGGGTTATTTGGCGCGTTTGATTATCAGGCGCACCTATCGTTTGTTGAAGACCTTGGGCATTGAGGACAGGCTGCCCGAAATCATCGACATGCAAATTAAGGCTTATGGGGATGATTTTCCGCGTTTAGAGGTGATGCGTGACGAGATTCAGACCATGCTGCAGGTGGAACGAGAGAAATATCAGCAAACGCTCGAGAGGGGCAGAATGCTCGTTAAACGCATCGCGCAGGAGTTGAAGGCGAAAAAGGCTAGTCGCGTTCCAAGTGAGACTTTGGTGGAGTTGTACGATTCGCATGGGCTTCCACCCGAGGTTGTGCGAGAAACAGCCATTGAAGAAGGCGTCAGAGTTGAGGTGCCTGATAATTTCTACGCTATGATTGCTGCTAGGCATTTGGTCGAGCCGCCGAAGGAGGAGGCTGAACTGGCGAAGAAGCTGGAAGCGCTGGTGGCTGATTTGCCCGAGACGCGTATGCTCTATTATGATGATTCTTATCAGAGGGAGTTCAAGGCGAGGGTTCTTCGTGTTCTGGACAGGCGCTGTGTGGTTTTGGACCAGACGGTATTCTTTCCTGAGGGTGGCGGGCAACCTGCTGATGTTGGTGTTTTGGAGTTTGGCGGCAAAAAGTGCAAAGTCGTTGATGTGCAGAAGGTTGGACGAGTTATTGTTCATCAGGTGGAGGGCGGCGTTCCGAGGGAGGATGCTTCGGTTAAGGGTAGTATTGATTGGTCTAGGCGTTATAGTTTGATGAAGGCGCACACGGCTACGCACTTGATTATGGGCGCAGCTCGGCGTGTGTTGGGCGAGCATGTGTGGCAGTCGGGTACGCAGAAGGATGTTGAGCGGTCTAGATTGGATATTTCGCATTTTAGACGCTTGACGCTGGAAGAAACGCATAAAATTGAAGAATTAGCCAACAAGGCTCTGCAAGAAGGTATTCCAGTTGAAACGAAGTGGTTGCCGCGAAATGAGGCGGAATCGAAGTACGGCTTCAGGCTTTATCAGGGTGGAGCGGTGCCTGGCAAGGAAATTCGCGTAGTCAAAGTGGGCGACTGGGAAGTCGAAGCCTGCGCGGGCACACACGTGAAGAACACGAGTGAACTAGGATACCTGAAAATCCTGCACACGGAAAGGGTTCAGGATGGCAGAGAACGCCTCATTTACGCCACTGGGCTTTATGCAGTGAAAGCGCCTCAAGAGGAAGAGAAGCTAATCGTCAAACTAGCAGAAGTTCTTAGCGCGCCTGTTGAAAAACTTGTGCCCACGGCTGAGCGTGTTATTGAAGAGTGGAAGAACACAAGAAAAGAGAAGGAACGACTCATAAAAGAGTTGGCTGCCAGAGAGAGCGGGCAAATCGAAGCCATGGAAACCGTACAGATAGGCAAAGTCAAGTTTGTGACGAAACAGTTCGAATCGTTAGACGTTGACCAGATGATAAAAACAGCAGGTGAACTCATCAAAAAAGACACAAATGCAGTGCTCTTCTTCATTGGCAGGAACGAGAAAACCGCAAGATTCGTAATCATGGCAGGAAAAGAAGCCGTGGAAAAAGGCGTAAACACGGCAGAAATAGCCCGTGCAGCAGCGCTAGTCTTAGGCGGAGGAGGAAGCGGCAGACCAGAATTCGCCCAAGGCGGCGGAACAAAAACCAACAAAACAGAAGAAGCAAAGAAAACAGCCGAAGAAACACTACGAAAGCATGTTGAAAAAGCCATTGTGAAAAAATAGGTGGGAAGAAAGAGGGATCGTTTACCCACCGTGTCTTAATGCGGGTTACGCGTCATTGCCCTTTTCGCACGCGCAGGTCGTTCCTTCGTGAATTATTCGGATTGGTGTCTTAGGTTCAGTTGTTTCCTATGGTTTGCCTGTAACGCCTGAAACAATTGCGATTATTCCATTCCATACTAAGGCAAAGGACAGCAGGAAGACCAGCGTCAGAATAGCGATGTCAGGCACTACTAAGACCACGATGGAAATTATGATTGCAAAGATACCTTCAGCTACGAACAAGCCGCGAACCCAGTTTGGAAGGATTTTTGAGAATCCGCCAATTGTGATGCTTGATATGCCGTACATCAGCAAAGCGAAGGCGAACATAGCGATCATCAAATCAGTAGCAAAATATGGATATTGATATGCAAGAACCGCAATTGACAGCCCAATGAGAATTAATCCAGCAATTATGCTAAGGATGCGTATTCCTACTGGAAGATGTTTGGCTAGTGCACCTATCAGGATTCTTCCAATTCCAATGATTAGTAAGGCAACATACAGCAAGAATATAAGCGTCGTAACAGCAACATCTGGCACAAACAGAACAACGATTCCTAGTACCACAGCGGTCAAACCGATGATTATGTCCAGAGCGCGTAACCAATTCGGAGTCTTTACTTCCTTCATCAATATACCTCTAGATGACTATAGCTATAAGTGGAACTATTTATAAGACTAACGACATCATCGCGTCTCTAAACCCGCTGACTACGATTTCGGTTTTCCCTTATTTTGTGCACCATCAGCGCGTTCCAAGTCATGCCGATAGAAGATACCCTATCCCATAAATGGCAATTCCAACACCCAACATGCAGACACCCAATCCAAGCCAGCTTGTTTGGGTGAATTCGTCGAAGACATGATTTTGGAAGTCTCGGGCGCAAAAAGGCGTTTTGCGAATTGACATTAGCGAAAACGAAATTCATAAAAGCAAAAAGGAGCGAATGTTCTAAGCAATTAATCGCAAAAGGAGGTGAACTAGGCAATGGAGAGAATGTTGGTTGTAGTTTTCGACAACGAACTTAAAGCATACGACGGATATCGAGCACTAAAGGCGCTTGATTCGGAAGGGAGCATTTCCGTTCACGCTGGAGCCGTGATAAAGAAAAACGACGACGGCACAGTTACGACTAAGCAGGCAGGAGATGATTTTCCGATTCGTACAATCGGTGGAACGGCAGTTGGCTCTCTCATCGGACTCCTAGGAGGACCAATTGGTGTGGCTGTAGGTGCTGTTGGCGGAACTTGGGCTGGAGC
>DATKLC010000042.1:0-4592 GCA_035542635.1 Candidatus Krumholzibacteriaceae bacterium | reverse complement strand
CCATCGAATTCCACTGTTTTTTCGTCACCAGTCTTTACGTTTCTGTATTGGACCCTGAACCTTGGCGTGTAAATCACAGCTCGTTCGCTAACTTCAAAGAGTTCTTTGACAAGTCTGCTCACATCTTTTGGGCGTTTGAGTATTTTGGACCGAATGATTTTCAAATCTGCGTCAGGAGGAATTTCCTTTGCTCCGTATTTTTTCAATATTTTCTTAGGGTTTTTCTCCGATGGGGCAGACGGGAGGCTTTTAGGTGTGACTTCATGCCCGAATTCATCTAGGATAAGAGAGGCTTTAATCTCGTTGACCAGTCGTTCCTCTCCTTCAAGTTTAACCACCTTGTAATCTTTCGCATAGGAATCCATCGGTGGGCTGGGCTTGAATCTATGACCAAGTAGGACGATTTCCTGCGCTTCCTTGTCGACTTTGACTGTGTAGGCGCGTTTACGATAATAATCGATGGCGTATCTTGCGTTGATCACCATGTAGGGTTCATAGTACTGGCTGATAGAAACGAACCGTATCTCTTCTGGTCTAGGTTTCATGAATCCGAATCTGGTGAATAGTTGCGCCTTTAGTTTCTCTCCGGCTACCTTTATTACAGTCGGGTCAATGCGAGTTTCATAGACAATAGTCTTTCTTTCAGCTATTTTTTCATGTGAACGCCTAGTTTCAATCGGTATGACTATCCTTTCGGCAGAAACCGTCTCAATCAATCGTGATCCTCAAGTGCTTCTGCATCCTGCATATAATATGGGTTATGAATTACGAAACTGAATCATCCATAAACTTGAGTCTCCAGCTTGATGGTGGCAGTTTTGTGTGTTCTCGACGCTGTGTCTAGACTATTCTATTAGGCTCCAAATACACTGCAAATATGGTTAGGGAAAGCAAGGTTCGACCGTGTGGCTAGTGGGGATTTAGTCTGCCGTTGTTAGCATGGCGTACCATGTTATCCTTAAATATCAACGCAGCTTCATTTTCGGTGGAAATGATTTGGATAAAACTCGAAAGAGGAGACTGGGCGTATAGACCCGCGTGAGCTAATAGCCACCAAGGCGATGCGAATTCTCAAGATGCTGCGGGTAAGTAGCCTGCCCTTCCTTATGGGATCGATTCGACCCTTCACAGATGTTTTCAAGGGTTTCGAAAAGGTTGACGCTGTAAGGCGAATCTTCGGCAAAAGAACAGGTGAAGTGCTCGAAAACCTCAAAGTCGAGCTTACAGTCATGGGCGGGTACATGTGGGTAAGCGATGTGGACGGTCATCTCGTGGTCAGCTCTCGTTACCTCAACAGCGGCGATAAAGTTGATATATACCTCGACGTTATCCACGAACTCGTGCATGTGAAGCAGTTCATGGAGGGCAAAGAGCTCTTCGACATGCACTACGACTATGCGGACAGACCCACTGAAATCGAAGCTTACAGATACGCTGTTGAAGAGGCAAGAAGGATAGGACTAAGCGACGCAAGAATCTGTCAATACCTCAAAACCGAATGGATGAGCGACCACGAACTGAAACAACTGACGCAAACCCTGAAAGTCAAATGCCAAAACGCGGACTCGTAGCATCTAGAAGAATCGATGAAGTGGGCCGGGAGAGATTTGGACTCTCGACCTTTCGGTTATCAGCCGAACGCTCTAACCATGCTGAGCTACCGGCCCTCGAGCAAACAGCCCATACGAAATTGCGTTGTGATTATTATAAGTGTTTTCAGCGCAGCAGGTTAGGAAACAGCCACTTTTTCTTCTTTGTCTTCTTCTTTTTGTTCCAGGAATCCAAGATTTTGACCGCCTCATTGGCGACTCTGATGCAGTCTTCTTCACCCGCATACGACTCAAACTTGCTCGTGGCATGATTCGCATAAACTGCACACACAGATCCGGCTTTTAAGCCAAACAAGCTGCACAACACAAAGAGCGTGGCGGTTTCCATCTCAAAATTCAAAACATTAGCCTTCTGCAGTGCTGGTATCAGGTTTTCGCATTGAGGGACGCTATGGTTTTTACCCGAAACTCTCGCTTGCCCAGCGTAAAAGTCTGAAGCGGTGGCGGTGATACCTACATGATACTTAACGCCTAAAGATTCTGCGGCTTCTATGAGCGCCAGCATGACTTCGTAATCCGCCACTGCTGGATATTCCGGTATAACATAGCAGTTGCTGGTGCCATCCAACCGCACCGCGGCGGAAGAGATAATCAGGTCGCCACAATTGATGTTTTTCTGCAAAGCACCACAACTACCCACACGAATAAACGTCCGTACTCCAATGTTTGCTGCTTCGTTAACCACAATAGACATTACCGCTGGTCCGATACCGCTGGAAATCGCCGAAATCTTAGCGTTCTTATAGACGCCCGTGAAAGCCCTGAACTCGCGATGAGACGATACCTCTTTGGCATGAATCCAATGCCTGGCTATTTTGGGTATTCTCTCAGGATCGCCAGTCACGAGCAAGTATTGTGCCAAATCGCCGCGTTTGCAGTTTATGTGATATTGAATATTCTTTGGTGTGTGATGCATGGCGCTTCACGCTGTTGTTATGCTAGTGTAGTGTGAGGTTTGGTTAGCTAATTAAGCTTAAGAATTCGAAGAAGGCTATGATGTAAGAAAGAGGAACATAAAAATGGAGAGATGGTTTGCGAGAAGACGAAAATCACGAGTGCTGGAACTCGCAGATAAACAAATGACCCGCGCGATCGACACCGTAAATGACCTGCAGAAAACAATTCAAGCAGCGTTGAAGGGAGACAAGAAAAGCGCCAAAGAATCTATCGAACACTTATCCATCAGCGAACACGAAATCGACGAACTGAGAAGAACAATTTTCGAAGAATTAACCCGGGGCAGCATGGCGCCAAAAGACCGCGAAGACATAATGCACTTGGTGAAGAGACTCGACGAAATGGCAGACCACGTCAAAGACGGCGCAAGAAACGCCCAGCTCTTGCTCGATTCAACCATTCCTAAGGTGTTCTGGGAAAAACTGTACAATATGTCAAATCATTTAGTCAACGGCGCCACTACACTATGCAAAGCCGTAGAAGCACTGGGAGCTGACCCGGCAGAGGCGATAAAACTGGCTATGCAGATTGACGCGATAGAGGGAAAAGTTGACGACGAATACTTGGAAACGAAGGGCATGTTCCTTGCGCATGTCAGAGAGATAGACGCGGCGTCTTTTCTGTTCCTGCGAGACATGATTGAAGAACTGGAACATGTGGCAGACTCTTGTGACGACACAGCGGATTACGTGAGAATACTTGCAGTAGCGAGAGAAAGCGAATAGGCTCAGTGATGGTTCAATTCTCGCGATTCGATAATTTCGGTGAGTGACCGCTGGAATCGAAAAAACTAGTAAAACATATGAGCGCAAAGGCTAGCATAACAAAATTTCCTCGATAAAACCTCCGACGAAGTCACCGTGAGTTTCGAGCCTGAGAGAAGCCACGTATTCCCATACCCGCTGCACGGATTGATGATGAACTGAAACTAGAATAAGCCTTTTTTTTCAGCTGCTGCTCTCTTTCTCTGCAATAAACTTGCCCTTGAAAAAGTAACTAATTAATAGAGCATTGTTTTCTTGACTTTAGAGTCTCCATAATGATTCAACCCAATAAAGTGGCGATAGCCAAAGGACCTAGAGCGCACGAAACCGTTTACAGAGCCATCGATTTAATCGGCGGAATGAAAGAAGTACTGAAAGACGCGCTTCAGGTTTTGATAAAAGTCAATTTTATTTCGACCAAAACTTACGAATCTGGCGCCACGACAGACCCGCTCGTTGTAGAAGCCTTGGTACATAAAGCAAGAGAGTTTACAGACAAGATTTTCGTCGTCGAATCCGACGCATCAACAACAAACGCAGATAAAGCCTGCAAAGCAACTGGCATGCTCCGAGTGTGCGAAGACAACAAAGTGAAGTTCATCAACCTGCGCAGAGAGAAAGAAAGAGTCGCCCTAGAAATCTCTGACCCGGAGGTTTTGCACAAAATTAAGGTGCCAAAAATCGTCGTGGGCTCGGCAATCATAAACGCGGCGAAACTCAAGACGCACAGTGAGACGGGCGTGACGCTAGGCATGAAGAACATGTTCGGCTTGTTGCCCGAAAAGATGAAGTTCAAGTATCATCTGCGCAACATCAGCAAAGTCATCGTGGACATAAACAGCGTCCTAAAGCCTAAGTTCACGATTATCGACGGCTTCTACGCGCTAGAAGGACCAGGACCAGTGTCTGGAAACCCTGTTAAGATGGACCTGATTATGGCTGGCAGGGATGTTTTGGCTGTGGATGCGACTGCCTGCAGAATCATGGGCATTGATCCGTTTGAGATTTATCACATCAGACGTGCGTATGAGAAAGGCTTTGGCGAAATCGCGCAAGACAAAATCGAAGTTGTAGGGAATAGAATAGAGGAAGTGGCGCGAAAGTTTAGGCGGTCTTGATTTTGTGTCTTGATTGTGGTTTCATAAAGTATAGTTGTCACTATGGGTTTTTGTATGTGGGAGGCTAGTGGCAAAGTTGAAGCAACGCATTCTCATCATAGTTTTTCTATCTCTGTTTCTAACAATGTCATTTTCCAACGTAG
>DATKLC010000041.1:0-14547 GCA_035542635.1 Candidatus Krumholzibacteriaceae bacterium | reverse complement strand
TGCACCAAAGAGTGCCAAAAAGTCAACCTTCCACTCACGCATTTACAAGTCGAACACATGATTTCGAAATGCAACAACAACGAAGTCTTCGAAATCGACATCCCAAAAATAAAAAACCAATAAACTAGAGAAGCTTATTCTTGCGGGGACGCGCCTCTACCCTTAATTTTCACTCGGCAAGACTCTTGCTCAGCACATTTTAAGCAAGTGTACGTAACGTCAAACTCGCTCTTCTTCGGGTCGGCTGGGTTTATGATGAAGGCGAAACACGTTTCTTCCTTGCCTATCGTGGCGCCGCAACAGTAGCATTTGTGTTCTTTCAAAGCGGAAATTTTCAACTTTCCTTCCTCTGTGCTCTGAATTATGGTAAATGGCTTACGCTTTTAACGCTTTTCTGAAAGAAAAAAATGTTTTTGGCGTTTCTAAGCCTTGCGTGCCTTTGCGGATAGTTGTGCTAGGATTTTTTTGGCGTTTTTGATGTTGCTTATTTCTTTTCTGCAATCGTAGCATGTTTCCATCGAATTCTTCAGTGTGTTCTTGAATTCCTTGTACGCTGGCACTTTCTCTATTACCCTGTCAACCGCCCAGTCGATTTGGTTTGTGGGCACGAAATTTTCTTTGCATTCTATGCAGTTGACTAGGTTAACTTCATTGGTGACGTTGGCCGTGTTTCGGTTATCGGTCAGCAAGTGATATTCCTTTGTGAGCTTGATGGCTTCAGTTGGGCACTCATCTTGACAGAAAGCACAGAATGTGCATAAACCATAGTTGACCTTTATCAATCGCTTTCCATCGACCTCTAACGCGTCAATCGCATCCGAACTACAAACCTGCGCACAAGCACCGCAACCCATGCATTTCTCCTTACTAATCTCGTGCTTTCCTCTGAAACCCTCAGGCGCAGCCCAGTAGCTCTCTTTTTCTGGAAGTGTTACGCCTAAAGCCTTCGCAATCGCCGTGACAATTGCTTGTGGACGCGGCGGACAGCCAGAAATATAATAGTTCACTGGCACCAGCTGGTCTGGAGGTCCAACCATTGGATAGCCCTTGGCGAATATGTCTTTTGTTACGGCGCAGTTACCGATGGCGACGACGAGTTTCGGCGGTTGAATCTTCTCATATGCCTTGAGTAGTTCTTCTTTGCCCTTGATTGTGACTCCGCCTGTTAAGGCTAGGACGTTTGCTTCTTCAGGAGTGAAAACCACTCCGACACCCAGTTCCGCCAGTTTGTACCGTGGAACGAGGCATTCGAGGATCTCTACATCACAGCCGTTGCAGCCGCCAGACATGAAACGATAAACATTGATTTTTGCAGCCATATTCATTCCTCCTATTTCAACTCCATCTTCCGTTTCCTACCCGTCCTGGCATTCACCACTGTCACACGGTCAGTGCAAGCAAAGCAGGGGTCAATGCTTTCGATTATGGTTCTCGCGCTATCGAGGGTGTTTCCTTTGAGCATCTCGATGAGAGAAAAATCATTCATGTAGGAAGGCGTACGCACTTTTACTCTTTCAGGAATGTTTGTGCCGTTCGACTTGATGTAATACATAAGCTCGCCACGCGGCGCCTCAACTCTTCCGAGTTCCTCTTTTACTAGCGGTTTGCCCAGTTTTCCAGCGATTTCGCCTTTGGGTAAATCACTTAGTGCTTGTTCAATCATCTTCATGCTCTCGTAGGTTTCTCTTGCGCGGACTAGGGCTTTAGCACGTACGTCGCCGTCGTTTTCAACGATCACGTTCCAATCTAATTCACCGTAGGCTGCGTATGGGTCCTCTTTTCGGATGTCGCTTTTTATACCCGAACCACGGAGTACTGGACCGACTGCGCCGATTGCCAGCGCCTTGTCTTTGGGCAGTATACCGATGCCTCGGGTTTTCTTTGTGAGTTCGCCGTTGTTATCTAGGAGTTTCATTAGGTAGTCGGACACCGGCTTCATGCCCTGGAGCACTTTTCGAATGCGCTCCGCCTTTTCTGGAGTGATGTCGCGTCTAACGCCGCCGATGGTGTTGATTAGGTAGTTCATTCTGTTGCCAGTTAGGTATTCCAGCAAATCCTGAACCTGTTCTCTTTCGCCCATGACTTTCAGGAAAGCCTCGTGTTCGTTTAGGCTGTGAGTGAGCACTCCGAACCACAAATAGTGACTGTGCAGCCGCTCGATTTCCATATAAATGCTGCGTAGGTATCGTGCACGGTCAGGGACTTCAACATCGATGACGCCCTCAGCCGTCTGTGCATAGGCAAGCGTGTGTATGCCTGAGCAGATGCCACAGATGCGTTCGGCCAAGGCGAGGTTCTGCAGATAGGTCTTTGTAGTGAACAGTTTTTCTATGCCGCGGTGCACGTAGCCTAACTCGATGTCAACGTCGAGTATGCGGTTATTCTCCACGAGCAATTCGAAGCGTTCAGGTTCGACTAGTTGCGGGCGATATGGTCCGATTTGTACGATTTCTGGCATTTTAGACCGCCTCCATTTTCTGCACCAACTGTAAAACAGGGCTCTTATGGAACTCCAAATGCAGGTCTTTGGACGGAACTCCGAAAGACAAGGCTAGCAGCTCCATCAGATTGATGCTTGGAAGGTTAAATTGAATCCCTTGTTGTCTAAGCATGATTTGACCCATCTCAAACTGTATGGTGCAAGCTGGACAGGACAAAACAACCGCGTCAGCGCCTGCTTCCTGCATACGACTCAGCTTGAGCATAAGCCTCTGCTTCAACGAGAACTCTTCGTCTGCCTGCATGCTCGGATAGCCGCAGCACAAACGCTCCAATCCATAGTCAACCACCTGTGCACCCGTGAGGCGGGTCAATTCTTTCATCATGTTCGGTTTTCGCATGATATCTCCGCCTGGTTGCTCACGGTACATGTGGCAGCCATAATGCAGCGCTACGCGGAGTTTCTGTGGTTTGACCACATGAGTTTTGATTTTGTTTACACCTACGTCTTCATAGAGAACCTCGACAGCGTGCTTAACTTTGACTTTGCCGTTGTATTGCTTGCCGTAACGCTTGAGAACATCGTTTGTTTTGCGCAGTTCTTCAGGCTCATGTTTGAGAACATCGTTTGTTTCAGCCAATGTCTCGTAGCAGCCGTTACATAGAGTCATTAGGTTCAAGCCCTTCTCTTCAGCCAATACTAAATTTCTAGCCGAGGTTGCGAGCCAAGCCGTCTTATCTAAAAGCCTTGAAATCACGGGTTCGGGACAGCAAGAATAGCCCGTAAGGTCAACGGCTTCTAAGCCTAATTTGTCGAAGACTTTTTTCGAAGCAATTTCAATACTTGGCAAACGCATCGGAATTTGACAGCCCAAGAACGATGCATACTTAACCATTTTTCATCTCACGCTCCATTATTTGTACCGCAACCGTTTCTTTTCCCAGTCGTATCCCGCTTTTTCGGCGAAGCCCGTGTTTTTCATTATGCCCTGAAACTCCTGCATCGCTTTGTCGTCGGTGAACGCGAAAGGCGGGGTTCTGGGCAGGCCGGCTTCTTCGCGTTTTTTCTGTATGAACGCCGAAATCGGTGTCACGCAACTGGTTGAGATTAATGTTTCAGCTGAGGGTCTCGCTTGGGGTGGGAGCTCGCCTTCCATAGATCTTCTTAAGGGTCGTTTTTCGTTGGGCCAGTCTTTGGAGAGTATTAGGGGTTCAGGTTTGGGATGATTGGTGAGTTTGACGCCGAAGAGGTCGGCGATTTCTCTTTCTATAAAGTGCGCGGCAGGGATGAGGTCTACGATGGATTCGAGCATATTGTCTTCTTTGGACTTGACGCTGCGTAACGTGACCACCAAGCCGTCTCCGTTAACGTGGAAGTGGTGCAGAAATTCGTGGTCTAAGCCATGGTCAACCGTGGAAATGGTTATCAAGCGTAGTTCGGGGTATTCCTGCTTAAGCACGTTGACGGCTTTTCTCAAGCCAGTGGGCATGATTCGTATAAATATTCTCTTTTCTTTTGGTGTTTCTGCGTTTATAAAGTCTGAGCCTAATTCACGCTTAAGGTGCTCGATTATTCTGTTTTGTGGTTTGGTCATTTGAGAGCCTCCCCGTAAGTTGTCTGGTTGAATTTCCACGCTTCCTTCCTCTTCGCCACACGTATGGCCTGGGGTGAGCAGAATTTGGCGCATTGTGGGTCGCCGTCGCAGAAGTCGCACTTCATCGAAATGCGGTAATCTTTGTTGAACCAGGGCACGGATAGTGGGCATGAGAATGTGCAGGCTTTGCAGCCTATGCATCGCATGGGGTTTATGGTTACTATGCCTGTTTTTTCATCTTTAGCCGCTGCTTCGTTGGGGCAGGCGGCTACGCATACGGGTTCGTCGCAGTGCTGACAGTATATGGCTTCTAGGTTGCCGTTTTTTTGGTTGAATTGTATGTGTAAATGGGCTTTTTCTAGGTCGAATTGTTTGAAGTGATAGAACGAGCAGGCGATTTCGCAGTAGCGGCAGCCTGTGCATTTTTGTGGGTCGTAGAGGAGGACGTTTTGGTCTTCTATCTGGGTTTGGGTTTTGGGCATGGCTTTCCTCTCTTGGGTTAATGGGGTTTTGAAGTAAATATGAATTAGGTTTGAGTTATATTAGGGTTTTCATACGAAAGGTCTAAAACATGATACATCCGTAATGACGCTGTATTGAAGCAGATGCATCAAAATGCTCTGGCAAACTGAACTCAAGAAGTGGCTGCAAAAGTGCAGTAAACTCGTGGTTTTGGGTATTGGAAACCCTCTGCGTGAAGATGATGCTCTGGGTTTGGAGGTTTTGAAGTTATTGCGTGGCAGAGTTCCAAAACGTGCTAGACTTGTCGAATGCGGGACTATGCCTGAGAATTTTACGGGTGAGGTTAAACGGTTTAAGCCCTCGCATGTTTTGTTGATTGACGCCGCGTCTTTTAACGCTAAGCCTGGTGCGGTGAGGCTGGTTCCGCCCGGGAATATTGGTGGTGTGGCAGTTTCGACTCATGCTTTGCCTTTATCCATGTTTGCTGAGGTTGTGCAAAAAATGGTTAAGGCGAAGGTGCTGCTTTTGGGCGTGCAGCCTAAAAAAGTGGAATTCGTGGAAGGCTTAACGCCAGAAGTTGAAGAGGCAGTGAATAAGGTTGCAGACGCTCTTGTTGACCTATTGGCAGACGTTTGTCGCTAGGCGCTCATTAGCAATGGTGATATGCTTTCAAGCAGGCGCTTAATAAATCTCTTATTCACTAATTCTCCGTTTGCATCGTTCAAGCCATTGCAGCATGGAATGATTTTGAATAGAAAAGAGTCGGTGTTGATTCTTTTGACTTCAAAGGGATAAAGCCTACAAAGAGTTGGTCTAACCTTATAGATTGAGCATTCATGAACATTGCTTTTTTCGCTCGTTCTGAGGAAGATGCATGAGCCATCTTTCCTGCTTCTCATTGCACGTAGTGTTTTTGCATCGTCAACGAATTCGCTTGTTTTATGTCCAGCAGATTAATCTGTTCCATGTCTTCTTTGCTCAAGTCAGGTGAACCTAGCTTGCAACAGTAGACGGCGCATCTTTTGCATTTGAATCGAAGATTTTTCTCATACAGACGAATATCGTGGATCTGTCCATTTTCGAGATTCACTTTGACTTTTGCGATGTTTTCTTTCAACTGTGCAGGCACCACATGTTATTTGCTACGATATATTTAGCCACATAAACCTAACCATATCAGTTCAGGCGCAGCCTTAGCCACAGAGAGAGAACCCTTAATGGAAGTTCTATTAATGCTCGGCACAGTCAAAATGGAACTGCGTACAAGACACCACTTCCCAAGAAAGAAACAATGAGACATATTCTCGCTCTCTGTCTGCACGCACGCCATATAGTCTAGGTATTTTTTTGCATGAAGCAAACATGATAAATGAATACTTCTAGCAATCAAAGCATGAAAACTCCAACTGTGTTAATGTGTTGCTAAAAATCTTTTTATTCGTAACCAGGAATTTTCTTGAGTTCGCTGAAGAAGTAGTCTCTGTCTTCTTTACTGCTAATTTTCTCTCCAGCTTTCTTTGCCAGTTCGATGTATTTCTTGCTTTCTGTTTTGTTGTCTGCGACTGCGTTGGCTCTGGCCATGCTTTCATAGGCGAAGGCGATGTCGAAATCTCCATACTTGTTTGCTTGGCAGATTTCCAGACATCTTTTGGCGTGGTAAAGTGCTGAC
This sequence comes from Candidatus Krumholzibacteriaceae bacterium, assembly GCA_035542635.1. GTDB lineage: Archaea > Thermoproteota > Bathyarchaeia > Bathyarchaeales > SOJC01 > DATHCB01. The sequence continues at coordinate 8,382 of DATKLC010000041.1, read as the reverse complement.
TCGGGCATATTTAAGACCGAATACACTCTAGAGATTTGCCATTCGCCTCGTTCAAACTCTAGCGGTGTTCCGATTTCCAACCAATGGTAATGGGAGGCGTGAGCGGCACTTATCATTTTATCGTTGTCCTCTTTGGTTCTGTCCTTCTTGTCCAAGAAACTCCAAGTAAGGTTAAACAGGCCTTTGGCGAATTTAGTGTGAATTTCTTTTTCCGAATTCTTTTCTTGAGTCATATTTATTTTTCACCTCCTCGCGGAATTGTGACCAGAAGAGATTTTTATAGTCACTGCAGATTTGACGTATGTTATTAATCAAGGTTATAGATATAGGACTTTATAGAATTCTAACCTTTTAAACGTTCAGCGAGCTCTTTTGTTTTTCTTTTTATCTGTTGGTATATTTGTTGTTCGTATTCCAAGGTCGTGTCGTACGGGTCGTCGATGTTCCACACTTCCACCCTACCCGCACACTCGGGACACCTACGCAAAACCGAAAAACTATGCTTCAACTCCATAGCTACGATTAAGTCATAATCTTTTAACCACTTAGAATCAATACCTTCGGGATGCTTCTTCAAAAACTGCACCGCACCTTCCCTCTCCAAAAATTCCCGAGCATGAATAGAAATATAATTTATCGGCGACGTACCCGCAGAATCCGCCTCAACACCCTTAGACGCGTATTTGCGCATTAGAGCCTCGGCTACGGGACTGCGGTAACTATTCCCAGAACAGACAAAGAGCACTTTCAACCACAAATTCACCTAATGCCTGCGCTACGTTCTTCCTCACTTTTCTAGACAAATTAGTCACATGCCAAATAAACCTTACATTCACACAGCAACCCAAAATAAAAAACCAAGCATCGAATAGAAACTCAAATTTGCATATTCTTAACTAGTGTTATTTCTTCTTGGCGTTTTCTGTTGCTAGATGACTTTCTGCGCATTTCTGGCACATTACAATATTGTCCCTAATTACCGCCTCTTCCATGCGTATTTTCTTTCTACAGTAATAGCAAAATGCAACGCTTCTCTGCTTCTCAAGCATCTTGGAAATTGCCGCATTTGCAAGGAAGCGTGCGCGTTCTGCGGCTGCTGCTAACAGAATCCCCATTAAGGAATAGAGTAAATGGACGCTTAAAGGTTTTGTCTTGCTCGTTTTCGGCTTGGGTAACTTAACTTAACAGTATCTTCTAACACAAGTGCCATACATCCTTCAACCACAGGTTCACTCCTCATATTTGCAGTATATTTGGATCCTAATAGTATCATATATGGAAGAGGGTCTAGAACCCCGCAGAGCAGATACACACAGCGAGAAAGACTCACTCAAGGTTTATATCTAATGCTTGGAATACTATCTCAAACTCCTCACGCTTCTCCATCCAAAAAAGGAGAAAAACCCAAAATGACCAAACAGACAGCAAAATCAAAAATCATAATCATGGGCGCCGCAGGCAGAGACTTCCACAACTTCAACGTCCACTTCAGAAACAACCCACACTATCAAGTAATCGCCTTCACAGCCACACAAATCCCAGGCATAGAAGGACGCATATACCCACCAGAACTTTCAGGACCACAATACCCAACGGGCATACCCATATTCCCAGAAGAACAACTCCCCCAACTCATCAAAAAACACGACGTTGACCAAGTAATCTTCGCCTACAGCGACGCATCACACGAATACGTAATGCACAAAGCCTCACAAATACTCGCACTCGGCCCAGACTTCAGACTCATGGGACCAAAATCCACCATGCTCAAAGCAAAAGTACCCGTAATAGCCGTATGCGCCGTAAGAACAGGCTCAGGCAAAAGCCAAACCTCACGAAAAGTCGGCCTAATTCTAAAGAAAAACGGCTACAACGTCGTCGTAATCCGCCACCCCATGCCCTACGGAAACTTAGCTGACCAGATATGCGAAAGATTCGCCACATACGAAGACCTCGACAAATACAACTGCACCATAGAAGAACGAGAAGAATACGAACCCCACATCGACAAAGGCATAATCGTGTACGCAGGCGTAGATTACGAAGTAATCCTTAGAGAAGCAGAAAAAGAAGCCGACATCATAATCTGGGACGGCGGAAACAACGACATACCCTTCTACAAACCCGACCTCCTCATAACAGTAGCAGACCCACACAGACCAGGGCATGAATTAACATACTACCCAGGCGAAACCAACCTCCGCATGGCTGACATTGTCATAATAAACAAAGCTGACACAGCCACACCCGAAAACATCGAAACAGTAAGAAAAAACATCAAAACCGTAAACCCGGACGCTACAATAATCGAAGCCGCATCCCCAATAACCATCGACAACCCCGACGCCATCAAAGGCAAAAAAGTCCTCGTAGTCGAAGACGGACCCACACTAACACACGGAAACATGCCATACGGCGCAGGCGTCATAATAGCCAAAAAACTCGGCGCAAACGAACTCGTGGACCCGCGACCATATGCCGTCGGCTCAATAGTATTGGCTTTCCAGAAATACACGCACTTAGGCCCGCTGCTACCTGCACTAGGTTATGGAAAAGAACAGGTACAAGAACTACAAAAAACCATAAACGCCACACCATGCGACATCGTCGTCATAGGCACACCCATAGACCTGAGAAGAATCCTGAAAATCAACAAGCCCGCAGTGAGGGCCAAATACGAACTCCAAGAACTCGGCTCGCCTACACTTGAGGACATCTTAACCAAAAGATTCCCACCCAAAAAACGCTGAGGCACCAAACAATGGAAACCGAATCCAGCATCTCACGCATCCCAATAAAATTCATCATAGAAAAACTCGGCGAAACTGAAGGCGAACTCGTCAGGCACCTAGCGCCAAGAACAATAGACGCAATAACCAAAAAACTGCCATTGGAAGGCCGAGCGGCACTATGGAAAGAAGAAGTTTACTTCGAAATCTCTGTTAAAGCAGGCGAAGAAAAAGCCAAACCCACCGTGGAAAAAGGCACAATCGCCTACTGGCCTATGGGCAGCGCCATCTGCATCTTCTACGGCGAATCCCAGCCCTACAGCCCTGTTAACATAATAGGGACAGTAACGAAAAACCTGGAACTATGGAAACAAGTGAAAAGCGGAACCAAAATCAGAATAGAAAAACTTTAACGCCCTGCAGTTTTAGCAAAAATTATTTTCCAGCCAGATTGCCTTTCTCTTCCAATATAAGTTGAATGTCTTCTAATTTTTTGGCAACCTGCACGCCCTTTTCAGTGAGTTTAATGACACGCCTCCACGGAAATTCATCCTCAATTTCTTCTTGAATCAAAGATGCTTCCTTCAAACGCCTTATTATGTCATAAATGGTTTTCTGGCCGCCCTTGATTTGCCACCTTATGTGACTCACTGGAACGCTGCCCCTCTTATGAAGAAAAAGTAAGAACCGCGCGGTGCGCGTATGTTCCAAAACTTCTATCCCCACAGCTTGCCCCGCCACTTTTCCTGACGCATTCATTACTCTTAAGCGTTACTCAACATCATCTACCTATTCTAGGTAACCTAAAATCGAAATAAGACTTTTATAGAACAATGTTCTATATTTTTATTCGGTGCGGGCTCGCGTCTTTCAATTACTCAGTGTGGCGAGAATGGCGCGATAGTCTCCTTTCCTATCCCGCACCTTTTCTTTTTTTCGAAACCGAAATTAACACGTAGCTCTATTCTTTAGGCTTCTAGAAGGAATAAAGGATGATTTCGCGGAAAGAATTGGCTAAAATGATTGATCATACAAACATTAGACCCACTGCGACTGCAGAAGACATAAAGCAATTGTGCGGAGAGGCGATTAAGTATGGTTTTAACTGCGTAGTTGTAAACCCAACATACGTGCCATTGGCAGTGAAATTGTTAAAAGGCGCGGCAGTGAAGGTCTGCGCAACTGTAGGATTTCCGTTAGGCGTCACTTTGTCAAAGGTCAAGGCTTACGAGACTGAGATAGTTGCTGAAATAGGCGCTAGGGAATTTGATATGGTTATTAACTTAGGCGCATTGAAATCCAAAGATTATGACTTGGTTAAAAATGATGTTAAAGCGGTTGTCGACATAAAGCATGCCCATCCTAACTCCATAATCAAAGTGATAATTGAGACAGGTTTTCTCTCGGAGGAAGAAAAAGTTGTCGCGTGCAAATTGAGCAAAGAGGCAGGCGCGGATTTTGTGAAGACGTCAACTGGATTGTTAGTAGGCAAGGCGACGATTGAAGATATCAAGCTTATGCGAAAAACAGTTGGTCCGAATATGGGTGTTAAAGCATCTGGGGGCATAAGAGCATTGAAACAGGCGTTAGCTATGATTGAAGCTGGCGCCAATAGAATAGGGACAAGCACTGGAGTGCAAATAGTAGAGGAAATTCCTGAGTAGAAGGTGGAACTAGGTGACAAAAATAATTTTCAAATCGAATCCTGCGTTGATAAAAGCCGCTGAGGTGGCTGTACGCGAAGTTTTAGCGGTGAAAAAGAATGAACACGTTCTGATAGTTACAAATCCTGAAAAAGATGTGTACAGGATTGCGCAGGCTTTGTACACCGCGAATGTGAACGCAGGCGCCTCGACTACGCTTGTTATTCAACTGAGGAAAACAAGCTTCGATTACGCCGAACCTTCTGTAATCAACGCCATAAAAACAGAACCAGAAGTTATAATTTCAATCAGCGCCGAACGGATGGGAAAAGACAAAGAAGCACTGGCTGATCCTTACAAAGGGAAAGATGGGGCGATTTATTCGCACATCTTTGATTATTTGCTCTATGAGGATAAGAAGATTAGGGCGTTTTGGTCGCCCAAAGTGACAGTCGAAATGTTCACAAGGACTGTGCCTATAGATTACCTTGCCATGCGAAAAAGATGCGCAAGAATTGCAAACGAGCTTCAAAATAAAAAAGAGGTTTATGTGAAAACAGATTTGGGCACCGACGTGACGATTGGCATCCAAGGACGAAAACCTAAGATTGACGATGGAAACTTTAGTGTGCCAGGAAGAGGCGGCAATCTTCCAGCCGGTGAAGTGTACATTTCGCCTCAACTGGGCGCCTCTAATGGCACGATAGTATTTGACGGGAGCATCACCCTAGACGAAACGATAGTGATAAAAACGCCAATCAAAGTGGAAATCGAAAAAGGGTTTGTGACAAAAATCGAGGGCGGAAAAGAAGCCCAAAAACTCACTGAATATTTAGATTTTGCCGAGAAAAAACCGTTTGAAATGATGAAAAAGAGAGAATTAGACAGGAGAAAAGCGGAGGAATACTCGAAAAACGCGCGACACATCGGAGAGTTGGGCATAGGGGCAAATCCGAACGCCAAGATAATTGGAAACGTCCTTGAAGATGAAAAAGTGTTAGGCACAGTGCACTTTGCAATAGGAAGCAATTATGACCACGACGCAGACGCGCTTATTCACTCGGATGGAATAGTGAAAAAACCAACAATCACCGTTGACGGTAAACCCTTAAAGCCTTAACCTACATTTTTTCCGGCGCTTCTATGCCCAAAAGGCTCAGAGCATTTTTCAGGACAATCTTTACGGCTTCGACGAGAACGAGCCTCGTGGCGCTCAATGCTTCTGGTTTGGCTTTTATGACTGGCAGTTTGGCATAGAAAGTGTTGAACCTATCAGAGAGTGCGATTGCATAGTCTGCAACTGAGTGAGGCTTAAGGGTATCTGTGGCGTCAATGATGATTTCTGGAAATCGCGATAGCAACAATATCAAGTCGTGCTCCACTGGTTCTGTAAGCAAGTCGTAAGCAGGTTTTTCGGAAAGCTCAGAAGCCTTTCTGAGGATGCTACTAGCGCGGGCGTGAGTATACTGAATATACGGTGCGCTGTTTTTCTCGAAGTTCAGAACCCTGTCCCATGTGAACACCACCTGCTTTGTAGGGTCGACTTCCACCAGAGCGTATTTGACGGCGCCAATGCCGACTAGATTCGAGATTTTTTGTTTCTCTGTTTCTGATAAGTTTGGAGAATGTTTTGAAACTTCCTCAAATGCTCGTTTGACGGCTTCATCTATGACTTCGTCAAAGCTTATGTAGTGTCCTCTGCGGCTTGACATCTTGAAGTCAGGAAGCGTAACGAGATTGTACGCAAAGTGCGTCAGGTTATCAGCATAGTCAGGATGCTTTAAAGCATACAAAGCCAGTTTCAACTGTTGCTGTGCGAGAGTTTGCTCCATGCCGACGACGTTAATCACTCTCTGGGCTTGTTGAAACTTCCAAATGCTATAGGCGATATCTCTTGTGGTGTAGAGCGTCGTACCGTCAGTACGAATTAGAGTAAGCGAAGGAATCTGATAATCCTCTCTAAAGCCAAATTTTTTCTTCAGGTCAAAATCTCTGGCCACGCTTTCTGCATCGAACTCCAAAACCCTGCCTTCAGAATAGACGTAGGGTGTCTTTTTCAGTTCGGCAATGACTTTGTTTACCTGACTGCTCCATGCGAAGCTGCTTTCCCAGTCCCACGAGTCATAATGAATATCTACTCTAGCTAGGGTTTGTTTGAAGCCTTCTAAGACTAATTCGCTGACTTCCCTAACGAGTGCTTTGGCTTCAGCTTCTCCAGCCTCGTATTCACGGTTCAACGCGTTTATTATTAACTCTGGGTCGCGGTCTTTGCTCACGGCTTGAAGGAGCCTTTGGAAAAGCGCCGGATGCTTACCTTCCATTTCGATGGCGACTGAGGTCCATTCGTCGAGTTGTTTTTGAAGTTTCAGCGTTTCTTCAGTTGGTGCATTGGATTTTTTGGCGTTCTGCAGTAGTTTTTTTAGGCGTTGGATTTCGATTATGCAGCTCGTGACAGTGTAGACTGTGCCTATGAACTGGTCTGGCTTTCCTTCAGGCTCGGGTTTGCCAAGCTTCACGTAGCCATAAGTTATCAGGGCGGATTGTCTGCCAACATCGTCAACGTAATAGTGGCATTTCACTTGGTGTCCACGCGTCTTTAGCAAGCGGGCAATAGTGCCGCCTAGAATGGGGTTTCGCGCTTGACCAATGGTAATCGGATGAATTGGATTGACACTCGTGTGTTCAACGATGATTGTCTGTGGCTTTTCGGTTTCAACCGACCCATAATTCTGTTGGCGTTCGGTTATGGACTCTAAAGTTAACTCAGCCAAAGCCGGATAATTTACGTGGAAGTTGACGTATCCGCCGCCGGCTGATTTTACAGAGTCGAGCAGGGAGAAATTTGATGCGTTGATTGTTTTGGCGATTTTTTCGGCTAGTCGGTAGGGTTTGTCTCCTGTCTGTTTTGCCCACTCGAAACAAAAAGAAGAAGCCAACGTGCCGAATTCAGTATTTGGCGGAATTTCCAAGCTGGAGGAGGAAATTGGAGTTTTAGATTTCGGTCTCTTCAGAGCCTTTCGTAACGCAGTCTCGCATTGAACGCGAAACTCTCCGAACGGATTAGCCGAAACCAATCTTTTTCACTCTTTTTTTGCTAAAGTGGCGGGCCCGTTGGGATTTGAACCCAAGATCACCGGCTCCGCAGGCCAGCGTCCTAATCCGGCCTAGACTACGGGCCCTGTGTAGTTTAGCCTAGAGTAGTTTGAACAAGTCTGGCATATAACAGCTTTTTCTCTCTGCGAGCACACACAACACGCCACCTAGACTATTCTAATAGGCTCCAAATATGATACAAATATGCCCAGCACCATTTGCCCCAAATATCTCACGTCCCATCTATGAAGATTTTTCTTACCTATCGTCTTATATGGCTATCATAGTGTTTGACAAAAGCGATTTCAGTTGCATTCAAGCCGTACATTGCTCCAATCAAATCGTCAATCTCATCTATTTCAGCACGACATTCCGCAGTTCTGAACTCCCCCACTCTTCCGCTGTCAGTAGCCCTATGGGAAACATAGTTGCTTCTCAAACATTGAGAGACGCGGTTTTTCAAATTAGCTATTTCAGTTGAATGCGTGTTTAATGTATCTAACGGCGGAAACGGAAATTTCGCCAACAAACTCAGCGGAAAATCTCTCAAGTTGCTGTAGGTTGACCAATACAAATAGAAGAGTGAGGAATTGATTAGCAAGATCGTAAAGTCTCTTTCCACTTGATTTTCAAAATGCAGCGTTTCTATTTTGCTTGATCTATATGGAAAAGTCTCCAAAGCGTTGAGCCAATATCCTCCTGTTTTCCTAAAATCGAGGGTTTGAGTAAAGCCTTCTCTATTTATTCTGTCTTTGACCACAATGGCAGAGGCGTCTCTTAGTTTCAGCAAAATGCCTCGTATGATTGCGTTTCCGACTTTGGGTAAACTGTCATCTTCAACATTGTCTCCAATTCTGTTTCTGCCCAAAGTAAGACCCTCAGTGCTTGCGAATGACAAGTTTTCTAGGAGAGTGTTT
>DATKLC010000040.1:0-4056 GCA_035542635.1 Candidatus Krumholzibacteriaceae bacterium | reverse complement strand
TGCGCAACGGGATAAACGAAGCTGCATACCAATGTCTGGGCGTACCGTCCTCCAAGGAAGTCTAGCGAGAACATAATCCATCTTTGATCCTGCCTAACGTAATATTCTATCGGACCCGGCTGGCTATAAGAATAGTAATATGATGCAGGAAGTCTGAGCGATACTAAGTAGGGTCCGTTCAATGTCATTTGGGCGCCAAGACAAGACGAAATACTCTACTTCAGAAAACGAAAATAGGAAGAACACCCTAAAACCTTACAGAAGCAAGAAAAACCAGGCCAAAACGGACACGAAAACCTCGCAAAAACCTGCGGGGTTGATTAAATATTTGGCGGGGTTGCCCTAGCCTGGTAGGGGGCAGGCCTGCTAAGTCTGTGGCTGGAAACGGCCGCGTGGGTTCAAATCCCACACCCCGCGCCAAGTCAGATTGGTGTAGATTTATTAGTGACCGCCGTTTTACTACAATGCTCTAAAACATGCTTTAGATGAAGCTTCAGCGTGGCAAGTATGGACGTATGGCTGCTACCCATTTTCGGATTCCTCATAGGCATAGCGGCGGCGCTTACGGGCGTTGGAGGCGGCATATTCATAGTACCCGTCTTAAACTTGCTCTATGGGTTCGCCATCGTAAACGCCACTGCGACGAGCCTGGCTACGATAATTTTCACTTCTATAGCGTCCACGGTCAACTACGTTAAGCAGAACCGCGTGTACTTCAAGGTTGGTCTTATCTTGACAATGGCTACAGCGCCTGGGGCATACGCTGGGGCACAGCTGACAACATTACCAGTAATAAAACAATGGCTTGGCACAATCTTCGGAATTTTTCTGATTCTCGTTGCCGCGCAGATGGTTTATAGGGCTTTTTCAACAAAAACCGTGGAGAGATGCGGAGAGAAGGACAACATCTTTGAAACCACACTGCTCGGAAACTGGAAAAAAATGAGCGTAGCCTTCATTTTGAGCTTTTTTGGAGGTGTAGCAGCAGGCCTTTTAGGCGTTGGAGGAGGCGTAATCCTGGTACCTATTATGTGCTATGCGCTTGATTTTCCGATTCACTTTTCGATCCCGACCTCGATGTTCATAATGATTTTCACTTCAATATCGGGCGCTACTAGCTATGCGCTGCAAGGAGAGATAAACTGGCTGTTCGCGGTCTATCTTGGCCTGGGGTCGATATTCGGTGCACAGGTCGGAGCATACACGAGTAAGAAGCTTTCCAGCCGAAGCCTGCTTCTAGTATTCGCCGCAATGCTCATCATAGCAAGCATAAACATGATGCTCAAAAGCCTCAAAATCATTTAGCCATAGCTTCATGAACGAAGATAAGAAAAAAAGAAGGTTTAGGGAAGGGTTATTTCCTTTAGTAATGCCAATGTTGTTAGGTCGTTGAGTTTGATTTTCTTGTTGGAGACGCTGTAGAGCACGTTTTCGATGTACAGCGCGCGGTTCACATAGTAGTTGTTGTCCCAGTAGTTTATTCCTGGTGACTGATGCGTTATGGTGCCTTTCAACTGAAAGCCTTGAGACAGAGTGATGTTGAACACGAACAGGTTCTGCAGTGTTGAACCGTTGCTGTACGACACCAGCATGGGCAGCGCGAGCAGGTCCTTCGTGCGTTCGAACAGGAAGGCTTTATGATCCGTCAAGACAGGAGTGTCCGCTCGGAATCCTTCCGACACGTAAGCATGGAGCTCAACAGGCGCGGTAACATTGGTTACGTCATAAAGCGAAACCTTAACCTTTCCCTGGTCGTCCATCCCTACGCCCAGCACATGATCCTCATCATACGGGTGCAGGTAGCTAGTGAAGCCTGGAACCTTCAAGTACCCCAGAATCTTTGGATCGGAAGCATTTGCGAGATCGATGACGAAGAACGGGTCTCGGCGAACTATGGAAGTTGACAGGTAGCAGCGTTTGTCGATGAATCTAGCTGCGTCGAAGGCTTCTCCCGGCGCAAGGCCTGGCAGTGTGCCTGTTACGTTGAGATTCATGTCGAGCACGTAGAGATTAGTGGCTCGAGTTCCGTTTGTTAGCCTTACTTGAGTGGCTATTCTGAGGTGATTATCGTATTCGTCCATCGAGAATTGGTTAATCTCTTGTCCTTCAACTTTGCCGTAGGCTTCTGCAGTCATGTTGCTGGCGTCTATGTGCACGCGGTAGATTTTTGTCATGTCTCCGTGGAAGCCATGGAATGTTACGTATATGTTCTCGGTGGAAACGTACATAGTGCTTGACCCTCCGAGCATGAGAGTCATGAATGTAGGCGGTTCAATCGTGTTCTGCGTATTGATAGCTATGAACGTCGTATACTGGAAATAGTCGTCTGAACCGTTCGAGTAGCGGATTTCTGTTGGCTGGATCTCCTTGATTAGCTCGCCGTTAGAGTAGAATTTCGGAAGCACAACAGTATCATATACGACATAAGCGGGTTGACTAATGACAAAGTAGACGTATTCGCCGATCATTCTGGAGTTGAAGTAGCTGCCTGTCATGGTGATTTCGCGTATGAGGCGCGGGTCTGTTCGGATGGCGATGTCGTAGATGTTGACGAAGGTCTTAGTGTTGACAATGTAGATTCCAGGTGAATAGTAAGTCTTAGACGCCGTGTCGTACTTGGCGCCAATCACCGTTAGTCGGTCACCGTGCACGAAAATGCCCATTGGATAAGCATCGCTGAACGTTATTTTTGAAACTATGCCTGCATCGTCCGCTGGATAAGCCTTCAGAATTGACAAAGTCGTGCCCGCTAGAGCGTAGATGTATTGCCCGTCGGTTTTCACCGTGTCTAACTCGTCCACACCCGCCACTTGGACGTTCGTTACAGAATACTCGTTTGGTGATCCCATTAAGCCTATGGCGCTTGGTGCAGCACTAGCGCTAAAGCCCGGAATTGCCACCTCTAGTCTTGGCACGTCTAAGGGGCCATAGTATGGGAAGGGTGTGTAAGTTTGGGTGTTGGCGAGCAGGTAGGTTTTGAGGTCTTCAGCGTTCTTGAACGTGGTGAACAATGCATTGCTTGAAACCGAAACTGGCATGACGAAAGGTGTTCTTGACATAAAAACGCTCAAGTTGAAAGCTAAGGCGGCGATGACGGCGGTCAATGCGATGGCTGTGAGTCCGTAGGTTATTGCTCGTTTTCTGATTGTTCTTTCCATTCTTTGTTACACCTTTACCCTAGCCTATGGTGTCTGTTTTATTTTATCCTAAGCACTAGTACGATTGAAACCAGACGTTAGAACGGTTTCATAAACCAGACACGAACCGCCTCATAACAGAAGATTATGGTAACTATGCCTCCGAAGAAAAGGATGAACAGGTTTTCTGGCGTGTATCCCTTCATGAAAAGCAGAACATAAAACAAATATGACGTAAGGCTGAACAGCGCATAGAAAAAGTACCGCGGAAAGATGAGCCTTCCGAGTTTTATGAAATGGCGGAGCACGCCGATTTTGATTTGGCTTGTCAAAGAATAGTTGCCTCCTACTTCTTCCTTCTGCACGAGTCCGAGTTCGCGTAATTGTTCCAGATGATGTTGTGCCACGCTCGGGCTGCTGAAGCGTAATGCTCTCTGCACTTCGCGGGTGCTCATTGACCGCCCGTTCTTCAGGAGCAGCCAGTAAACGTCCCAGTCTTTTCCGCGGAGAGCATACTCAAAATCCGCCTCTTTCTCCAAGCTCAGTACAGGGCACTCTCCAAGGATAATACTACATCGCGGGTTAATTTATAATTCCAATTTCTAGAACGATGCAAAATGAATAGTTGTTTTATGCAAGGGTGGTGCGGAATCATTATCATCCTTTCACACGAGCTCAACCGTGGGGTTACCGACAAGCAGAGGTTCTTACGGTTTATGCACTTGGTCTTTCAAAAGGTTAATATTGACTTCCTGCTGCTTCGCATGTTATGTCATTTCACATGAGGCGTAAGGACAAGGAAATCACCGACCCAAGCGTTATGAAGAAAATTCTGAAATCGGTCAAATACGTGACTTTGGCGATGTCGATGGATAACCTGCCTTATCTGGTGTCGCTCAGTTGTGGTTACGATGAAAGC
>DATKLC010000039.1:0-1033 GCA_035542635.1 Candidatus Krumholzibacteriaceae bacterium | reverse complement strand
CTAGACTAGGCTAAGCGTGTGCGCAGGCACAGTCACCACCTGCAAACGTTGTTTACCAACAATATTTAGCGCTATTTCATAACCGTTAATGCTTTGACGAAACGAGCTTCTAAGTGTCCGATTCGGAAGGAAACATGGTTTGCAAAGGCAATCGACCGTAGTACTCACTCTCTTAGTATTTTTGCTAGCATACACCCTGACTTACATGGGAACGCCTAACGTCAAAGCACAAGGCGCAGAAACCTTCATCAACAAGCCAGTGTACCCAATCAAAATCAACGCATCAGAGATTCCAATAGGCAACAACTACACGCTGATCTACAATCTACAAGCCAACACCACCTATCATGGATACTTTTATGGAAAATGGATAAACAACGGCTCAGAACCAAAAACTGACTACGACGTTTACGTTTACAACCCCTTAGGCGAGTTAGAATCCGTCCACACCGAAGCGGCTGGACTGCCAGAACACCTGGGCGACAACGTGACCTATCCATATTTTACACCGAAATATTCGGGCAACTATACCTTCGTAATCCGCAACGACCCACGCGAGAGCCAAGCGGCAGAGGCAGGAACTTTCATGTTGATTCAGTACGTGGAAACCAACAAATGGTATGAGCAGTACATTCAGGGCAAAGTGAACGACCAGCCAGTGCAGAACACAAGCTGGGCTTTTGAGTTCCAGACTTCCAGCAAGAACATCGAAGCAAAAATCAGAGTGCCAGATACACTGGACATGTATGAAGCCAGACTTTATCTCATGGCCAACCCGTCTCAAGGCAAAGGCACAACGCTAAACAACGTCTCTCTCGCTTGGGAACCAGGCTTGTACGGCAATCGCTCAAGCATCTATGGCGGTTACAACTTTGACAGCAAACAATACCGTGGCTTAGCCTATGCCAGCTGCGAATACCCTGGACAAGACATGCTCATCAATTACACGTCACCTTACGACGGCGAAAGCCTCTACCACCTTGTCCTCATAGGCGAAGCAGGCGAGGGCACCATAGGCTTCGCGGTGAAAACG
>DATKLC010000038.1:0-8531 GCA_035542635.1 Candidatus Krumholzibacteriaceae bacterium | reverse complement strand
GCGACATCTTGTCGCACTGGCTTTCCTTCTAACAAGGAGCACAGTAGAATTGCCATCGTAACACCCGCGCTTGGCCCATCGACACCATAAGCCTGCGCAAAGTCTATGTGCGTAAAGTACTCTTGCGCAATGTCCACGCCGTACTTTTGCAGTATCACGCTTCGCACTTTAGCCACGCTGTCGGATATGAACTGGTCCTTTCCACCTTTGGCTATGCCTGTCACTTCATAGTAGCCCTTCAAGTCGCTCACTCTTCTCTCGTCCCGTTTTTCTAGGAAGCCTTTTACGGTTAAGACGTTGCCCGTCATTTCTCCGCTGTACGGGTCAGATACCACGGCGAGTCCATAGATTTGTCCCAGTTTGACGCCTTCTGGATGGATTTCCAGCAGTTTACCTCTCTCAGTCATCTGGTGCTCGAGTACTTGTTTTTGAATCGTTTTGCAGTGATTCTCAACCGCATCTATCACGTGTCTGCGTTCAACGACTTTACTATGCTCGTTCATGGCAAGCGTAGCCGCTGTTTTGACTATGGCGATTAGAGGTCGAAACCGAGTGGTCAAAGCGTCTCTCTTGTTACTTCTCCTCTTGCCCTCATCAACTATCTCTTCACAAGCCTCTCGACAGAACGGTACGAGATGAAAACGCGAGCTTTCCTGAGCTACGAACTGAACATACCTACGACGATTCTCCACGGTGTTGGGCATATCATTATTCATTCTCACAACTTTACCGTAACCATAAATTCTGTCCATCAAAGCAGGGTGAATATTAGATATGCTGTCAAAGTTACCTGCGCCAACGAGAAAACACATGCACGGCACTGGCTCAGTTGCCACCGCCATGGCTGCAGTCCCAACGTCGTCCCAACGGCTTCGCAAAGTGATCGGCAATTGACCATCCTCAAGCACCGTTAGCAAGGTGACCGCTTCGCTTTGCGACAAGTTCTTGATCTCATCGATAAACAGTATGCCCAAGTTTGCCCGATGCACATCGCCAGCCGTAACTCGCTGATGCTCTGGAGTACCGAGCCCGCCAGTCTGTAAGGGATCCCACGCAATGCTACCAAACAACTGGGACGAGCCATGCCCAGTCGCGTCAAGAAACGGCGCAACCTTCTTCGAATTGTCAACAATAAGCTTCGGCACATTCGACGCTTTTGCTCCACCGATGCCCTTCGTGTTTCCAAGCATGCCAAACCTGCCGAGAAAGACAACCATGATTAAAAACATGAGCATCATCCCAGCTGGAAGAAACGTAGTCGTCCCGATTGAGATAAAGGCGTTGAGCATGTACTTCGCAAAGTCGCCGCCGTAAGACGCCTGCACAGGTCCAAAAGCAGTCATCTCATTCGCGTCCCAAGCAAGCTTCTGCTGCCACAAGAAATAGAAGCCCGCGAACATGAAAATCGAAGCGATTACAATCATTAAATACGTTAAAACCTTGAGCCCAACCGCTTGGAGAAACTGCTTTTTTGATTCCTTCAGCTTCTCCTTCAAAATTATCGTCTTGCCCTCATTAGCAGAGTGACATGAGATTTTCGGCTCGCTCGGAATAAGCTTGTTCTGCCAACACACAACGTCTAGAAGCTGAATCCTTTGCTGCTCATACAACTCTGTCAAGTGTGCAGCCAATGCACGACCAATCAAAGATTTCCCCGTTCCAGGATCACCCAGCAACAGTAGATATGGTCCAGGCGGAACAGTCTTCGTTAGTGGAGGCTTGTCACGGTTTGGGTCTCTCCATGCTTTGAACCATTTTTCTTTTTCTAATTGTTTGAGTTTGTGAACCCATTCTTCGAGGCATAAGTAGCACTCGTTTAAGGCGCATTCTTGCCCGATAACCCAGTCGAGAAGATTGGGAGAAACCGGATAATTTTCGGTTGTTTTGAAATTTTTCCAATCCCACTTCTTTCCACGTATAACTTCAACATCGTCTCCGAAATAATCAACCATTCTTTTCCATCCTCATTAATTGGCGAGAGGGATCTAATCCGCGACTTGTTCAAAAGAAAACTATCCTTTGTCTTAATATACACCTTATTTTAGCCTCTTGCATATGTCTCAAAAAAGAATATGTCTAAAAATGTCAAGAGTTAGTCTTCGACAAACTCAGTAATGTGCCTCTGAGCCTGCCTACCAACAGAAAAACCCGAGATTTTGACACCCAATCTTCTGGCTTTCAGTTCTTCTGGAGTCTCTTCTAGCAACTTCTGAAAAAGTTCCTTAGCCGTGTTTTTGAGAACGTCTAGATTTTCAACTGGCGTCTCGAAGGTTTTTGCTCTGCTCGAACCGCTCATATCTTGCAGTATTAATTGTATACTCACGGTTTTGAAGTCGAGATTGAGCTCTCTTGCCCTGCTGTATATGTCATCGCATATTTTGTAGGCCTTTTCCATGAGCGCATCCATATCTCGCGTGTCCTCTTTCAACGTGAGCATACGACTTATCGATTCCGCCATCCCTCTTTCCTGAACTGGCGAAAAATCTATGCCGTTTGCAGCGTTGTGAAAATACGTGCCTATTACTTTGCCGAATCGTTTTATGAGTTTTTCCAAATCAAACTTTGCAAGTTCGTCAATGGTGTTTATTCCCATTTCATGCATAACTTCTGTGGTTTTCTTTCCGACTCCCAGAAGCTCGTTCACAGGCAGCGGGGCTAGAAAGCTTTCTACGTCTTCTTGTTTAACCATGGTTAGGCCGAGAGGTTTCTGTCTCCCAGCGGCAATTTTTGCAACAAGTTTGTTAGGCCCAACACCCATCGAGACGGTGATCTTCTCTTTCTCTAGAATTTCTGTCTGAATTTTTTGTGCAAATTCCTTTGCCTTTTCGTAACTTCCATTCGCTCTTTGCGTAACGTCCAAAAAAGCCTCGTCAATGCCCGCCTCTTCAAACTTGCCCGCATGACTTCTTAATATGTTCATTATGTTTTCGGAAACCTTTTCATAAAGCTCAAAGTTCGCGGGTAAAAAAGCTGCATCGACATTCTTTAGTTTTCTTTTTGCCTGCAGTATGGGGATTCCTGATTTCACGCCATATTTTCTTGCGATGTAATTCGCCGTAGATACTGCGCCGCGGTCTTCGCCTCTTCCAGAATAAATGCAGACGACAACAGGCTTGTCCTTTAATGAGGGATTTTCGCGTTCTTCGCATTGTGCGTAGAAGTAATCGAAATCTGTGTGTATGATTATGCGGTTTTGCTGCAAGCACTGTGCCTCTGTTTGGCGGTGAGTTGTTAAGTTTTCTTACCGTCTATCGCACTTCTCTCTTCTTAACCAATTCAACTCTTCGCTTACCTTTAGTCAAACTGGAGACGTAAATTTTGCCCTCAATCTCCAAGTTCATCAAATAACGATTGAAATCAGAAAAACCAACGTCCTCAAACTCTTCGTTGACCAAGTCAAACAAATCAGCATCGTTAACAGCACCTTTTCTGCCTAAGATTTCCAAGATAAAACCGTCCACGGGAAGGGTTTTCCAAGTTTTAGACGCCAAGTCATATACGCTCCTATTTCTATGCCACGGGCGTGGCAGGTTTCTGAACCTGACGAACTTGCCGCATGAAGCTCTTGTACCAGTTTTCCATTTCTGGCCTGATGCTAGGTCCAACTTGTTCCATGGCAGCCTTGAAATCCGCGAGGGTAATCTCTTTCGAGTTAATGTTTTTTCTCAAGGCCACTAAACCGGCTTCCCGGCATAGACCGTTAATGTCTGCGCCGCTATAATTGATTGTCATTTTAGCTAAATCGTTTACGTTAACTTCTTTGGCAAGAGGCATCCCCTTCGTGTAAATTTTGAGAATCTGTCTTCTTGCTTCTTCATCAGGCTCGTGCACATAAATCAAACGATCGAAACGTCCAGGCCGTAGCACCGCGGCGTCGACCATGTCGGGTCGATTTGTCGCAGCAATAACTACTACGTCTTCTAAACTCAATACACCGTCCATCTCAGTCAACAACTGGCTAATCACGCGCTCACTAACTCCGCTATCAGCGAACCCTAATCCACGCCGAGGCACTAGAGAATCGAACTCATCAAAGAAGATAACCGAAGGTGCGGCCATCCTAGCTTTTCTGAAAACTTCGCGAATCGCCTTTTCAGACTCGCCCACCCATTTGCTGAATACTTCTGGACCCTTAATCGTGATAAAGTTGGCTTCGCTTTCTGTCGCCACAGCTCTGGCTAGAAGAGTTTTGCCGCAACCTGGCGGACCATATAGCAAGATTCCCTTTGGTGGACGAATACCCATACGTGAAAACACTTCGGGATTCTTGAGCGGCCACTCAACGGCTTCTCTGAGTTCTTGCTTAACTCCGTCTAAGCCACCTATGTCGTTCCAATGAACGGTTGGGACTTCTATGTAAACCTCCCTCATAGCCGTCGGCGTAATCTCCTTGTACGCGTTCATGAAGTCTTCCATGCGTATTTCCATCTTTTCTAAAACGCTCGGAGGGATTCTCTCCTCTTCCAAGTTGATTTCAGGCAAGTAGCGTCTCAGGGCTTTCATGGCAGTTTCTCGGCCTAACGCTGCAAGGTCGGCGCCGGTATATCCATGTGTCATTTCGGCAAGTTTCTTCAGGTCCACGTCTTCGGCTAAAGGCATGCCGCGTGTATGGATTTGCAGTATCTCGAATCGTGCCGTCTTGTCTGGGACGCCGATTTCGATTTCTCTGTCGAAACGACCGGGTCTTCTCAAAGCTGGGTCTAATGCGCCTGGACGGTTGGTAGCGCCTATTACAATTACGTTGCCTCTTCCGCCGAGTCCGTCCATTAAAGCCAACAACTGCGCAACGACTCTTCTCTCCACTTCTCCTGTGACTTCTTCTCTTTTTGGTGCAATCGCGTCTAATTCGTCTATGAATATAATGCTAGGCGCGTTTTGTTGAGCTTGCTGGAAAATCTCTCTTAATCGGGCTTCGGACTCGCCGTAAAACTTGCTCATGATTTCAGGTCCGTTTATAGAAAAGAAATTAGCCTCTGACTCATTTGCCACTGCACGTGCAAGTAATGTTTTTCCACAACCAGGCGGTCCGTGAAGCAGTACGCCCTTTGGCGGTTCTATGCCTAATCGTTGAAAGATTTCCGGATGCCTAAGTGGCAACTCTACCATTTCTCTCACACGTTGAATTTCCTCATGCAGTCCTCCCACGTCTTCATATGTTGTGCGTGGTACGCCCTTGGCTTCTGGCGCAGGTTCATTCAATATTTGCACAGCAGTTGAGTGAGTAATACGTACGATGCCGTGCGGTCTTGTTTTTGTCACAGTAAACGGAATCGCGTGGCCAAGCATCATGACCAGCGTTGTGTCGCCTTCTACAAAAGTTCGCTCCATAAGGCGGTTCTTCACGAAATTGGTAAAATCCTCGTCAACGTTCAACCGCATATCTACAGGCGCGAGCACAACATGTGTTGCGTCTTTTACTTTTGCGGCTCTTATAACAACGTATTCGTTTATTGCCACGCCGACGTTTTTGCGAGTAAAACCATCTATGCGTATGATGCTTCTGTCTTGATCTTCGCTGTACGCAGGCCATGCGATGGCGCTTGTAGCGCGTTTCCCTATTATTTCAATAACATCGCCCGCGCTTATCTCGAGTCTTTGCATGGTTTTTTGGTCGATTCTAGCTATGCCTCTTCCAACGTCGCGTTGTTTTGCGTCTCCGACTTTGAGTTGTAACTCGTTACTCATTTTGTTCAACCTCGATTACTGTGATAAATCCGTACGAAACTCGAAAGGACACGTGAATATATAAACTTTACAAACCACTATCAACTATTGCGTTCTTCTCACCATGATGGTTTGAATCTGACTAACCTCTGGAATCCTAGCAAGCTCTTCTTCTACTTTATCTAATAAACCAGATTCATTTTCAGGAATAATTATGTGCGCGATTAACGCATTTAAACCGAATGCGACAGGTTCAGTTTGATATCCATAAATGCTTGTTAACTTCGGAAGGGATTTCTCTATTTCCTTTTTCAATTCCTCCAAGTCAACTTCAAGTCCCTTTGGAAAAATCTTAAAACTAATAACTATTCTTCCCATTTTTTCACGGTCCAGTAAAACCGCACTTTGGACATTTGTAAGGTCGCCCAAACTTGCGGCAACGGCTGCAGCGCCACAGGGTTATTTCTCCACAGTTTGGGCAAGAAAACTTGGTGGCTTCCTGTCCAGGAGCAATTATACGGTTACAACTTGTGCACGTTGGCATGCTCAGCCTGTTTTCAGCAGTTCCTTTTGCAGCCATTTGTTATTCTTTCTCCTTCATGAAAGCTTGAAGGGTTGAATATTTAATACGGTTACTTATATCTTCTCTGTTTTCTAGCCGTTTTGCATGGAAAATCTTTTATTCAGATAACAATGATGATACATAGAATGAAGGGAAAAATAAATGGCTAAATGTCCAAAATGTGGAACTGAGGTTTCTAAGCCAAGAAAACAATGGAAAATGGCTGGCAAACCAGATAAGTCAGGTAAGAGGCTCCAACTAGAAATCGGTCTCTTCGACTGCCCAAAAGGTCACGGCGCATTCCGTTCAGTCCTCAGCAAAAAGAAAATCTAAACGCACATCTTACCCCTCACCCTTCCCATTTTTCTCATCACCTACTAAGCATAAACCTACTAAGCATAAACTCGCAATAACATTAAATTCGAAAGACATTTTGAAACAGTGAATGTGAGAAAACCTTGACCGTGGAAACTGACATCGCTGTAGTAGGCGCTGGGCCATGTGGTTCTTTAGCCGCGCTAATCGCAGCGAAAAATGGGGCAAGGGTCACTGTTTTTGAAGAACACCTAACGGTTGGCGCTCCAAGCCATTGTGCAGGGCACTTGAGCCTGAACGGGTTAAAGCACTTGGGTTTGATATTGCCCTCTTCCACAGTTGAGAATACGTTTAAGGGTGCAGTTTTCTTCTCACCTTCAGGCAAACAGTTTTCTGTGAGTTTTCCTTCACCAGTGACTTGCGTTGTTAATCGTGAACTTTTCGATCAGTATCTAGCGAAAATGGCTTCAGACGCGGGTGTGCGACATTTTCTCAGTTCGCGAGTAGAAACGCTCATTCGTGAGAAAACAACCATAAAGGGAGTTGTGATTGGTAAGCAAGGTGAGACTGAAAAGATTTCGTCCGCCATTGTAATCGACGCTGAGGGCGTCGCATCAAGAATTTTAAAGAATGCTGAACTCAAGCCTCTCAATTCTAAGATGCTTGTGAAGGCTGTTTCCGCCGAGGTTGATGATGTTAAAAACGTCGAGAAAGACCGCGTTGAAGTGTACTTAGGCAACAGAATCGCGAGCGGATTTTACGCGTGGCTGATTCCAAAAAAAGACGGCACCGCCAAAATCGGATTAGCCACAAACCAAGGAAACCCTAAACGGCATTTGGAGCAATTCATGAACAAGCATACAGTTTCTAAGACCAAGTTTAGGAGGAGCAAGATTTTGCGTCTCACATACCACGCTATTCCTCTCGGTGGCCCGATTTCCAAAACTTACGCACACGGTTTCTTAGCCGTCGGCGACGTTGCTTCACAAGTAAAACCAACAACAGGCGGCGGGGTGATAACCGGATTGGTATGCGCGCGGATTGCGGGCGAAGTTGCAGGTCAAGCGACAAAAGAGGGCAGTTGTTCTGCTGATTTTCTCAAACAGTATGAAATCAAATGGAAACACGAGCTAGGTTTTGACATGAAAACGATGCTTTTTGCGAGAAAGCTTTTGAATCGACTCTCTGATCGTGAGATTGACAAATTATTTAGTATCTCAACAAAATTGCGCTTGAAAGAGGCTTTAATTCATGTGAAAAACCTAGATTTTCAGGGCAAAGAGGTAACACGGCTCCTAGTGCGCCCCTCTGCCTTGTCCGCACTTGCGTTTTTCGTTTTTTCAGCTCTTACGTAATGTTTGTCTAAGTTGTTTTTAGGTAGTCATCTTGCTGAAGCGTTGAATGTTGCAAGGATTTATTAATTTCTTGTGCGCTATCCGTTTTCATATACAACCTAATAATTGGGCAGTGTGCTATGTTGGAGTTCAGGTACAAACAAGCTATAGTGATTCGCACGGATCTTAAAATGGGCAAGGGCAAAATCGCGGCGCAAGCATCTCATGCTGCTGTTTCGGCTGCAGAAGAAGCCCGCAAACGTCATAGAGAGTGGTGGGAAGCTTGGCTGGACGAAGGACAACGCAAAGTCGTGGTTAAGGTAAAAAACGAAGTAGAGTTGCTTCAGCTAAAACAGCAGGCAGGAAAAATGCATTTGCCTCATGCGCTCATCTACGACCGCGGTTTAACTCAGTTGCCTCCAGATACGTTAACTTGCCTCGGAATCGGTCCGGCGCCTAGTGAGGAGATTGACAAAGTAACTGGGAAGCTTCGGCTTTTGTAGAGGATTCTTTGGTTTGGATGTTCCAGAAGTTGAGAAGAGTGTCGGAATCACTGTTTATGCCACAAGCTCAGTGGGGTTCGGGGGCGTTATTCGTAGAAAACCCGATGATTTTGTGGTTGAAGAAATTTTGACCAGTGGAGAAAGGGCTTCTGT
>DATKLC010000037.1:0-7344 GCA_035542635.1 Candidatus Krumholzibacteriaceae bacterium | reverse complement strand
AGCTGTCTGTTCTCATCTTCAGCGATGTAGCCCGACCTGATGTAACGGTCAAGGTTAATCTCAACTCTCCAGCCTGGCAGCTTATCCCGAAGAAGCTTCTCAATCTCATCCCGGGGCGCTTTGCCCTTCTTTGAAATAATGGAAGAAATCGTTATCGCCAGACCTGCAATATCATCTATGCGCCAGCCCATCATTTTAGTCTCTTTTGGTGTCAAACCACCTCGCAATGTGATATAAAAACGCGCTTTGTCATACTCTTCCAGAGAAGGCTTCTCCTTGGGAGTCTCGCCTTCGAAAACGGTTTTCACTTGCAAGTCTAGTTTCTCTAAGAAGCTGTCTAGAATTCCTAAGACTTTGGGGTAGTCTGCGCCCAATCTTTTGCGGAGTTCCCAGCCTTTGACGCCTGGTTTTCTGTGACGTCTGAAGAAAAGAAGGTGTGCGGCGCGTTTGACTTTGCTCACGTAGAGGTCTTTTTTCTTCAATCCATTCTGCCCTCTTTCCATTTCACCCAGTCGTCGAAACTGATAGGAACAGGGATTGAGGTGATTTGCTTCTTGTCGAAAGAAACGGGTTTTTTGTAAGGTTTCAGAAATATGATTTCTTCTAGTCTGTCGATTTCCATCGTGGCATAGCCATAAGTGACCAAGAAACTGGTTAGATAAGCACGACGCACCGTTTCGTCGAAGGTGGATGCTCCGATGAAATCCCAATATCTGATTTTCTCCTGCTCGCCTGCTTTCTGATTGAGCTCTTGCCATAAAGCGTCTAATTCTTCGGAAAACATCTTGTCTGCCAGCACTTTCTGTTCTAACAGTTCGTCTCGTGTGGCGATTCCTGTTTCGATTTCGGTGAATTGAGTCTTCTGCCACCTTTCTTCCAAGGGTATAAGCTCATTCCAGTATTGGATGGCTTGCATTAGGCTGTGAGGAGAAATCTGTTCCATTTCAACTATCGGATGCCAAGACTTAAGAAAAATTGTGCCCAGTTGTTCTCGGCTTAGACGCCGAATCTTTTCTTCCAGCAAAAACGGGTCAGTATACAGTGACGTAGAACGATGCTTCACCCATTCACTCTGCATCTTGATAACCGAAGCGAGATGCTGAATTGTCTCGGCGTCCAATACGAGGTCTTCAGGAAGTTCCCATTCTGGGAAATACTCACGTATCACAGCGATAAGGTCTTCTACGTTGATTAGGAACGGGTCGAGGCCGCGTTCTTCCACAGCCCTGCATAGGTCGATTATGCGCTGAAGCTCTTCTCTTCCGAGTTTTTTGCGTTGTCTCGTTGTTTCCAACCTAAGCAACCTCTTTGATTTCTTTGACTATGGATTTGCCTTCCACGTTCTGCACAGTTATGATGTTAACACCCTTGTTAGCAAAAGTTATCTGGCTGGGCGTGATGGCCAAATATTGGACGCCCAATCCCTTTACCGCATCTATAAGCAGGTTGGCTATCATTTCTCTGTTCTTGGGATCCATGTGAATGTCATATTCGTCCACTGCTCTGAACGGCGAACGCACGTGTTGCTGAAGGGCGAGCAAAAAGCTCATAGTGGCTGTGGTGCGTTCCCCGCCGCTTTGCGTGTAAGCATTCAGTGGCACAGGCTTTGCGCCTTTGAATCCAACGAGAACCTCCAGACCTGCAGCTTCGATGTCGTGGCCGTTGACTAAATGAACCTCACCCGTTGCCCCTGCTTTTTGCATGATAGTCTGATACTGCAGGTTTACATGGTCAAGGAGGCTTTGAATTACCTGTTGCCAAGATCCCATTCGCGTTTTTACTTCTTCCAGAGCTTTTTGATGATTTTCCGCCACGATGCGCGCTTTATCTTTTAGCTCCATATACAGCTTGGAGTAGTTTTCGTACATGCGTTCAATGTCCTCAGAAACATCGGCCAAAGCCGCCAAATAACCGTCGCTAAGACGTATTTCATCGAGTATTTCGTTTATGCTCTTCATAGATACAAGCCTTGGACCCTCGACTTCGGCTTTCTTTATGAATTCCTCAAGCTCTGAAGTAGCTTCTTTGACTTCTTTTTCCAGTTTTTTCAGACTCTTTTCAGTACTTTCCTTCTGATACTGTAAAATGGCGTCTTTGATTTTCAGGTCCACTGTTTTGTCTGTGGCAGTGTCGATTTCAGAGTTTAGTTTAGCTGTTTTGTTCTCTGTCTCGGCGATTTGAGTGGTCAAGGTGCGCAGCTGCAACATGGAGTCGTCGACAAGCTGCTTTAAGCTCTGGCTCTTGGTAGAAAACTGCTGCGACCATGTGGTTTCTAGGCTCTCGTAGGCTTTCTTAATGTCAGCCAATCTGCTTGTAACACTTGTTGCTGTTCGGCTCTGGCTGAAGGCGGTTTCGAACTGTTGGATTCTGTTCAGAAAGTCGCCCATTTTTTCCTTGCTTGATTCAATCAGAGATTGCATGTCGTTCAGGGTTTCGTTGGCGCCGGAAACGTTCATCTCTTGTATAGTTTTTTCGCGCTCGAGAGCTAGGCGTTCATCTAAGAGTTTCTTCCATTCAGCCTTGTACTGAGTAATTCTTGACAAGAAATCGTTTATCTGCAGTTCCACCGAGCCTATTTCCTTTTGAACCGTCTGGAGCTCGTCTTGTTCCTGTTTAACCTGCTCTTGTAGACGGTTCAAGTTGCCTTCGCGTTTTGCAACTTCTGCCCAGGACAGTTCTCTTTCGAGCAGGCGGCGTTTCATTTGCAGTTGTTTCTTTTGTTGGAAACGGTCGTATTGTTCGCGCCAGTAGGTGAGTGTCTGTGCGGCGTTTTCTAAGAGCTTGTTGACCGAGTCTTCTTGGCTTATTATTCTGCCAAGTTTTTTCTGTGCCTCTAACACGTTCTTGCGATATTTCTCCAAGCCTACTGCTGCTTCAACGATCTGAAGCTTCTGCTGTGGCGATAACACGGTGAACTGTTCTACCATGTTCTGATGCATAATAATTAAAAGATTGTCTGGGTCAATGCCAAAGTTGGCCAAAAGACGCTGCACATCTGCTTTTGTTACAGCGCGGTTATCTAATTCGAATTCATATTTGCCATCGCGTCTCAGGGTTCTGGTCAAAAAAATTTGGTCTTTCTTTATTTTCTGCACGGGTCTTTTGCCCTTTTCCTGGGAATTATCCAAAATTAGTGTGACTCTGGCTTGATCTTTGTTCCATCTGATTAAATTGCTCAGCTTTTTGGAGCGCTCCGTGTAAGACTGCCCCAATGCGACGGATATGCCTAGGAGCATGCTGGATTTACCTGCACCATTGGGTCCACAGATGACGTTGACGCCTTGTTTAAAGGGTATCCTAGCGTACTCGTAGCTCATGAAGTTTTCAAGGATGAGTTCCTGAATCAGCATGGATGGGGCATATCCTCTAAAGGCATAGCATAGAAACAAGTTCTAGTATATTAGCCATTTTGTAACGTTCAAACATATCGTGAATTAAGGATTCTGCGAAGTAAACAGAAAAACCAATACAAGCAATACAGTGAAGTATTCTTTTACCCCTCATTTTTTATCAGATAGGAAATCCAATTAGCCTCTCTGTATGATTCCGCGCGAGGCCTTCAATTTACTTCTC
Source organism: Candidatus Krumholzibacteriaceae bacterium (assembly GCA_035542635.1). Classification (GTDB taxonomy): domain Archaea; phylum Thermoproteota; class Bathyarchaeia; order Bathyarchaeales; family SOJC01; genus DATHCB01. The sequence goes on along the minus strand of DATKLC010000037.1, from coordinate 3,771 downwards.
AGTCTGCAATATGCTCTGAAATCAAACTCACAAAACAAAAATAAAACAAAGAAAAGAAAGAAAAAAATTGTGGTTGAACCTTTATGGTCCTTTCTTCGTAATTTCCTTTATTACTCCAGCAGCCACCGTAGTACCCATGTCTCGGACGGCGAAGCGTCCAAGCTCTGGATAGTCCGTGTATGCTTCGACAGCAATCGGATGTAACGGCTCCATCCTGACAACAGCGCCATCTCCAGTCTTCAAGAACGCAGGCTTCTCCTCAACAACCTGCCCAGTCCTAGGATCGAGTTTTCGGATAAGCTCCGTAAACTTACACGCAACTTGTCCAGTGTGATAGTGCAAAACCGGCGTGTAACCAGCAGCAACCGCAGTTGGGTGATAGATTATGATTATTTGTCCAATGAATTCTTTTGCTACTGTCGGTGGATTGTCGACGGGTCCCATCACGTCGCCGCGTTTGATGTCTTGTTTCGAAACACCTCGCACGTTGAAACCAATGTTGTCGCCTGGCTCTGCTTTGGGCACTTTTACATGGTGCGTTTCGATGGTTTTGACTTCGCCCTTCACGTTCGAAGGCATGAAAATAACCTGTTGTCCCTCTTTAAGTACGCCTGTTTCTACCCTGCCAACGGGTACTGTTCCAACGCCAGTGATAGTGTACACGTCTTGGATTGGTACACGAAGCGGCTTGTTAAGCGTCTTAGCTGGCACCTTAAACGTGTCCAACGCTTCGTACAGTGTAGGTCCTTTGTACCATGGCATCTTGTCGCTCTTCTTCACTAGGTTGTCGCCAGTCCATCCAGAAACGGGAACAAAAGGAATCTCTTCAACCTTGAAGCCCACCATCTTCAGCATTCGAGAGATTTCGTTCTTGATCTCGTTGTATCTCTCTTCGCTCCAGTTCACCGAAATGTCGTCCATCTTGTTTATCGCGACGATTAACTGATGTACGCCCAATGTAAAGGCGAGGAACGCGTGTTCTCTTGTCTGTCCTCCCGGACCGATGCCCGCTTCGAATTCGCCTCTCCTTGAAGATACAAAGAGTATTGCCGCGTCTGCTTGACTCGCGCCTGTGACCATGTTCTTCACGAAGTCTCTGTGACCTGGCGCGTCGATAACTGTAAAGAAGTATTTTGGTGTCTCGAAACGCAAGAACCGAAGGTCGATGGTTACACCTCTTTCGCGTTCTTCTTTCAGGTTGTCCAGAACCCATGCGAATTTGAACGTTTCTTTGCCCATCTTTTTAGCTTCGTCTTCAAACGCCTTTATCGTACGCTCGTCGACTACACCCGCAAGGTATAGCAAGTGTCCTGTAGTCGTGGATTTTCCATGGTCCACGTGACCGATGATTATTAGGTTCAGATGTGGTTTCTCCTGTTTGCTCATTTCCTATTCTCCTCAAATTTTATGTTTAATTGATTTCCTCCAATTGTGGTGAAATTCGGTTAACCTTCAGTCCTTTCACTTATTTTAATTTTATCATAGCTCTCCTTTCTCAAAACAGATATTAAGTCTAGAAAATGAACTATGAATAGAGATGCCGTCTGATGCCGACCAACCTGAACGCGGAAGCCAAGAAAAAATGGGAGGAGATTGCAGCCACAAGGGAACCTAGGGAAAAATTCAAGCTGCTGCAAGAGTTCCTAGCGCTTATTCCAAAGCATAAGGGCACGGAGAAACTCTGCAAACAGACAAAAAGACAAATCGCTGCCCTGCGCAAGGAACTCGAAGAGAAGAAAAGAAAAAGGACTGGAACAAGCGGACCAAAATTTTTCTTCGAAAAAGAAGGCGCAGCCCAAATAGTCGTACTAGGCCCAACGAAGGTAGGACGAAGCAGCCTGTTGGCTTCATTAACAAACGCCAAAGTCGAAATCAGGGACTATCCCTTCACAACACTCGAACCCGTTCCCGGCATGCTTTCATTCGAGGATATACAATTCCAAATCATCGAAGCCCCAGCTTTGACTGAAGGCGCGGCAGAAGGCGAAGGCATGGGAACACAAATCTTAGGACTGGCTCGGAACGCAGATGGATTAATATTGATGATTGATGCGTCATGCGACTCGCTTGTACAATTGATGACGTTGTTAGATGAGCTGGAAAAAGCTAAGATTGCCGTCCAAAAGCCTCGTGCAAGAGTGGATGTCGAACGGAAGTTTCGTGGCGCAGGCTTACGAGTGCTGTTGCTTGGCCGATTGATTGGTTGCACGTTGAAAGATGTGGAAGAATTACTGCAAAGTTATCGCATCGTAGATGCAGTAGTGAGGATTCAAGGCGAGGCGTCGCTTGAAGATATTGAAGATGCTATTTTTGAAGCCACGGTTTATCGTCCGGTACTGTTAGTTGTCAACAAAATGGACACCAAAAATGCAGGAGAACAATTCGGGAAGGTCAGGGAATTCATAAATAATCAAATGCGTTTGCTTCCGGTCTCGTGCAGAACAGGCGAAGGCTTGGACAAACTTGGAAGAGCACTTTTTGAAACCCTTGACATAATGAGAGTTTACACTAAGGAAGCAGGTGAAAAGAAACCGTCACCTAATCCTTTTATTCTAAAACGTGGTGCCACAGTTCAGGATCTTGCAAGGTTGATACACAGTGACTTTCTAACTCGTTTCGCCAGTGCGCGCGTGTGGTCTGAAAGGTTAGCTTTCAGTCCGCAGAAGGTTGGGCTTCTCTTCATTTTAGGCGACAAGGATGTTGTGGAAATACACGCGAAATGAAACTTATTCTAACGGTTTGCTAAGGCGACTCTTTCCATTTCATAGCGTTTCGAGACGGCGTGGCTTTTTACGTCTTGGTTGGCGGCGAGTGTGAGTTCTTCTGCGAGGCATTCTTCTAAGGGTTTTGCGTTGCTGAAGGCGTTTTTGCGTGCTCCTTCGCATATTAGTCTGAGTGCCATGTCTACTCTTCGTTGTGGTGAGATGTCGACGGCCATTAGATAAACGATGCCGCCGTAGCTGAGTCTTGTGGTGTCTTCGCATGGTGCGGCGTTTTCTACGGCTTTGATCAGAATTTCTATGGGGTTTTTGCCTGTGTTGAGTTGGATGATTTCGAAGGCGTTTTTGAGGACGTTTAGGGTTCTTGTTTTTTTGGCTGCGTTTTTGCCTGGTTGCATGAGGTTGTTTGCTAGGCGTTCTACTATGTTTACTTCGGCTTTGTGGAATCTTTTGTGTTCGTGTCTTCCCATGCTGTGTGGCAGATAAACTGGATGCAAGCTTATGTATCTTTGGAGGCCTTGGTCTTTGACTTCTATGCCTTTGAAGCTCCATTTGCCCCATAGTGTTATTTCTGTGAGTTCTTTGCTCATCTTTTGTGCCCCGTTTAGCGCATGGGTTTTTCTTTTCTGCCGTAAACTAATTCCTTTAATGAGACGCCGTTTACCATGAGTACTTTCCATCTTACGCCTGGGATGTCGCCCATGGCTCCGCCTCTTGAGCCGCCGATTCCTTCCACGAGTACTTCGTCGTGTTCGTCAACCAGGTTTAATGCGCCGTCGCCTGGGAGGAATGCGGTTATGAGTTTGCCGTTTTTGATGAGTTGTGTTCGTACGCATTTGCGTATGGCGCTGTTGGGTTGTTTGCTTTCTACGCCTACTTTTTCTAATACGATGCCTTTTGCCATTGGTGCGCCTGCTAGTGGGTCTGCTTTTATGTCTAAGTGTAGCATTCGGCGTTTGTAGTATCTGTCTTTCCAGCGTCTCGCCTTACGCTTTGCCAGTAGGTTTCTGGCGGCGAATTCGCCCATGGGGGACTTTTTACGTCTCATCTT
>DATKLC010000036.1:0-3935 GCA_035542635.1 Candidatus Krumholzibacteriaceae bacterium | reverse complement strand
CATCTATTCCTTTGATGGGAAGCTCCTCGCCGAGTACAATACCTCTGGGGTTTGCGTAAGGGACTATATCTACATGGGCAACCAGCTCATCGCGGAGTACGATCCGGCCTCGTCCCAGTACTACTATTACACCTCGGACCAGATCAACTCTACGAGGATTGTGACGGACGGCACGGGGGCGGTGGTCTATGCCGCGGCTCATGATCCCTATGGGGGAATTCAGAAGACCTGGGTCAGTACGTTTGACCCCGTGCCCAAGTTCTCCGGCAAGGAGCACGACGGAGAGTCCCAACTTGATTACTTTGGGGCAAGATATTATGACAGGAGCCAGTATAGGTTTATTTCGGTGGATCCGACCATAATATTAGATAGGGCGGTTAACATGCCGCAGATGTGGAATCTTTATTCCCTTGCCGGAAACAGTCCAGTGACGACCTACGATCCGACCGGAAGGTGGTGGACGACCACAGTTCACGGTGCTTATACTTATAAGATAGCAAAGTTCGCCGGTCTTTCTGATGGACTTGCGCGCATTATCGCGGAAGCTGACATGAGCGTCGATAATAATTTTTGGACAGCTTCCACATGGGCAGGGTTCTTTAGCGCTGATTTAAGGAGGTACTGGCATTTCCCCACTAAACTTGAGCTTGAAAACGCGAGAATCATCTGTAGGACTACGCTTGATCCCAAAGAATTTGGGAAATACCTCCATGTGATTCAGGACTCATATTCCCATGCCGGTTATGATTCTACCCACGTGTCCAATCTGGCGGTGGATGATCCGGCCTATGATTGGGCCGTGACAATGAAAATGGTGTGGGAAACCCTAACACTTATTGAGGATTTTGAACAGAGGCTTTGGGAAGCTGTCGCAGACTTGGCGGCTAGCATAGTGGCTTATGTAAGTAAGCAATAGGGGGCGTTAACGTTCGAATTGGGAGGGCCCAAGGCACGATGTTTACGGTGCAACCTAAAAGACCAAGAGCCTTCTATTTATATAAGAGTGAGTTAACCGCTATGTATAGAAGAACCGGCGTGAGAGAGGTGAGTATTGCTTCCGGTCGATAGACACGACATGCGCAAGTGGCTCCATGCATTCTTGGGGTACTGGGCGCTATCGCTGCTGGTTATGTATTTTTTCGCTGGCGCAGGAGACGGATCATACGTGCCTATTGCCGTCCTTAGCTCATGGACTGCTCTTCTTATACGACCTGCTATACGTCTCCTTTCAATAGGGAAGAACGAAACGGTGCTACTGCTGCTCGTATTTTCTGCCTTGTTTTTCCTATATCAGCTAGTTCGTGCGATCTTCACAATACTGCTAAGCCAGTCTGGCAAGCGGAGTTTCGCTTATGTTCCAGAGATTGTTCACTATATGGGTGCAGTCGTTGTTCTTATGGATCTTCCTATAGCAAGTAAAGTCCCAGGCCTTGGACAAGGAGCGACATACTTTCTTATCAGCTATCTCGTTTCCGCACTATTGGCGTTCTGGTATTATTTTCTTGATCGGCACTTAATCAAACTGATTGGAGAGCGAAGACAAAGAGCCTGACGGGGAATCAGACCTCGATTATTTCGGCGCGAGATATTATGACAGGAGCCAGTATAGGTTTATTTCGGTGAATCCCGTGCTTGGCCAAGAAGCAATTGGAAATGCTCAACGTTGGAACCCATATTCATACTGTGGAAATAATCCCATTATCTACATAGACCCGGACGGCAAAGAATATCTAGTATTTATCCGCTCTGAATCGAAGATCTATCTGTTTAGTTCTGATAATAGGCTTCTCGGATCTTGGAATGCAAAAAACAGCACGGCTCCAGGACATACGCCGTTTCCTAATGGCGATTGGGCTTTCGCCGGTTTCTTGGCCAATACAAGTGGTGATCCAGCCATAGGTCCACTAGGCTTTATCTCTTTCGAGGGGACAGACTCATGTGGAGTCCATGCAGGCCGCGCGTGGGACATTATGACTAATGGGTGTATAAGAACTGAGAATGCGGCAATGGCGAATGCGCTGCTATGGCACTTCGCGGGTGATAGGATGACGAAAATTCGAGTGTACGACACATGGGCTGACGTGGCTTGGGTCGACATGTTGAGGAAGTCCTTATCGAGAAAGCCCGCTGAGGGCGTTGTAGCATAACTAATCGAAACGCCCTTGCCACCCCCTACGACGTGGAAGTTATGAGGAAACGATGAACGAAAAAACCAGGATAATTAGCGCCGTTTTGGTATCCCTCTTTATTTCCTGTCCTCTTTCTCAAAGAGGAATTTGCCAAGAAGGCTCCTTTGAAGTTCGAGATACGCTCAAGGAGATGGGGCAATTCTTAAAGGGCAATGATTTCTACAAGCATTATACCGAAAGAGACCTAGAGAAGTTCCTTCACTTTTTAGGCGACCCGGTCCATTATTTTAGCGAAATTCAAGACATTCCTAATCTGGGGCCCTATTTTGAAATTTACGAGTCCTATCTTGAGATCAAGAATGGCGTAAGGGAAGTTGCACTCTCTAATTTCCTAGATCAACATTTTAAAACAATCAATTGTGCTAAGGCGTCCATCTTAGTCTTCTTGCTCCAGCATACAAACGGTATTTATTCAGAAATCACTAGTAGTTGGTATGCTCGACTCTTCAGCACACAATCCAAAGTTCTTATTCGGGACCTGAAGAAGCGTGTTAATTGGAAGGAGGTCGTGGCGTCATTGATTCCGGGTGATCCTGTGGACTTTCGGAGCGCCGTAGAAGCTTTGGGGAATTCTAGTTTCGAGCGGGAGTTCAAGCACTACGTATCAGCGCAGCTTGATTTTAGCCATCTGCCTGTGATCGTACCTGAAAATGGCGTGGCCTTCTTAGCGATATCAGACGCGGATTATCAGAAACTGCCCGGGCGCGAGGGCGCGGTCAAGGCTAAAGACGCTCAAGAACTATCGAGTTTCCGGCGCAGTTCCGTCGAATTAACCAAAATCCTAAAAAGAATGCGGATAGAGGCAAAAACCTCCATAAGCAGTGGGGTGCGATTCCTTCTGCCCAGTAGGCAGTTCAGTTCATTCCAGCTCAACTCGAATGACCTCTTCGGAATGGCAATCTCTCCCAAGGGCAAAAGGCCTGTTCTTGTCACAGAATTCGTGCCCACCCGCGAAAATATGGCCAAGATTTTAGGTGAGTACTTCGGAATAAAAATCAAGGCGTGAGTTGGCGCAGCGTTGTTCGTCTTGGCTGTTCTGGGGAAGATTCAGAGCTACCTTAACACCGCTCCCGGAGTCAGCAGGATCTCGGATGGATCCGCGTAAGTGGGAGCGGACGCGCCGCTCAAGCTCTGGCTGGATGACTTAGTGATCAAGTTCCAGGACAAGAGCGTGATCTCGCAGGGCGACGAAGAAGACGCTTTCCAGACCCTCATCAAGGATGACTTTAGCAAGTATAAGAGCCTCGAATTTCCCGCCAGCGGCGGCTGCCTTAGCAAGCAGGATGCAGTGGCGAGTGAACACAGGCCACTCCCGGACGCGTCGCGCAGGATGCTGACGGAGATGTCCGGCAACGTGCTAGGTCGGCTCGGGCCGTCGAGGGCGACTCGGCCTACGTGGACGAGACCGAGTATGCCTCGAGGTCCCGGTCGTTCAAGTTCGAAGGCGGAGACCCTGGCACGGCCTACGCCGTCAAGCGGATATCGTTCCCGCCCAGGGTTCCTTTCGCAGTTAACGAGGACAATTTCACAATCGCGAATAGCGCCAACTCCCAGAGAAACGCCCTCGCGGATCGCGATTACGGGACATCGAGGGAGGGACGCAAATTCGGAAAAGAAAACCCCGTTTCCTCCGGTTCCGGGACTGGCCGCGCTTCCTCGGGAAGGGATGCGAGCTCAGGCCAAATCAGGCAGAACAGGAGGAATTCCAATGGGACCACATCAGGGACCAAGAACACAGTCAAGTCG
>DATKLC010000035.1:0-10637 GCA_035542635.1 Candidatus Krumholzibacteriaceae bacterium | reverse complement strand
GGCGCTCAAGGAGTGGTCGGCTTCAGGGAACAGGTGCTTTCGTCAGGGCCAGACCAGAATGGGATTCATATTAATGGAAATGACTCTGCCGATATAGCATGGGGTATCAAAGAAGTTCTGAAAGACGAGGAAAGGGCTAAGCGTTGGGGGCAGAACGGGCGAAAGCGGGTTGTTCAGTATTTCACGTGGCGGAAAGCAGCCGAGCAGACACTGCAGATTTACGAAGCCATGCAATCTGGCACTACGAAAGAGACGGTTAATCTGGCATGTTCAAACGTGATCCCTGAGACGGCGAGTAGAGTTTAGAGTAAGATTAAAGCGATATAGGAAACAATAATGCAAGTCAAGACTGATAGCACGGCGAAGCATATTTTAGAATAATTTTTTCTTTGAGTTTTTTGGCGTTTCTGCCAGCACTTAGTATGAAACGGTTTTATCCATCTGACGCCCCAATCCGCAACTCGGAATTCCTTAAGCACCATTTCTGCCTGATTCTGGATTTCTTTGCCGCATTCATAACATATTCGCATGCTCTCTCTCCACACATTGTCCTCACAAGAATGCGGAAATAAGCTCTATGAAGGAAAAATCAGTATTCAGACTCTATTTTGGGAAAACAAGGAAAAATAACGCATATTGGCTGAAAAGAGTGGTGGAAGAGATTGTTTTTAGAGTGAGAAGATGGATTTCTTCTTTTCTTTTTCGTTCTTCTTTGTCGCAACTTCAGTTGTGGCTTCTTTCGGTGGAATTACCATGGCTGGTGGTTCTGGCGACGCTGGTTCTGGTTCCTCCCTTTTCTTGGTTGGCAGGGGCTCTATTGGTTGTGATTTGGCTTTCCTTTCTGTTTTCTTCGGTTTCTCTTCGTCAAATGCGGCTTTTGGACGTGTTTTCTTCACGAACACTGGATGTGCATACAAGCCTTGTTTGTCGCCGATTTGTAGGTAATCCCATTCATATAGGTCCACTTCGATTACGTTGGTGTTTTCGACCACGTTGCGTAGGTTGTGCGAGAAGCTTGGCGCCAAGAGTATGAGACGCGGTGTTGCGGTTTCGTCGATTTTTGCTTGGCTATAGGCGGCTTTGAGCATTGGTTTTACCGTGTCGATGTAGTTGAGGCATCTTAAACCCTCGAAGAACATGTTGTCATCTTCTGCTGTGCTCAGCTGCATGACTACTAAGCGGCCTTCAGTGTCGCGGCATAGGATGTCAAGGTTTGTTTTGGGGTCGATTTTGATGTGGTTGTATATGACAGTCAAGCCAGTTTCGATAGCGTTTATCTCTTCAGTGGCGATTTTTTCCAGTTCCTGTTTATCCTTTACGCTGATTTGTTCTATTGGCATTTATTTTCATTCTCCGTTGCATTCAAAATGGGTTCTGGAGGAGATAAATAAATTATGAACTCCGAATCCGAATTCCACATAAACTCCAGTTTAAAACAGAAAAAAAGCCTCTTTTCGAGAGTTTCTTGGTTGCGAGTGCGCACACATCTCTAGGCTCTAGTTCACTGTATGATACAAATATGCGTGGCATTCTTTGGCATTTTTTGGGCTAAGGTGTACGTCGCCATTAGATGGTTGTGTGAAGTTGTTATCTTTCTGGAGTGGTCTGCAAAGGTTTAAGAGATTATAGAATCTCCTTACTTTCTTTATTTGCAGGTGAGCTGAGTTGAAAGTGTTTGGCTCTGCTAAAGACTTTGTTGATGTTCGATTCAAGAAAATGAAAGGTGTTTTGGGAGTTTTATTGACTGGTTCAGCTGCGCTTGGCTATGTGGATGAGTTATCTGACATTGATCTCGAAATCATTGCTGCTCATGGCTTATGCAGTCAAAAGGGGGAGTCTTGCGAGTCCGAGCAATACCATAATGTGAATGTCTGGTGGGAATGGATCACGTTGGATGAGCTTGAGGATGAGTTGAAGGGTTGGAAGGATGATGTGTCCCTTTGGGTGTACTCCAAATCAAAAATCCTACTTGACACGGAAAAGAGAGTTGAAAAACTCTTAGCAAACTATCGCCAATACCCAGAGGCAATCTGGTTCGAAAAACTCTTTATCTACTGGTACCTTGCGACAGGAAGTGCTCCATACGATTCTGGAAAAGCCATCCAGAGAAGGGATCTGTTAACAGCACAATTATACTTTAACCAGGCAATGGAATACTACACTTCTCTGATCTTTATTTTGAACAACAGTTTTGTGCCATACCGAAAATGGAGGCTTAAGGAACTAGACAAACTATCCTATAAACCAGAAAGCTATGAAGGGAACCTCCGCAAGGTTCTCACCGTAAAGAGTTGGACTACAAAGGAACTGGAAACTAAGCAGCACATAATCAATGAATTAGTCAACAACTTGGAAAAGAAATTACTTGAAGTGGGCGTTCAAGAAGAGAAACTGAAGAGTCCATGGAAATTCAAAATCGCTTATACACCGAGAGTGTGACTGTTGCTCGTTCACTCTTCAAGTGTTATTTGAGCCTCACTCCGAGTTCTATTCAGTCACGGCGACGTACAACGGTGCCCAGCAGACAACAATTGTTAAAAGTCAGTAAAGCGTGCTTTTCGCCATCTTAAAAGTGAAGGGAATATGGCGAGGAAACAAGGCATAAAAATAATATTGACGGCTTCAGCCACCGAGATGAGCGATTTCTATAACAGCCCCTTTATCGCGTTTGTAGCTGGATTCGCTAAGGGTCCCTTGCCTCTGTGGCTTCTCAGGAGAAAATTGTATCCACCAGTGGAACGTGATAGCGATGGAAGGGCTAAGTATGCGCCGTATGGTCTGAGAAAGGTTGAGGCTGTTCTATTAGAAAATGGTTTTAGCACGTCTGAGGTGGCGGTGGTTCACCCCTCCGACTTGGACACTTTTGTAGGTCCCGAGACTAAAGCGGTGGGCATATCTTCCATGGACCCTACTGGAATGGGGTACGTGAGCAAGACTTATTCTTCAATCGTAGGCGGGGGCGAATCCATGAACGCCATCGAGTTCAGAGCAGCCGTGAAGCATCGAAGCATTCGAACTTACAGGCCCAAAGTGATTGTGGGAGGTTTTGGCGCTTGGCAACTCGAACGCAAAAAAATGGCAGACAGATACGGCGTGGACTGTGTTTTCATCGGTCAAAACGAAGAGGCTATCGCTGAGATTTTCAAGAAGGCAGTCAATGACGAGCCTCTTCCACGTATGATGCGTGTTGAGAAAAACGCAGAGAATGCAGAGGTGCCGATGATTAGGCATGCTGCGATTCACGGATGCGTGGAGATTTCTAAAGGCTGCGGACGAAACTGTCAGTTCTGCACACCGACTATGCAGAGAAAAAGCGACATACCTCTGGAAAGGGTAATGAAGGAAGTGGAATTAACAATTCGCGAAGGCAGTGAACACGTTACTTTGGTTACGGAAGACGTATTCCTCTACGGCGCAAAAAACAAACAATTCATCCCAAACAAGGAAGCAGTCATAAAACTCATAAAAAGTGTAGCAGCACACCCCGGAGTTAAAGCCATCCAACCATCGCACATGTCCCTAGCGCCAGTTGTTCATGCTCCTGACATGATTGAAGAAATGGCAGAAATCCTGATAGACTATCATTGGTACGTTCACGAAAAAAAGCCTATAGTGACTTCTGAAACTGGCGTGGAAACAGGAAGCGTTAAGCTCATGCGAAAGTATATGGCTGGAAAAATGCTTCCCTTCAAACCCGAGCAGTGGAAAGAGATTGTAAGTCAAGCCTTCGGAATACTGAACGACAACGACTGGTATCCACTCGCCACGCTCATAGTCGGTCTCCCAGATGAGAATGAGCAAGACGTTATCGAAACTCTCGAGTTGATGGACGACCTAAGGGACTACCAAGCGTTTTATGTTCCCTTGCTTTTCGTCCCGTTGGAAAACTGTTTGCTGATGAACAAGCGCGGGGCAGAAATCGATTCGCTCACAAAAGCTCGTTGGGAATTCATCACTCGATGCTGGGAATACAATACCAGAATCTGGAGAGACACTTTCCTAGAAAGCAGAATCCACAATCCTATACTTAACAAGCTTATCAAACAAGCAGCCCTTCCATTTGCGGGCAAAATCGCAGGAACATACTACGGAGCAAAACACGGCGAGGAAATGAAAAAAGCCATCTGGAAAATGGTCAACGCTTAACCTCAGCCTATTATCCACAGTGAATGAATTTCCTGATAAACTGCTCTGTCTTCTCATTGTCGTTGTGCAACACTTCGTTCAGGTTCTTGTCATCGTAACTCTTCAACCGCTGAACGACGCCTTCAATTACTCTTTTCGGAAACACGTTTCCCTTCTCATAATACTCCCTGTGCTTTTCGAGCAGTTTAGCCGACTGATAACAAGACTGTGGCAAAGCCTTCATGCTATCTTTCTTGAAGCCAGTTCCCTCCATGAGCAGTTCGTCGGCAATCTGCAATGCTTTTTCTCTATTCGACAAGCCATAATCAGCCGCCAAGAGAATTCCTGCGAGAAGAAGGTAAACGTTCGCCGAGCCATCAGAAAGCCTCAACTCAAAAGTCTGTGTGCACTTGCGTTCTCCATTTTCTTCAAAACACCAGCCCAAAGGCACCCTAATTAATGCTTCACGGTTTCTATAGCCCCAGTAAACACTCGTCGGTGCCTCTTGCTCAGGAACAAGCCGCAGATACGATGTCGGCACTGTATTGCCAAATGCTGTCAGAGTGGGCGCGAACCTCAGCACCCCGCCAATCATCGCCTTGGCGTCATCACTCAAACGTTCATCGGCGTCGGTCATTATGCTCTCATCGTTTTTTATGCCAACAATGTGCACGTGCATACCATTGCCAGCATGAGCTAGGGCTATTTTTGGAGCGAAACTAATCTCCACACTATGCTTGGCGCCAATGTTTCTTATGACCCACTTGGCTGTTGAGATGTGATCCGCCATGTCTTCGGGTGATTCTAGTTGAAGCTCAACCTCGTGCTGCTCCGCGAGGCTGTTCTCTGTTTCAACCACACCTACTTCGGAATGCCCATACTTCACGGGAATGCCAACGGCTGCAAGAGTGGTTAAGACCTCGTTCCGCAACTGCTCAAACTTCACAAAGGGCGATGATTCCTGATAATTTCTCTGCGGCATACCGGGATACAAAGCGTTTCTCTCTTTCTGCGAGATTATGTAGAATTCGAGTTCGCAAAGAACCTTCAGCGTCACGCCCGTGTTGTTCAACAGTCTCTCCTGCGCTTTTCTTAATATGTTCTCAGGCGAGATATCTAGCGGCATGCCCTTCTCGTCAAGATAGCCGCACATGACGTTCAGAGTGGGAATTGCGTTGAAAGGGTTCAGGAAGGCTTTGTTAATTTTTGGCTTTACTCTGATGTCACTTTTGGTGTGGTCGATGTAGGAGAAGAGACTTGAGCCGTCCACCCGCTCGCCCACGTCTAGGATTTCGTTCAGATGTGCCTCGTTGCCGATGGCGAAGTTTAACGTCTTAAGCCTGCCGTCTTCAGCAACGTGACAGAGGTTTATCATTCTCACTTCTCTGTCTTTAACAAATTTAATCAGGTCTTCTCTTGTGAAATCCTTGGGCAGTTTTCCCAAATGCGAGACAAGTGGATTCGGATTGAGACTAATGAAAGCATCAGGGCTATGATTCAAACGGGACTTTCTCCATGAGGCTTACGAGGAAAAAATATACGTGCAAAACGTTCTATTTTAGGTTTGTTTTGAAGCCTAGGCTTATTTCCGTTTCACTCGCTTTTTGAGGAATCGTTTCTTGGGCAGTTTGGGTTTCTTTGGGCGTTCTGCTTCTGCTGTTACCATTTTTCTCTTTTTTCTCCACGTTTTATCCTTTTAATAAGCCTAACAAGAAGCCTGCGCCGAAACTAAGAGAATAGAACAAGCCAGACAGCACGGGCAGGATTTGGGGCAAGAATCCTTCAAGACTCGCTAAGGCGTTAAGCAGTGCTTCGCCGAGTTTATCATAGTAAATCTTTATTGCACCTATATATTCCAAGCTTACGAGCGCCAAAAGAAACAGGCCTACGAGAAAAAGGAAGAGTTTGACGAGTTTTTTTATGGCATAACCTACGAGAAAACCAGCGGCGCCTAATGAGCCGAGAGACACTATGGCTGACATTTCTCCCTTCCTGCTATTATAAGCGAGAGCGCCGAAATTAACCTTTTTAACACGTTAATTTAAATACTCCAATCAACCGAATTCCTTTTTGGGAGAACGCCCAAATGGAAGAAAAAGACCTCTGCTGGATAGTCAACCCTGGCTGTGGCGTTGAACCGAGAAAGTGTGACCCGTGTCCCGCGTTCATGGCGAAGGTCACTTGTTGGCGGTTCAACTGGCGACCCATCGCCAATGCCTGCACCTTCGACGAAAGAAGCTACTGGAGCGAATTCTTCACCAAACAGTGCGTTCAACAAAGATGCCCCATTTACCTGAACCACAAAAAAGAAAGAGAAGAACGCATAGCAGCCTTCAAATATCTTGATAAATAAAATGCCTACTGACACACTGGAGCGTGCAAACGAAATATCCGCTCGCGAACAGGTAAAGACGAAACCTAACCTTTCGATATTAGCTCTGATTTCCTTCATAGTTTCTTTCATCATAGCCAGAACATTCACCACATTCTTTCCTGACACTGTTCTTATCGGCGGCGGCTTACATATTCACCACTTCTGGTACGGGATAGCCATGCTTGCAGTAGGCGGTTGGTTGGGAATTGGCTATGAGAATGAAAGTATCAGTCGTGTCGCAGCCATCCTTTTCGGCGCTGGTGGAGGCTTGATAGGCGATGAGGTCGGACTTCTGCTCACGTTGGGTGATTATTGGACCCACCTTACTTATACAGTGGTAATCATATTCTTGGCACTCGTGTCAGTAATGATTTTGCTAACCAGATACTTTAGAGTCGTTCGCGAAGAATTTTCTGGATTCTTACGAAGCAACGCGAGTCTTTTCATCGGCGTGTTTCTCTTTGCAGTGTCAATAGCGTTCATAATGGAGACAGATGATATAGTAATCATCATCGCTTCCAGCGCATCAGCCCTCGTAGCTTTGATAATAATCCTAGCCTACTTTATACGGCGAATAATAACCAAAAAACACTAAAAAAGAAAAGGGAATAGTAGCCTCTTTGGCTACTCTGGGCGGGTTATCTGTACGTTCCTGGCAAGCACGTATGGCGACATGGAAGGTGGTTCTGCTTCGAGCCACCAGTGCACCTGTTGTCGTTCCTTGGAGATTCCAGCAAAGTTTGCTAACAAGTTAAGCACGTTGTCGCTGAGACGGATTTCCTTCCACGATTCCTTCACTTCGCCGTTTTCGATGAGGAAGATGCCGTCGCGTGGTATGGTTGAGAAATCGCCCGTTGCATAGTTCTGGAAACGTGTGTACCATGTGTTCGTGAGGTACAAGCCTCTTTTGAGGCCTTTGAACAATTCATCTTTTGTCATGTCGCCCGGGTCCAACTCGAGACTCCAAGGCATAGGCGAAACAATGCCAGCGTGACCCGTGGTCTTGGTTTTGAAGAGTTTAGCCGTGGTCGTGTTGTGGAAATAGGTCTTCAGTGTGCCTTTGTCTATGAAGACGGTTTCTTTCACAGGCACACCCTCGTCGTCGAAGATGCGGTTGTAAACTGACTGCTTTCCTGGGTTGTCGCGTATGGTCACTATTTCAGGACCAACTTTCTTGCCGAGTTTGTCGGCGAACACTGACATTCTAGCCATCACGTAGAAAGCGGAGCCCATAAACCCATAAGTGCCGATGACAGAGCCGAAGAACAACGGGTCAAAGATTACGTCGAACTTGCCCGCCTTGCCAGGTTTCGGGTTTTTAACCATCTTCGCGATTTCGCCTGCTTTTTCTCCAGCCCGTGAGGGTTTGAATCCGTTAAGTGAAGAGCTGCATTCCACGCCGTGTCCTGAGGCGTCTCTCTGCGAAAACGCGCGTATGGACAGTTCAATGGCTGATCTTTCATCTATTCCTTCTGGGCCTTCTGAGGAGACTTGGAAGATTTGTTCGTACTTTGTGAAAAGAATTCCACCGCTGTCGATGTCTTTGCCCACTTCTTTCTGTGCGGCTTCGATGGCTTCATAGATGTAGCCCGATGGGTCTTCGATGTCTCTAACGGCTTTGTCGCCCATAGGCTTCGCGTACTTGAATTTGCCCTGTGCGATTCCACCGTACATGGGGTTTTCCTTCGAAACCTTGGCGAGTTTGAACAGGCGTTCCATTGCTGGGTCTACGTTTTGGAAGTTCTTGATTTGAGTGGCAACTATGCGTTTCTTCCACGTCAGTAGCACGCCTGTGGTGTAATCGTCCCATGCCACGCCGATGTCCACCTGATTATTGCTGAACCTCGACTGTCTGTACTCACCGAATACCGTGCTGGCCACTACTTCGTCTGCGCCTAATGCCTTGCCTTTCTTAACGATGGCTTCGGTCTTTGTTATTGCCTCGCTCATTTGATGAACACCCCTTTTAGTCGGCACAATGGACCACCAGTATAAACTGGTGCACCTTGGCTTGGGTCACCTTTTCCACACGTGGCGCTCACGAAGTCGATTTTCTTTGAAACGGCGTCGACTGCCATCCAGAAGTTCAGTGTACTGGTTTCGATCACAGGTCTCGCAACGGGTCCTTTGAGTTCGCCGTTTTCTATGAAGTAAGCCTCTCTTCCGATGTAACGCTGGTTGAACCTTACGTCGTCGATGTTCCATTCAGTAAAGCTGTGCATGTAAACGCCGTTTTTGACGTCTTCGAAGACTTCCTTTTCACTCATGTTGCCTGGTTGCAGGTAGGTGTTTGCCATGCGCACTATGGGTTCTCGGTCGTAGTTCATCGACCGTGATGCACCGTTGCTTCTTGTGCCTAGTTTGGCTGCGGTTTCACGGTTTTGGAGGAATTCGTTGATCAAGCCTTTTTTGTACAGGTAGCGCGGTCGGGCTTTGATGCCCTCGTCATCGTACAAGTAATAGCCATAGCTGTTCTCTACTGTTGGGTCGTCGATAATCGTGACCTTGTCAGAGCCTATTCTGGTGCCTATCCAGTATGGTCCGCCTTGGTAAACGAATGAGCGTCCTGCTTGGCTCATTTCGCGTCCTAGAATTCTGTCGGCTTCCATCGGGTGTCCGCAACTTTCGTGACTCGCTATGCCTGCGACTTCGGGTCCGCAGACGAGATCCATTTTGCCTGGTTTGACAGGTTTACCTTCTCTGAGCACACGCTGTAGGACTTGGACTTCTTTAGCCATCGCTTCTTCGAGTTTCCAGACGTCGAAGGCTTCCCAGCCTCCGCTGTAGCCGTATTCTTTGAAAGTTAATTGTTCCATTTTGCCTTGGTCAACCACGGTGATACCAAAGGCTTGGAAGTTAACTCTTGGCACGAATGATGAGATGACTGAGCCCTCGGTGTTTACGAAGTACTTGTCTGCTGAGAAGATGTTAAGCACGAGCATTCTGGCGGCTACGGTGGCTTTCTGTGACATTATTGCCTTGTCGATTTCTAACAGTTTGTTTATCTTGTCTTCCGAGGATACGTTTTCGATTTTCTTTTTCTGTTTAACTTCCCACGTGGTTTTGACGGCTTTTTCTTCAACGAATTTTATCTTGTCTTTGCGCTTAGCGCTCTTGGCCATCTTATAAGCTGTGTTTACTGTTTTTTCTGCTTCCTGCTTCGTCCACTTATTCGACGAGGCGAAGCCTAAGCCTCCATCGGCAAGAATTCTCACATAGAATCCGCTGTCCAATGCCACCGCATAAGCCTCGAGGTTGCCGTTTTTCAGCATCATGTTTTCCGCGTTCGTATCATGCGCTTTTGTTTCAGCATAGTCGATTTTTTTGCTTTTGGCGTATTCCAAACAATAGTCTATAATGCTCTTGTCCATGAATTTCCCTCTTTTTTATTGGTTTTGATTTCTACTAAGAAGTCTGTAAAGGTGTAAATATCTTTCGACCAATAACTCAGCGTTTTATACACATATTTTGGGGTTAGACTTTGAACCTTTTCGGTTTTCGGTAGAAGTGGATGCCATTGTGTTCATCGTACTTCTCGTAGCCTGAGGCGCCTAGCTGCTTGATCTCTTCGTCCGTCGTGGCTGTGGCTATCTCGAATCGGTCGTCTTTAAAGTGAATTCTCCCTATGTATTTCATCGTGCTCTCGACGCGTCTATGTCCGAGCAGCTTCTTGACGGTCAGAACATTTCCGTTGGTGTAATAGGCTAACATCGTTCCGCCCCAATGTCTGAAGCCTGTCAGGGTGATTTTCAGCAATCTTGGGTTTTGAAGGTTGGCAGCTGTTCTCTTTCGGGCTGAGACGAAACAAGCGAGCATGTTTGCATATGGCACTGGGAAGATTCGCTCTGCGGTCTTAGGAAGGTTAGCGAGCATTGAAAGGAGCTTTTGTGAGACTTCAATTTGTCGCGTCAGGTGGTTCTTCACTGGCATGGCGATTGTTACGACGTTGTTTGTGATGTCGATCCATCTTAGCCTTAGTACTTCTGAGGGGTCGCCGTACGTTTCTTTGAGGCTTTGAAGGTACGTCGCCATTCTCTTGCTCCGGCAGCCAGCGATTAATGCGTCTAACTCTGATTCATCGGGTATGAAAGGCTCGATGTCTCTCTGCTTGTACTTTGGTGGCGTCCAGGTGATTCCT
>DATKLC010000034.1:0-3825 GCA_035542635.1 Candidatus Krumholzibacteriaceae bacterium | reverse complement strand
GAACGATTGTGGAACCTCAGCAGTTTTGGCAGAGCTTAATCTGAAAAAGCTTGTTGCATTTGCTGTTTAGACTGATTTTTGAAAATATAAATAAGGAAGGATGAAGTCCGTAATTGTTCTAGGCGTTTAGGAGAACGGTTTCGTTTGGCGCGAGTAGGCGTCTACGTGTGCCATTGCGGGCTAAACATAGCTGGAACCGTAGACGTGAAAGCGGTTGTCGAAGACGCAGAAAAACTGCCAAGCGTCATCGTGGCGAAAGATTACGTTTACACTTGTTCCGACCCGGGGCAAGAAATGATAAAAGAAGACATCAAAAAACATAAACTAGACCGAATAGTCATAGCCGCGTGCTCGCCAAGGATGCACGAAGAAACTTTCCGAAAAGCCGTGCAGCAGGCGGGTTTGAATCCGTATCTTTTGGAAATGGTCAACCTGCGCGAGCAGTGTTCATGGTGCCACAGTGAGGAACATGAGAAAGCCACGGAAAAGGCAAAGGCGCTCGTTAGAATGGGCGTGGCAAGGGCGACTTTTCTGGAACCGTTGAAGAGGGGCAAGATTGAGGCTAAAAAAAGCGTACTCATTATAGGCGGTGGAATCGCAGGCATCCAAGCAGCGCTGGATTTGGCGGATGTTGATTTTAAGGTGTATTTGGTTGAGAAAACGGCTTCCATTGGCGGAAAAATGGCGCAGTTGGACAAAACATTTCCAACTCTGGATTGCAGCGCGTGTATTTTGACGCCTAAAATGGCAGATGTTGGGAAGCATCCGAACATCGAATTAATCACGCTCGCAGAAGTGGAAAACGTGAACGGTTACGTGGGCAACTATGAAGTCACCGTGCTCAAACAACCACGCTACGTGGATGAAAAGAAATGTACGAGCTGCGGCGAATGTGAGAAAGTATGTCCAGCGACGGCGCCGAACGAGTTTGACATGGGCTTGAAGACACGTAAAGCCATCTACAGACCTTTTCCACAGGCTATTCCCAACTCTTACACGATTGACAGGAAAGTATGTATCAACTGCATGGCGTGCGAGGGCGTGTGCGAACGAGGCGCCATCGACCATGAGCAGCAGGAAGAACGCATAAAGCTCGAAGTGGGTGGCATTATACTGACTGTCGGCTGTAACCTCTTTGACGCGAATCTGGTGCCTGAGCTGGGCTATGGCCGTTATGGAAACGTGATTACCAACATGGAGTTTGAGAGAATCTCCAACGCAGCGGGACCCACAGAGGGTAAGATTAAGAGCCCAGTGACCGATAAGGTGCCCAAAAGCGTGGCGTTTATCCAGTGTGTGGGAAGCAGAGACGCGAGGTTCAACGAACACTGTTGCCGCGTCGGATGCATGGCTTCGTTAAAGCAGGCGATTCTGGTGAAAGAAAAACTCGGCGAAAGCGTGGACGTTTACGTGTGCTTTAATGACATGCGGGCGTTTGGTAAAGGTTTTGAAGAGTTCTACAAACGCGCCCGAGATATGGGCGTGGAGTTTATCCATGGGCTGCCCTCGGAGGTAAGGCTGGCAAGGGATAAGTCGTTGTACTTCGACGTTTACGATTCGGGCACCAACAAGTTGCTTCAAGTGAACGCCGACCTCATAGTGCTCGCCGCCGGTTTGAATAAAAGTCCAGATTTTGACAAGCTGCAAGCTGTACTGCATGTGCCCAGAAGTGCCGATGGATTCTTCTTGGAAACTCACCCAAAACTACGACCTTTCGACACACCCATCGCTGGAATCTTTTTAGCGGGTGCTTGTCAAGGACCGAAGGACATTCCTGACACTGTGGCGCAGGCTAGCGGCGCAGCGATGAAAGCCGCTGACATGTTAGCCAAGGGCGAGATTGAAATCGAGCCTTTGATGGGCGAAGTCGACAGCGACCTCTGTAGTGGATGCGCTATTTGCAAGGCTGTGTGCCCGTTCGAGGCGGTTCAATTGAAAACAGAGAAGGTTAATGGTAAAGAGAAAACGGTCGCGGAGATACTCGAGGCTGTCTGCCAAGGATGTGGTGCTTGTAGCACTGCGTGTCCGACGGGAGCGATAAAGATGAAACACTTCACGGACAAACAGCTTGCGGAACAGGTGAAAGCCGCCTGTTTTTGACGGAGGTTGTCCAGTGAGCTTAAAAGATTTAATGACCATGGCGAAGCCGGCTGCCGAGCTTAGGCTGAAAACTCTATGCAAAGTGTGGAAGGCCAAGCCTGTAGATTGTTTCCAGTGTATGCGGTGCACTAGTGGATGTACGTCGCTCAAGCTGTTGGAGCTCAAACCGCACGAAATCGTAGACTTGGTCAAGTTTGGCTTTGTAGACGAACTCTTAGCCTCAGACATTGTCTGGACCTGCGCAACCTGCCTAAAATGCAAGGAAAGATGTCCACAAAGAGCTTCGCCGTATGATTTGATCATGGCTATTAGGAATGTCATCGTGGAGCGCGAGGCAAAAGTTCCAGAGTTTTACATGAAAGCAGTTGGCCAAATACTGGAAACCGGTCTGCTGCAGAGTGTGCAGAAGGTTACTACACGAAAAATGGAAACTTATGACCGTGATGGCTTGGGACTGTCAAAAATGGTACTTCCAGGTGACAAGTTTAAGGAAATTTTCATGAAAGCCCTAGGAGGCGCTTAACTGTGAAGGTAGCAGTTTTCTGGGGCTGCAGAATCCTGACCGAGCATTACGCGTATGAAATGTCACTGCGCGAAGTCATGCCCAAACTGGGTGTGGAACTTACAGATTTGAAAGGAGCATCCTGCTGCGGAGACCCGATTAAAAGCGTGAATGACACGACTGTAACCTATCTTTCCGCGAGAACATTGGCATTGGCAAACGAAACAGGTTTGACTGACCTGCTGGTTCCATGCAACCGATGTCATCTGACGCTTTCGGAAGCAAAGTACAGACTTCAAAACGATCTGCAAATGCGAGGTAAAGTCCAAACTTTGCTCGACGAGGAAGGCTTAACCTATTCTGACGATGTTCATGTTTGGCATACCATAGACCTGCTACACGATAAAGTTAAACCAGAGAAAATTAAGCAAAAAATCAAAACGCCGTTGAACGGCTTCAAACTCGCCACGCATCCGGGCTGCCAAATCCTTCGTCCAAGCGAGATTGGAAGAGTGGACAATCCAGAAGCGCCAAGGAAATTGGATGAACTCGTGCAGGTTTTAGGGGCAGAAACCATCGACTACAGCGAGAAACTGGACTGTTGCGGGTCGGCGTTATTGCCTACGCATCAGGATGCGGCGTTGAGCTTGGCTGGTGCAAAAATAAAGGCTTTGCAGGATTATGGCGTGGATGGGTTGGTTGTTTCTTGTCCAGAGTGCCACTTGATGTATGATTATAAGCAGGAGGCTGCGGCAACGACTGTGGGCGGCAAACTGAAGCTTCCAGTATTCTATTATACGCAATTGTTGGGCGTAGCTTTAGGCGTAGAACACACGAAACTCGGCTTACATCTGAACCAAAGCCCTGTGGAAGAACTCCTAAAGAAACATAATCTCACCTGACAGAGATCAGGTTGCATAGCCAAAAAATGTAATAACTACGTTGACAAGCAATACTTTTGGGCGAACCAGAGAGATGAGCCGAGAGAGGAAACGAGTCTTAACGGTATGGTTTGTGTTGATTCTGTTGGTTTGCGTGTTTGGACTCGCCAGCGCCATACTTCTACTCAACGTTTGGATGATCGCCGCCATCTCGGCTGTTATGGGCATTGACTTTTACTGGTTTTACCTTCGGTATTATCGCCATAGAAACCCCCGCTATCCATTGGTGCCGCCTGAGGGAAAGGGCGACGTTTATCTTCCGAGAACAAACATTCCAAGACC